>CAZKLD010000004.1:0-6295 GCA_964553745.1 uncultured Candidatus Peribacteria bacterium | reverse complement strand
AACCTCCCGCAAATGCGGGAGGTTTTTTTTGTTATTTTTATTATTTCAATTTTCTGGCCAAGTCTCTGGGCAGCTTGATCAAATCCATGATGAGATCAAGGAGCAATCTGAATACCGCTTCTGCGGAATCTGCCAGGCCGACGGCTATTCAGGCCATATCTAGGACGATATTCTTGCCGAGCTCAGAATCCTCGAGTTTCTTGACCCATGGGAATCGGGAACTGAGATATGCTTTCTTGTCTATCTCATAGAATTTGGATTCATTTAACTTGTTGAGCTCGAATTTGAGTTCCTCTATTCATTTCTGGGCCACCTCTTTGGCTTCTTTGATGAGATCCAATATCGATCACAGTAGCTCATCCGTTATCTCCTTTCATCATAATTTTTTCTCTTTCTCCAGTTCCGATTTAAGCCCATCGAGGCCTTTGCTGACTTCTATCCTATGGAAAAGCTCCATGATCTCTTTTTTCGTGAGCTTTCAATTGAGCTTTTTAAGGGTTTCTACGATTCTTCATTCAAGCTCATCCTTCTCTTTTTCTTTAAGTATTCAAGCATGGGTTTCAATGTTCCGCTTAGCCTTCTCGCTATTGAAATCTTTTTTTTCTGACATGATGTTACGGTTAAGGATTCGATATATACGCCTTCATAGGCCTGGATTCGCATTATGATATTATATTTTTTTCATTTTTCAATTTATTGTTGTGGATTTGCTGCAGTAGCTCAGCTCTGGGACAGAAGCTCATTCATCTTTCTAGGCATATCTTTTAGCTGTTCTTCGGCTTTTTCTCAGAATGTTCAATTCTTGTCCGCCTCTATCACACTCTGGAAATATTTCTTGGCATCAGGAAAATTGTTGCGGTCCTGGGTTATGAGTCACATATTGAAGAGGGCTACCGCATTTCTAGGGTTCATTCATATGGAAGTCTGGAGGTTTTTAATCGCACTAGACTCATCTTTCCGGATATTGTATAGCCATCATCTGAAGGCAAAAATCATATCTGCCTGGGGGAATCTTGTGGCTCATTTGTTTGCCCAGAGCATTGCTTTTGAGTACTCTTTCTCTTCGATTGCGGTGAAGAGAGCCACAGAATAATCGTCTTGGGTCGTATCTTCCTCATCGAGGATATATCTGAAGACTTTGAGCATGTTCTTCTTGTCTCCTATGATATAATAGTTGTATGCAAGTCGCTTCTGCAGCTCGGTTTTCGGCCTGTATCAATTGAGGACGGCAGCATTGAAATAGAGATTTGAGGATATGTAATTCTCCGTATAGAAATTGATTATTCAAAGCAGATATGTAACGGTTACATCTTTCGGTTCAATCGCATAATACTTCTGGAGGTAATCATTGGCTTTCTTGTAGTCTCAGAGCTCATACCATGAGAATCATGCGATTTTGAGCACGGAGGTATAGTTGGATCTCTTGGAGAGTGTCTCCTGGCTTACGAGTGCGGCTGCCAAGTAATCCTTATTCTTGAAAAAATCTCATGCGAGGGCAGCATACTTGGAATTCGGATCGCTATCAGTCACATTCGAATAATCCACCATATTCTTCTGGATTCACTTGATCTTATCGACGGATCATGAATAAGTCCTTATCTCTGATAGGCAATTGCTGATTCAAGTGTAGCAGACTAGGACTTTGTCATAATAATCCTTCATATCCTTTGGCGCGATTATCTGGTTGAATTCATCGCGCATGTTCTTGTTTCAGGTGTATAGAAGTGCCCGGAGCATCTTATCCTTAAGCTTCAGGTCTATGTCTCCGGAAGGGATTTTCTTGTAGTACTCATAAGCCTTCTCGTAATTCTTCATCTCGAAATAAGTATCTCATATCTTCTTTTCGAGAACCGTGTCGTTAGGAAGCCTCTTGTAGGCATTGAGATAATATTGCAGAGCCGTTTCTTTCATATTCTTGATGGAATAGAAATCTCATTTCCTGAGTATGGACCTGAAGTTCATCCTTCTTTTGAATTGCGCCAATTTTTCTTCCTTGCTGAGTGATTCCTCCTGGAAAATGGCATCCTGCTGGTCATCCTGAATCTTCTCTGTTGAAAATTTCTTATCTCCTCAATAATAATACCCGAAAATAAGCACTCAAACAGCAATGATGATCGTAAAAAATCCTATATATATTACCTTTTTATTAAACATTTTTATGTTATTAACTGATGCGAAGGCATTATATGGTTTTTATCGAGGATGCAAGAAAATTGGGAAAATTAGAAAAAGAAATCCTCCCGATTGATCGGGAGGATTTCTTTTTCTCGGATTCTCCATATTACCATTCTCAGATTTTCTTGGAAGGGAAGTAATCATTTCAAGAAGCTCAGAAGTACTGCAGATTGGTTCAATCCGGACAAGAGCTTCAGGCTGGGCATATAACAGGACGCGTCTGATTCGCCAGATTCGATCCGAATGTGTACCCGGCAATAGGCAAGGCAGTAAAATTTACAGTTCATATCGTGCTGCATCCGAATCATGTGTAGGTGTAATTTCCCACAGTTCAGGCTAAAACAGACCAATCGAATCATCATTGAGGCTGAGCATGATTCGAACAGTCGATTGCTCATGTATTGACATTTGTTCAGTTCGCCCATCACATAAGTCAATCAGTTCAGGCAGGAAGTGAGCTCGTGGAGCAGTCTGACCAGCAGGAATATATCTTAGCTTGTCAGTAATAGGTGCTCTCCGTTCATCAGAATGATTGAAGTCAATAAGAATTGTGGAAGCTCTGTATGCTCGAGAGGACATTATTCGAGGATGTTGAATTCTGGACATTGAATCATACATTTCCATTACCTGAGGTTTCTATGTTGTACACTGTGCTGTTCTGTATGTTTGTCATATATAGGCCATGATTCCCATTGTTGTATATGAGCATGTTATTATATGTGCCATTCTGTCATTGTATCTTTATTCATTCAAAATTGTTGAAAGATTGGATGTTATTCAGGTAATTGTGATTTCCACCGACGCTGATTCAGAAGAAGCCTATGCCATTTCAGTTGTTGTATGCAATCAGATTTACCAATGTATCATTGACTCATGATACGAGAATTCAATCCCTGATAGCATCATACACAACGATATTCTTCAGAGTTGAATTATCGCCCAATAATGACAGGCTATCGCCATAATTGTTGGTGGTATTGGATTTATTTCAGCTGATTGTCATATTCAGGGCTATATTGTTTCATCAGGTTATTCAGATTACTCATCTTCCTGAAACATTTCATCATCATGTCGTCAAACCATTGAATCTTACTCAGTTCGCACTTTCTCAGATGAGGGCGGAGCAGTTTCAGGCAAAAGAGATGTGTCCAACCGAAGAAGTGTTTCAGTCTAGGTTATAGTTTCAATTCGGAACTTTAACGATTGTATTTGCCGGTATGACGTATGCAGAAGAGAAATCGCTTTTCGTTATAACGCTGATATTATCAGGATTACAAGAATTAGAGGCCCAGTTCTGCGTATAGAAGCTTCATGTTCCGAATATGAAAACGCTTCAAGAATTTGAGAGTTTATAGATATCGGTATCTGATTTTATCTGGTCTCAGCTTGTGATTTCTGTGGTCGGAACAGGGTTTTCGGGGCTAGTGAATGCACTCAGCGCACCCACTGTCACCGCAGATGGCGGAGAGCTCCTGCTGACTATTGCGACCATTCAGGTGTTTATTGTAGAATCAGAGATTATGAATCATTCCGATGATGCCTGGAATGATGGGATATCTTGAAGAGGAGTGTATGAGACGCTTCAGGATGCGGAAGTCGTTTTTGACAATATTATTCAAAGCTGGTTTCATCTTTCATAGGGGTATCTGTTTGAATAGTCAGTGGCATTTATCTTGTCTGCCGAGAAAGGATTGAAATCATGAGCGACAAAATTATTCTCGAGGAATGTGATTAGCTGATATTTGTTCTGTGTGGCATTTGAAGAATATGTATAATAGACATTATCGAGCGGGTCTTTTCATCATCAAGCGGAGAATTTTATCATATTGAGAGTCGAGGTTCATGCCTCTCACTGGTATCATATGAGCACTCAGGATGATGAGAAGATGGGAACTTTCTTATCGGGCACGGGATATTTTCATCAGACTGCCTGGTTTACTGTAAATCATTTGGCGATATTGCTCAAGTCTGATAGCCTGGTCGAATCTCTGGCCCCGGATGAGTAATTGCTGAATGAAAGGAATGCAATAGTGGCGAGTATCGCGAGTATTACAATAACTACGATAAGTTCGACTAGGGTGAAGGCTCTTTTTCTTTTGTATGTATGCATAAAATTGAAGTTAAGACTAATAGAGGGTGCTTAAAACTGTAATTTAGAGTAAGCGATTAAAATTAAAATCCTATAATTTTGAGTTATAGAATGATGGCGGCATTATAATATTTATAGAAGCCATTGTCAATCTGTAATAAGGAGAAAAACCTTCATAAGGCCGGATTATCGAATTATTGTAATTTCTTACAAGTTTCGTATAATATGATCGACATTAATTCAAGAAACATGAAAGCTGTATTGTTGGACTGAACGCATAATAAGCATTGAGTGACCATTTGACTCTCTGAGATGTTTATGGACTGACTGGCAAAGTCAATCCCTAATATTGAAGTTGAGAGATTCGATTTGCTTAATTGAAACATCAAGTTTTGCAACGGATGCAATTTATGCACGCAAGACATCGATCCTACTGGCGCAACTTGTCCGATCAGGGATGATTTTGAGATGATAAAGAAGGCAACGGTAGAAGCGGATATAGTGATATTGGTATCTCCGATTTATGAGTACTCAGTAAGCTCTGCGATGAAAAGATTTCTCGAGAGATGCCTTACTATGGTGACTTTCAAATTCTGAGTGGTGCCTAGACTGAAGCCCGTTAGCTGAAAAATCTGAATAATATTATGTTCATCAGGTGCACCTTTCCCATTCAATCATCTGATGTGAATCACCAGATATCCACGATTCATATTACGGATGGCGTGCGGACTTTTTTGATGCGAAAAGATATATTCCATATATGCTTGATGAATGAGGATCAGCGACAAGATGAAATTGAAATGGGAAAAGAAGGCACATGAGCTGGGATTGAAAACTGGAGAAAGGATCAGGAAAACAAGATATCTTTAATGCTGAAATCTGGCAAATAGCAATCTCCCTATATATAGTATGGGAAATAAAGCCCCTTTTTTTAAATTCATAAAAAGTTTTGACAACAAAAATATTTTTGATAGAATACACCCCGCTGACTTAAAACCAAGCGTTTTCAGCATTAAATAGACATTACGGAGAGATGCCAGAGTGGTTTAATGGAACAGTCTTGAAAACTGTCGTGGGGCAACTCACCCAGAGTTCGAATCTCTGTCTCTCCGCCATATTAGAACTGAGTTTTTAGAACTTAGGACTGAGACATAATAATCAATGACAGGAAGATTGAACAATTTTCTTGTTCATTTTTGCTCATTTAAATAGTTGATTCCCAAATAATTAAGAACTGAGAAGCGAGAATTAAGAACTGAGGCAAATCTCAGTCCTAGTATCTCAGCCCTCAATTCTTCTACGGAAGGGTACTCAAGTGGCTGAAGAGGCGGCTTTGCTAAAGCTGTAGGGTGCCGCGAGGTGCCGCGAGGGTTCGAACCCCTCTCCTTCCGCCAATTAAATTTGGAAAAAGAGTGATATTCATTCTCAATCTTATCTCAAATCCTTAGGGGTTCGAATAAGAGGGTAAAATCCTGAAAAGGATTTTAAGAAGACAAAGTTTTGTCTTCTGGCCCGAAGGCGTCTGCGCCGATTGAGCAATGAACCCCTCTCCTTCCATAAATTAGTTATAAGTTATAAATTATAAGTTATAAGATGAAATAGATAATTTTCAGACCTTAACTCATAATTCCTAACTTAAAAACTCTAATCGGGCCTGTAGCTCAGGGGTTAGAGCAGTTGGCTCATAACCAATTGGCCGTTGGTTCAATTCCAACCAGGCCCACCATAATAGAATTTAGAGCCGAGAGTTTAGAGCTTAGAGATAAGCATCTGGCATTGGCGATGATTCTGACATAAGAAAGCTTAGGATTCATAAGATCATAAGCGATAGTAATTCCCCATTACTATATATAAAAATAATACATATATATAGTATAGGAAATAAGGTAAGTAAGTTATTGATAAAAAAAATTGAACGGCAGACACTTCAAAATGTTAAAAACTCAATTTTTTCTAAATTAATACATCGCTTACTGAAGCCAAAAAGTCGTTAACAAGAAAAAAAGTTAAAAATAGTTTTGACAATCCAAC
>CAZKLD010000003.1:0-140657 GCA_964553745.1 uncultured Candidatus Peribacteria bacterium | reverse complement strand
CGCACACGCTTTGGGAGCGTGGGGTTGTGAGTTCGAGTCTCACGTTCCCGACCATTTGATCAAAAAACACATTGCAATTGTCTTCGGTCACACACATTGCAACCGTGAGGCTACAGAGTTCTTGTCTCACGATTCCGACCATTTGATTTTATATATTCCAACTGATTTTAAGATATTATATGACGCTATCGTCTAACGGTTAGGACAACGGGTTTTCATCCCGTAAATCGGAGTTCGATTCTCCGTAGCGTTACCAAAAGATAATCAAAAAAAGCCTTCTACGAAAGTAGGGGGCTTTTTTAATGAACTTAATAGCTATAAACTAATGTGAGCGATTATCCGATCGCTACATTAGAACTATTTAAATATTCTGAGGATTCTACATCAAAAGCATCTAGCATTTCGTATAGCGCTGCATAAGTTCAGCAAGCTCAGTCAGGTAGAGAGAATCATTTTGTGATTTTACGAAGAGATTCCAGTGAATTCATTATTGATCGATGATCGATTAAGGTCTCATCTTGAGATTTTTCGATACTCTTGATAAGTTTCAGAACATATCCATGCACCTCATGAGTCTCAGGATGAAGCATCCCATGGACCGTAGCAACTTTTTTTGAATATTGAACTATCATCTCAAGCGCTTCTTTTGCGAATCTTAAATAAGCAATATTATTGTCCAAGGGATTTGATTTCATTGTATCTGAAATTAATTGATAATAGTACTGATGTTGGATATGCATTTATCAGTATTTCTATGAAGAATACGATTCTGCCTTAAATTAATATTAATTTTTCGATAGAAATCTTTCCTCTCCCCTACTGCTTGATAAGACTTCAATATCCGGACCGCTATTTACTGATAAAAAAGCCCCCTGATTGACTGGGGGTTTTTGGAATAATGGCAAAATTATTATTCGGATTTTTGCTGAACCAGGACTGCAGTTCCGTAACAGAGCACTTCTGTTACGCTCGACATTACCTCATTCGCGTCGTAATGCACTCCTACGATCGCATTTGCTCACATTTCTTCTGCATGCTTAACCATTAATTCAAACGACTCCTTACGTGTCTGTTCGCATAGATTTGTGAATACAGTTATGTTTCAGCCTACAATAGTATGGAGTGCGCCACCTATTGTTCCGAAAATCGATCTCGACCTTACTGTTATTCATCTCACTAAGCCAAAATTTTTGACTATTGTCTTATTCGGCAATTCAAAAACCGTTGTAATATTCTGATGATCCATACTTGAAAAGTTATCAAATTAAACAGTCTGATTATATTCAAAAATCACAATATATCAAAAAAGCTAATCCATATCTATGCTAGACAATTCTTAACTACATTAATAAGGGCATTTCACAAATTCTGAATTAACTTGATAAAACTCTTAAATTATGTATTATATATTCAATAAATTTTTGATAAGTTCCATTGAATAATAATCTGAACACTGAAACCCTCCAAAAAACCCTATTTGATCATAGGGCTTTTTGATTCAGAAAAGACAATATAAGAATAAAACAACTTCAAGAATCCTGATATCTGGATGTCAAGAAGTTGGCAATACTTAGGCTGTACTTATGAAATTCTCAAGACAAAGCTTGAAGATCTTGAAACATCACCGTAACACCGATTTTCAATGAAATAGCTAATAAGGAAGTATGCAATATCCTCAAGTCAGGCATTTCCAGAAAAGATCTATCTATCATCCTCGACAAAGCCCACAACCTATATTTCCATGCTGATTCTCTGCAATATTCTTTTGACTTCTCCGATGATTTCCAGCACGAAAGGGCTCTGAATTATCTGAATATGACTCTCATGCACATTTTCGATTATTCAATATGAGATATCAGATGATATATATTATGAGACCATGTTATCCTATGAATGCTTGAAATAGTTTCCAATTGCTGATTCAAGGAACATTACCGAGCATTTCAAGATTTCATCAGAGATAACATGGATACTGACAGCCATATCAAATCAGCTTCACTGTATCTTTTTTATGAGAAAATAATTAGGAAAATAGAACAAAAATCCAAAAAGCAGAATATATCGGCTATAGAATTTCAAGTTAAGAAAAAAGTCGTAAGTTCAATTAATGGTTAAGAATTCAAACTTGAATCAAAGATTATATACTGCTTCTCGAGTTAATAATAAATAAATTCAGTTTACTTTGACATAAGTGAAGTTGTCTACTATAATCTGAAAAATATTCTTCAATCATTCATCATGTTCAATAAAAAACTTATCAGAAAAACCGCTTTCACGCTTGTAGAATTAATCGTTGTAATAGTTATTCTCGCAATTCTATCGACTATAGCTTTTTTGTCTTTTTCCTCCCAATCAGCATCAGCTCGAGACTCTACACGTCTTGCTGATATGAATAATATCAGTAAATGATTGTCTATTAATTATGCAATGGCTGGCAAATATCCAATGCCAGATTCATATATAGCTCTTACTGCCTCAGGTACACCCGCATCATATCAATGAAAGGCTTGAGCTAACGTATTGAGTATGATCAAGCTGTCTGACTGATGAAGAGATCCATTAGATAGTTGAGTATTTTACACTTATTCCATAAACTCAAGCCAGAGCAAGTTTCAGCTAATGGGTTTTTTAGAAGATTGAAGCAATAGCGCATTAAGTTTCGTGCCTATATCTTTAGCTTCAGATTATTCAAAAAGACACCCGATCACGAGATGAGACAATATATGAATATTATTAAGCAGTTGAACTCTCGACCCTGTCGAAAATAAAATCTCAAATACATTTACCGGAGTTGATTTAATTAACGCATGAACATGAATTTATGTAACCAAATTATCTGCAAGCGAAACAATAAACGATACTATCTTATCAAAATATTCAACATGACTGATTGCCTATTGGAGCATGGATGAGCAAGGTTGAAATATATTAGCAGACTTTAGCTGAAACTGAAAAAACTGAACTTTAAGCTGAACAACTTCATCAGCAGGTAAAATATGAAATGCAAGAATTTTCAATTGAACGACTGAAGTCGTCAGTACTGCCAACCCACTCATAATTGGCACAATAGATTTTTCTATTTCAGCATGGATAAATAATTCTTCGAAAAAAAACGTGAATTACATCGCATGAAATTATAATTTATGAAATAGACCAGGCGTGGAATTTTATATATACAAAAATAAGCTCACAGCTTGGATGTGAACTTGAGTTACTACGGGCGCAACATCTTTATGACTTAATCAATGGTATTTTGTAACATTAACAAGAAAAAATTCTAAAGTTAATTTATATGTAAACGGAGTATTGAATGGAAGTTCTATTAATAATGCCAATATATGAAGCGCCAATAACTTTAGCATCGGCAATGGTTCCGACTATACATCTGAAGCATTTTTAGGTGCCATAGATGAAGTTCGTGTCTATAATAGGGCAATTTCTGATACTGAGGTTTCAGCATCTTATCATGCAAATAATTAAGTAAATACAATAATCCCATCAGAACCATATGGCTGATATAAAAAAAGTTAAAGATTTCATTTCTTCGCAGCAAAGCATTCAATTTTACCAAAAAGCAAAGGATGCTTTTCTGGAGGTATTGTTGAAAATGCCCGAAGAGCACTTTGATATTGTGACTGATAATATGATAATCATGGCATTACATGAATGAGTGCTTGGACAGATGATGCATTTTCCTGATATAAAAGAATGATGCAAGATAATGCAGCTTACAATCCCTAGGGATATGCCTTTTGAAGTGCTTAAATATGTAATAGCTCATGAATTCTGACATGCCACGCAATGAAGGAATTGGATGGAATGAGACAACGATTTTGAAAGCCAGCCAAATGAATTCGCCAAAGAATTATGATTTCCTAGGACACCTGAAATAGCTTTGTATATCAATGACTACTGGAGAGATCCTGAGTAGGAGCTCGAAAACATGATTGCAGATAATTACATATCCCGATGGATTTATGATATTTTACTGATTTCCTTTATATGCAGTCATTTTTGCCATAATCGTACTTTTATGTTATGATAAAACAAGTACACTTTTTAAAATGCAATGATTTCATATAATATCAATAGATTCATACATACTGTCATAAGAGATAATAAGCTCTTTTATCTCATGGAGCTTCTGCTATCCGAGAATAAGAAAGAGGATATACTTTTTGAGGATCTCATAAAGCAACTGAAGCATTTCCTCAAGAAGGACAATGAAGAGATATTCGATCATACAAAACTTAAATACTTAGCATTTTTGTGAGACTTCAAGCATAATGTCGATAATTTGAAGAATCTTAAAGATAAAAATAACATCGAGGTTAACACTATCTTATTCAAGCTTTACGATATTCCGAAAAAAAGGAACAATCTATTGCTTGTGTTCTTGCTGTATTTTTACATCAATAATAAGGATAAGCTTTGGTGAGATGAGATATTTAAGATGATTTATATCTATTTCATGATAATCATCTATAGGAATAGGGTATCTAAATGAACAAGGGAAAAATTATCCGAAATCGACAAAATCAAATTCAAACCTTTGAATGTGGCAATTAAAGAAAAATACAAGATATTAACAAGAAAACACAGCTTCCTGAAATCAAAAACTCTCTGATTCGGGGTGTCAATCTTCTGTATGCTGCTTATTTCATTATTCTGATATCTTAATTTCAATGGAAGTTTTCTGAGAACTGACATTCTAAGTTCTACTAATAATACTACCTTCTGAAAAGTTGCATTTGACTCAATAATGATATGAAGAGTCAGTGATTCAATGATAACAAGCGTACAATGAATATGACTGACAAATATATTGTTGGTCGTGGCTGTGGCTTTATTGGTGCAATCTCTCAAAACCAGCCTTTCGACAATATTCTTCAATTGACTTCTGACAAAAGTATTCCATTTCCTATGGACTGTGATCAAATATGCCTATCGGACTGTATTCTACATTTACGATTATATAACTTATAAATTGGCGACAAAATACATATTCTCATTCATCAATTCCATAGTCAATAAAAAGCTCCTGCCTGGCCCGATGATAATCTGATTCTTCTGAACTATTTACTCGATGATATATTTCTTTGTTGTATTCCTGTATATATTTTTCTTCGTCTGGCTGTTCAATATTCCACTTCATCCATTATATATAGCTACTTGAGGAATAATCATCTCTTTCCTTGTCATGTACATAAACTTCCATGAAGATCTGAATAATTTTAAGACATTCTTGATTGAAACCGAATGAATTGTCAAAGAAATCTATGACAAAGTAGAGAATGAGAAAAAAGAAAAACTCAAAATAAGCGAATTGAAAGAAACAGTCGCATAAAAATAATCCCGAGGCAACTCGGGATTATTAATTTCAATATAATCATGTTTGCCAATCTCCTCCTGCATTTGAATATTTTTAAATTTGACTTTGAATTATCGTGATTTTTAAGTATATTCAGAGGCAGTGAAAAGACTTGGTGTCAGACTGAATTTTATGACATCGTTTTTTAGAAGTTTATTATTTTGCAATCAGAAGAAATGTCATTCGTCCATCTGCATGTACACACGAATTTTTCAATATTGGAATGACTCGGAAAGCCGAAAGAATTTGTAAAAAAAGCGAAAGAATTATGAATGCCGGCACTGGCGATAACCGATACTTGAAATCTGTACGGTTTTTTTGAGTTCTATAAAGCGTGCAAGGAAAATGATATTAATCCGATAATCTGAATCGAAGCCTCGATTTCAAAGAAATGAATCTGAAATAAAGAAAAAGACAATGAATTCTACGAGATAGTGCTTCTGGCGAAAAATAGAGACGGTTTGAAGAATATAATCGAGCTGACGACAATCTCATACTTGGACTGATTCTATTACAAGCCAAGAATCGATTTTGATCTGCTGGAAAAATTTTCATCTAATGTCATTGCGCTTTCTTGATCATTCCTCTGAGAGATCGCACAGCATATAATAACCTGAAAAAGCGAGGATTTCATAATGTCCAGGATCGAATTCTATCAGGACATTTTCTGAAAGGAAGATTTTTACCTGGAAATCCAAGAGCATCCCGATCGCCCGAGCCAATCAAAAGTAAATGAGTACATCCTTGCTCTTGCCAGGAACCATGACCTAAAAGTCGTATGAACCAATGATGCGCATTATCTGACTGAAAACGATGCAGAGGCACAAGATCTGTTATTCTCAATATGAGACTGAAGACCTCTTGATGATCCAGACAGACCGACTCTCATAGAATGAAATTATGCTCTCAGATCAGCTGCTGAAATGAGGGAGATTTTCTCATACTCCCCTAACGCCTGCAATGCGACACTTGAGATTGCCGAAAAAGTGAATATAGAGATACCTTACTGACAGACTCTCATCCCGGTGTCTGAATTATGAGAAGCCGAAAAGATAATTCATGGCAGATATATCGAATATGCAAAGGATGTACCTGATTTAAAGGAATTATGACCTGAAGAATGGTGCCTGCGCTATCTCTGTATGAAATGACTCAATGACAGATATGAATATTGATTTGATGAAAAAACCCTTTTCATGCTGGTGAACAAATCCGATGTTCCGTGACCTGATAAGAAACTTAGCCAGATGTCGGCTGAAGAGCTCCAAGCATTGTCGAAATCATATTTCTCAGATGAAAAGAAGGCATTCATAGAAACACTGACCCCCGAACAGATACATATAATCGATAGGCTGGAGTATGAGCTGGTTGTAGTTGAGCTCATGTGATTCAATTGATATTTCATCATCGTCGCAGATTTCATAAATTGGGCGAAGAATAATTGAGTTCCGGTCTGACCGTGAAGATGATCTGCTGCCGGAGCGCTTTTGGCGTATCTTTCATGAATTACGGATATCGACCCGCTTAAGTATTCGCTTCTCTTCGAGAGATTTTTGAATCCGGCTCGTGTATCGATGCCCGATATAGATGTCGATTTTTCTGATGAGTGAAGGTGAAAAGTACTTGAATATGTACGAAATAAATACTGACATGATCACGTTGCTCAAATCTGCACATTCGGTACGATGGCGGCAAGAGCAGCAGTAAAAGATATCTGAAAGGCATTTTGAGTTCCTTTCTCTGAGATGAACAATGTTGCGAAGCTGATACCTTCAAAGCCATGAATTAAAATCAAAGACGCTCTTGAAGAAAGTACTGAGTTCAAGGCGCTTTATATGTCTAGTGAAAAATACAAGAAGATAATCGATAATGCAATGAGGCTGGAGGGTTCTGTCAGGCAGCTCTGAGTCCATGCTTGTGCCGTAATCATCGCGCCTGAGAAAATGACGAATTTCTGCTCGCTGCAGCATCCGCCTAAAGATGATACCGTTACCGTGACCCAGCTATCGCAATATCCGCTCGAAGACCTCTGACTTCTTAAGATGGACTTCTTGTGACTGAGGAATCTCACGATCATCGATAGATGCCTGAAAATCATCAAAAGACAGCATGACACAGATATAAATCTGCTCAAAATCAATTATGAAGATAAGAAGGTTTTTAAGATATTCGCGGAGTGAGATACGACATGAGTATTCCAATTTGAGTCGTCTTGAATGAGAAAGTACCTGAAAGAACTGAAGCCCAACGCATTTGAAGATATCATTGTTATGGTATCATTATACCGTCCCGGACCGCTTGCTTATATCCCGACCTATATCAACAGGAAGCACTGAAAGGAAAAAGTAAAATATCCGCATACTTCGCTTGAGGTCATCCTAAAACCGACACAGTGAATCGCAGTCTATCAGGAGCAGATAATGCAGCTTGTTCAGGCATTTGCATGATTCTCCCTATGAGAAGCGGATATCCTGAGGCGTGCGATCGGTAAGAAAAAGGTTGACCTGCTTATGGAGCAGAAAGAAAAATTCATCCAAGCCGCCATCACTGAATGACACCCTAAAGAATTGGCGAAATATATATTCGAGGACATCATCGAGCCGTTTGCCGGTTACTGATTCAATAAGTCGCATGCCGCATGTTATTCTATGATCGCATACCAGACAGCGTATCTGAAAGCTTACTTCCCTACCGAATTCATGACTGCGCTCATGGTATCGGATGAAGAAGATATCGACAGGATAACGCTCGAAATCGATGAGTGCAAGGCAAAGAAGATAAATGTACTTGCTCCGGATATCAATGAATCGATGAAGCATTTCACATATATAGACAATGATAACATCCGTTTCGGGCTTAAGGCCATCAAGTGACTCGGAAGCTGACCGATAGACACAATAAGGTCATGAAGGGAAAATTGAAAATACACCGATATAGTCGATCTCATAAATAAGACCTCATGAGATGTCATCAATAAGAAATCCCTGGAGGCGCTTATACTTTCCGGTGCCTTGGATGCATTCTGAGAGCGTTCTTCCTTGCTTGCTTCGATAGGCAAGATCACGAGCTTCCTCAAGGAGCACCAAAAAAAGCAAGAGACAAATCAGATATGATTATTCGATCTATGAGGATGAAATCATGATGACCATAGATTTTCGCTTGAAAGGGCAAATCCCATGACTTACGAAGAAAAAATACGCTGAGAACGCGAAGTTATCTGATATTCAGTAACTTGACATGGTCTTGACGGACTCAAAAAATATCTTAATCAAAAATCAAGCGGACTTGAACATGTGATAGAATTCAAGAAAAAAATGAAAGAACAGGCGCTCTTGATTACTGAGATCGAGGCAGATCCGATATGAATCATTTCTGATGATCCGGAGAGCATATGAGAGTCAGATGCCTTTCATGAAGTCGTGAAATCTGAAGATATCCCGTTGCCTCCAGAAGAAATTGAAGCCCCAAAGCCAAAAGCTGAAGTGAAATGAAAATACGAAAGGAAACAGGATCCTAAAGTCAAATTCTTCTGACTTGTCACGAGCATCCGAAAAATCCAGACAAAAACATGAAAACTCATGATGACTGCAAACTGCGATTCTACTTTCTTTAAGTTTGTCATCACTGTGTTCCCTAAGGATTATGACAAATTCTCAAATCTCATCCAACAAGACTCAATTGTCATGGTGGAATGAAGCATACGGTTCAATGAGCAGATGGAAGAGATAGCTGTCATGCCAAACTCTATCCGATCAACAACTATAACCACGCTCAGGAATCAGGCTCAGGAAATATGAACCTTCAATGAGGATGATATAATCAATTATCTTGATGAAGGCGAAGATATCATCACGGCCGTCAAGAAAACAGAGGAAAAACAAGAAGAGAAAATCACAAAGTCGAATATCAGCAAATATTCGATAAAGGTACCGACTGACTGAACGAAAGACGACTTATTGAATCTGAAGGAAATGCTCCTATCGGAACAAAGCTGAGATATTAAGATATTCCTAGATATAAGATGACAGGAAGTCGATACAAAAATCTCGCTTTCCGATGTGAACTGAATCAAAAAATGGATTAAAGAAAATTGGTAAGATATAAATAAAAGTTATGTCACTAGAAAGACAATCACCAAAATCAATCGAAGAAGCTGAGGCAACACACTTTGCAAGATATGAATTCGCAAAAGATTTCATCAAAAAAGAAGACCTTATACTTGATTGCCCTTGCGGAAGCTGATATTGAACGTTCGCATTGAGCATAGGATGATGAAAATGCATCGGAATAGACAATTCTTCCATTGCCATAGAGCATGCGAATGCTTTTTTTAAAAATGAGAAAACCGAATATGTGATTTGAGATATGGAAGCTCTAGGCTTATTTTTAAATGTGAAATTCAATCTTATTGTGAGTTTTGAGTGAATTGAGCATATTAATAAGCAAGAGCAATTTCTCGATGAAGCCAAAGAATTGCTAAGCGATGATTGAATATTTTTGATTTCAACACCAAGAAAACCTCATTGAAATATATTTCACATTAAAGAGCTGGAGTTAGGCCAATTCATAGATATGCTTGAAGAAAGGTTTGCAATAAAGTGAATTTACACCCAAATCTATACTGAAATAGCTAAATATGATGATAAAAGAGATTATTGAGAATATAAGAAATTGAATTATATTGCCATATGCACAAAAAAATAAATAAAATAATTTTTGTTTCCAGCTTTTGCCAGCGTAAAACAGAATTTTATTAAATTTATAAAAAAATTTGCAAATGCATTTTTTTTCATATAATAAGCCCACTAAATGATTTGGCGGGGTAGCTCAGTGGTAGAGCAGAGGCCTGAAAAGCCTTGTGTCGAGAGTTCAATTCTCTCCCTTGCCACCAATTGTAAAAAATAATAAAAACTTCATTATCTGATAATGAAGTTTTTATTTTGTCTATATAAATAACTTGATTATTTTGCTTTTCTTAATATATTTGAAACCACATAATGGATAAGTCTTGACATTTTCGACAAATAAATTATAATCCAACTATTTTTAATTAGTAATTATCTTTATCATGTCAAATACTGGTCACTTAACTCATCAGGCAATAACTCCAGCCGCTGCTGAATCAACGGATTGCGCGCAATTTCCTAGCATAGGCCCAAATGTGGAATCTATTTTAGAAAATAACAAAAGTTTTATGAACTTACTAGAAAATGATAAGAAATGGCTAGAATATGTAAGCGAAAAGCTCAAGGATGAAAGTCTGAGTTTGACAGAAAGAGCATATTTTTCTAGGATACTCAGGGTATATGACATGCCGAATTTGACTCTGGTTGAAAATCATCCGATTAAAATGCTTATAGACAGCATTATCGGTTCTCCTTTTTATGAATCATTCGATAAGGTGGACACTCCTCAGATTGTTGCTGAATTCGAGACATTCGATCTCTTTAACTTTCCTGTAGATCACGTAGCTAGAAGACCTTCTGACAGCTATTTCATTAGCAAATCTGATAATAGGGCTGAGAGTATCCTTCTCAGACCGCATACTTCAGTGATGTGGTATCATTATCTCGTAAAATGAGGATGAATTGAAAAACTTGAAAAAGAGTGAGAAGTAAAAGCTCTTTCATGGTGAAAAGTGTACAGGGTTGATGAGCTAGATAAGACTCATCATGAATGTTTTCACCAGATTGACTGACTTAGGATAACATCAAAAGAAAAAGAAATCATAAACCAAGATACTCTTAAGGAAGTCCTATGAAATACTATAAAGGCTCTATTCTGAGATGATATGGAATACAGATTCAATGAAGATTCATTCCCATATACGACAGATAGCCTCGAAATTGAAGTTATGTATAAATGAAAATGGCTTGAAGTTACTTGAGCTTGAGTAGTCCATCCGACAGTCCTAGAGAAATTATGACTTGATCCGGAGAAATATAACGGTTGGGCTTTTGGATTCTGAATCGAAAGGCTGGTCATGGCGCTTAAGCAGATACCTGATATCAGGATATTCTGGAGCCAAGATAAGAGAATCACAAAACAATGGTGAAGTTTTGATCAATATAAAGAAGTCAGCTCCTTTCCACCTGTATACAAGGATATATCAATGGTTGTACCGAAAGAAAAATTCGTGAAAGATCTCGAGGAAGAAAAGAAATCATGAGAGCTTGAACTTACTAAAAATACAGAATCCGACTTCTTTGCAATAACCTGAGTCATAAGGGATGTCTGAGGAGATTTGATCGAAGAGGTGAAAATTACAGATATATATGAAAATGACAAGAAATTCTGAGAAACAAACAAATCTCTAACGTTAAAGATAGTTTTCAGATCGATAGAGAGGACTCTGACTAACGAAGAGATAAATGTCATGTACTTTGAAATAAGGGACAGGATAGAGAAGAATCTAGGTTATGAGTTGAGATAATCAATTATAGTTTCAATAGAAACATTTTATTCTTAATATTTTTTTTATGAAGAAAGATACACAAGCATCAAAAGTATCTAGTGCAGACAGCAAGAATAAAGTTAAAGAGAGTGTTGTTAAAGAATATTATGAAGCAGAATCTTGGCAATTTTCATGATGTTGAGATTAAAAAATGAGAGAGATTTATCTCTCTCATTTTTTTTATTGTTAAACAATGTTCGATAATGGTTGATGCAAAATTTATCATAAATGAATCTTGACTGGAATATTTCAAGGAGAAATTATTGATTTGAGCTGATTCCCGCATTATCATGAAAGACGCAAGAGAATTTAAAAAAGAACTTGAAAAGGTTTGGAAGAAAGGATATAGTCTGGTGAACAGAATTTTTGAAAGTTTTTTCGAAACAGATATTTGAATTACGATTTCAGTTGAAGTGTATCCCCAATATTTCAATCTATGAGCCATAAATATCGACAGATGATTGATCATAATATGACAGCCAGCACGCGAACCTGATTATTATCTTGGTGTACTGGGTCATGAGATGGCCCATTATCTCATTGCACACAAAAAAATCGGCAGGCTTACAGAAGAGATAATTTGTTTCATGCTTGAAAAAAAAATAATTGAAGCAATCTGCAATGAGGAACATGTTTTTGATTATAAAGAAAATATTGATGATTTTCACCTTAGGGCAATCAGATATGCAGAGTCGCTATATGCTGAATTCAATGATTTTTATGAAAAAAAGGATTTAATATGATTGTCTGAATTTATTGACAATACTACAGATGACGAGGATAAATCGATAGTCATTCCGAAAAATATTACTTCATACCTTAAAACCTTAAATGCTTAAATTCTATTACATCAATGAGCTCCTGATCAGAAAAGAGCATTTCTGAATTCTTATCCTATCGCTTGATGGACGTAGATTTGTCATCGACATTAAGTATTTCAAACTGCTCAAGAGGCTAAATTGAAATGATGAATCTGGTTTAATGGGTTTATTTCCTGAATTCGATAAAGATGGAATAATAGAGCTCACTGATTCGCTCATAGATAAATGAATACTGATAAAAAGTGATGTAAAGCTAGAAACTAATGTGAAATTCATTGAAAATCAGTTAATTTCAGAAGATTCTTTGTCTTTTCCTAGAACTGTTTATTGGGAAACTTCTTGAATATGCAATTTCAAATGCTTGCATTGCTATTCGCAATTGCACAATAATTCATGCCGATGACTTGATCTGGATTCGATAAAGAAACTTATTGATGAAATGGCCTGATGTTGAGTTGAATTCTTTAATGTCTGAGGCTGAGAACCTCTCCTGTATGAGCATATCTTTGATGTGATAAAATATTGCAAACAAGTCTGATTGACCATTGAGATGACAAGCAACTGATCTCTTCTTCATGATGAGAATATTTCAAGATTAAAAGAATCTGGCCTTAAATTCATCCAGATAAGCATAGATTGATCAAATGAAGAAACATTCGAAAAAATCAGAATATGATGAAATTTCAATCAGGTTACGGAATCAGTAAGGAAATTAGTTAAAGCATGATTTACTGTCTCTATAAATACCGTCTTGACTAAGCTCAATCATCTTGAGATTCTTGATATTATAAAATTATCTCAGGAATTAGGAGCATCATTCTACAAGGTGTCCCCTCTTATGGAAACCTGAAGATGAAAGACAAATAAGAATAGCCTAAAGCTCACCAAATCAGAATTGAGAGGTGTTTATTCAAAGATACTCAAGCATCAAATCAATTATAAGAAGGGAGATATGAAGGTGATTTTTAATATCAATCTGATAAAGCCTACAATAAAAAATATCTTCTGGATGAAGAAATGACATTACTGATGTCCAGCATGAAGAACCACGTGCGGAATCGATTCATATGGTAATGTATACCCATGTTCATATATGCATGACGATGCGCTTTCATGCGGAAACATCAAAAAGAACACTTTAAAACAAATCTGGACAGCATCTCACGTCCTGAAAGAGCTTAGGAGCGTGACTGATCTTGAATGAAAATGCAAAGATTGCAGATATCTTGACATATGTTCCGGATGATGCAGGGCCTCTGCATTTTTGAAGCATTGAAACCTGAATCAATCAGACCCCTTATGCGTAGTAAAATAATTTTTGAGCATGCACTACAAAATCAAAGATGACATAATTTGGAGGAATGAGCTCGATAGTTTCATGTTCCTACATCCGGAGACAAAAAAGCTCTTGTTTTTTCCGAGAAAAATCAGCGAAAATATCTCCCAGTGTTGAATTATAAAAGAATCTTTTTGAATGAATGAGGATTTTATAAAATACATGATTTGAGAGAATCTTGCAATCGAAGAGCATTTAGCATTGCCGGAATGAATCATTTTTTGAGCCAAATCAAGCATCTCGTGACCTCTGAATGCAACTCTGCAGATAACAAATGTCTGCAATCTGCGCTGTATGCATTGCCACAGAAAAGAAAAATGAAACATCCAAATGGATTTGGATGCCTTATACCGATTGATCGATGGACTCAGGGATATGCGAGTATTCAATCTGAATATCTCCTGATGAGAGCCAATTATGTATCCCCACTTGTTTGAGGTAATCGGATATTGATTCAAGAAATGATTGAAGGTCACGATGTCATCGAATCTTATCCTTATGAATGAGAAGATAGCAAAGAGATTGGCGGAATTATGACTCAAGAACATGCATATTTCACTTGATTCCTGCATCCCAGAAGCCCATGATGCCATACGTGCGCTCAGATGATCATTTGGTAAAATGACCGATAACCTGAAATTTCTTAAGGATAATTTAATAGAATTCACTTTTGTTACAACTCTGGTCAATCAGGGAATTCAAGAATATTCAGATACGATAGATTTTGCATTTAATGCATGAGCCTCGGCGCATAAGACAAATCTCCTGGTTCCTCAGTGAGAATGAAAATCACTTGAGGTCTGATATTACAATGATAAATCAGTATTTGAAGAGATTGTAAAAGTATTCAAATCAAAAAGAAAAGAATACGCATGAAGAATGAATGTATTGTGAGAAACGATGTTTCAGGTTTGCATGGCAAATGACTCTGACAATGAAGAATCAAAGCCGGATATCCTAAAATATTCATGCCCTGCTTGAGTCAACACCATCTGCTTCACTGAAATATGAGAAGTGCTTCCCTGCCCTTTTTTCTCTGAAAACTCTGTAGATAACATATTTGAGAGGCCAATCAGTGAAATCTGGGATAATAACCCGATTTTAAAAAAAATGAGGGAAAACAGAAATGACAACTGATGCAAAGCTAGGGCATATTCCGAATCATGAGATATGCATTCAAAAGATCCTTATAGCATTTAAACATTGTTCTTATGGAAGATAACAAGCTCAAAAATTGAATCAAGCTCATCAGGAGCTCTTCGATGAAGTGCCTGCTCAACAGGGGTATCAAAAATGATCATTTCAATCCGCCGACAGATGAGCCGTGAATCCTATATGAGAGAAACGAGAATGAATGAATGATTTATGCGATGGATGATTTTTCAATTGTCAAAATTCCGAAATCAGAGAACATGAAATACAATGATGCTATCAGGTTCAAATCTCCCATAATCGTGAGATGGGATATTACTTATAAATGCAACTACAAGTGCCTTCATTGCTACTCTGAATGTTCCCCTGAGCATGAGCATTGACTGCCGACTGAAAAAGTCAAAGAACTCCTGGATTTGTTCGATGAGCAAAAAGTGCAATTTGTGCAAATCCTCTGATGAGAACCGATGATGAGAAAAGATATTTTTGAAATTATCTCTTATGCAGCGACAAAAAAATTCATATTCTGCATCAACTCAAATTGATTTCTGCTTAATGCTAACAATATAAGAAAGTTGTCGGAAATAGGGCTTAAATTCATCCAGATAAGCTTGCACTGATTAGAGAAAGAGCATAATTTCCTAGCAAACAACGACTCATTCGACAGGGTCTCTCAAAATATCAGATTGCTAGTTGAAAGCTGAATCAATGTGAGCGTCTCATGAGTGATTTCTGACATAAATTCAAAAACAACTATTGATTACCTTGATTACCTGGTATCCATCTGAGTTAAGAATATCCAGCTTCTGACTCCTTTAGATGAATGAAGATCAAAAAAATCTTCGGTCTCCCTGGATGAAAAAGATTTCAAAATTCTAAAAGAAAGACTGCTTGCATACAAGAATGAGAATACGCACATAAATATAGACCTGCCTTGATTCGATATCGATCTCATAGATTGATTGGCGGTCAGATATGAAAATGATAAAAATTTTGAATTCCTATTCTGATGCATCTGATGAGTTTCAGGCATAAGAGTGGATCCGCTATGAAGAGCGTGCATTTGTGTCTGAAGAGTATGAAACCCGATTTGAAGCTTGTTTGAAGAGCCGATCGAGGATATCATGCGGAAAATGCATAACTGGAGAATTGAGAATGTGCCTACAATGTGCAGGTGATGCGAACATTATCTGCAAGATTGCCAAGGAGCGTGTTACCTGAGATTTTAGGCCTTTGATACCAGATGGTTTCATAGAACCAGATAATCAATATTCGTTCACAAGAAGCATCTGATAGCGTCTTCCGGGGTCTCGACAATGGGTTCGTCCTTATTGAATGATGTGTTCACAACCATGGGAATTCAGGTGACTTTATAGAATTCATCAATAAGTTCATGGTACTTTTTATTCTGGGTTTTACTCACGGTTTGAATCCTGGATGTTCAATCAACATGGACTATCGCTGGGATGAGAGTTTTTTTGTCTTCCTTAACATTTGCGGTGTAGAGCATGAACGGGCTATTTCCGATATCGAAATACTCCAAAGAATATTCCTCGAGCACACTGGGCGCAAAAGGCCTGAAAGATTCTCTTTTCTTGACCTTCAGATTCAGAATATCTTTCATTTCTGCATTTCTGGGATCTCAGATGATACTCCTGTTTCATAGTGCTCTCGGTCAAAGCTCGCTAGATCACTGGAACCATCATATGATATTTCATTCAGCTATTAAGTTTGCGGTCACTTTGCAGATTTCGGACTCATGAGCTGCTTTTAGTCTTGGATATTTTTTCAGGGCTTTTAAGATTTCAGCATCAGAGTACTTCTTTCATAGATAATCGCTGTACTCGAATTTGGCCTTCTCCTTCTTGAGCACATTCAGATACCCATAAAATGCGCATCAAACACTGATTCAGGCATCAGATGCGGCAGGAGCTATGAATATTCTCTTAAATCAAGAATCCTGCTTTATGAGATTGTTGGATGAGCAATTCAGCGATACTCATCAGCTATAGCAAAGATTTTCAGAATCTGAATTGGACTTGATCCATTTTGCAAGATAAAGTATTCATTTTTCAAGCTCATTCTGGGTCTTGTGAGCAATGTTTGAATATTCTTCCCAATTCTCTTCAAGCTGTTTGCCGTCAAAATTCGGATTTTTATATTTTTTCGTCCAATCATTCTGGTATAATATTTCTCAAGAATCTGAAAAACTGAGAAAATCGTTTTCTTCTATTGATTTTCAATATGGTGCTAGCCCCATTAGCTTTCATGCATCGAATCTTGATTTGAAGGCATATGATGAAACCTTTTCATACATATGTCATAATCAGCATATTGAAATGAAACTCTTGTGAACTTTTCAGAGATTTTTCCTCAATACCTTAAATCAGTTCTCGCTGAACTGATAGAATGATTCCCTCTCGATAAAAGAAGATTCGCTGTTTTCCGGAAATATTTTTGCCTCTGATATATCTTCGGTGAGATCTTCCTTATAATTTCATTGTCAATCTATGATCATCACAGTGCTCTCACTGAAGGGGCTAGCTCAGAATACTCAGTATGCATGAGCAAGATGGTGTGAGATCTGCATTATCTTTTCTTTTCCGACATTATCCAAGAGCCTTTCGACCGTGTATCATAAGATATTATCCTTATCCTTGCAATACATCAAGCTCGGACTATTTTCTACGAATAAATCAATATCTTCTAGCTTTATCTGTGCTTCATTCAGGCAATAATTTATGCATTCATCTAAATTGATATCTACTATCGATCAGTCATGCTTGATTCTTGATAGACGCTCTTTCTGGATTGAAACAATAGGGATTCCATCCTTGATCAACGCCACAGAAGCGTCATGGGAATAGCATAGTCACATTACATAGACAGGTTTTTCCATTTTAGATTATTTAATTATAAATTTTGATTTCGATTCCGTAAGATTGATGCATCAATTCTCAGTGATTAGGTAATTATCTTCTAGCCTTATTCATCATTCCTTGATTTTATATGCACCGGGCTCTATCGCTATGACCATTCATTTTTCAAGTTCCACATGTGCTTTCCCGTTCACTACCGGCAATTCATGCATATCTCTTCAGATTCAATGTCATATAGAATGATTAATCTGAAATCAGATATGATTAAGCGGTTTTTCATAATTCTTGCTTAGGACTATGTCAATTCATAGACTATGTAATCTGCCCTCGAATAATCAATTCAGCTGTGCGATATTCATTCATGGCTTCATCATTGAGCAAAATTCTTTCTTCATTCCGGAGATTTGCTCATGGAGAAAGATGAATTCCTTATTCTTCGGGATTCATTTGCAATACGTCCTTGTGACATCTGTAAAATATCAGCTAAAGGTGTCTTTGAAAGTCAAATCGATAATTATGGGTTCAAACGCATATAAAGTGTGATTTTTCATGAAATGAGCATGAAATCATTTGCTTCAGCATGCAATTATCGGCATTTCACAAACACATCATTTTTCAGCTAAGAATGAGCATATCCTAGTTCTTAGTTTATCAGAGGTGAGAGGGGTATCATCGGTATAAATCTTATTTTTAGTGCCTATTCGGGAAGATTCCAGGAGTTTCTCGATGAATCTGAAACAATCTTTGGCCAGATTTCAGTTCCGTTTCATGATTTTGATTTCACCTTTATCCTTTATGACATTGAATTTTATGAAATCGGCATCTTTGACCTGAGCTTCGATTTTTGCCCTGATGAGCGATTCATATAATCTTAGCGGAGCAGATGACGGGATAATTATATTTTGCGATCTATCCTTGATCCATGATACAACTGCAGCATTCATATCAGTTTCACCTTTATGGATCTCAGAAATATTCCTAACATTTTTCAGTCTTGAATACTGCTTGAAATATGAATATTCGAATTCAGGAACATATATTGATTCTTCTCACTTATGACAGAAGTATATCAGATTAGAGGGTGAATCTATTCCTGTTTTCTTGTACAGGAAAGAAGAGGAAAGCGTATTTCCTGCATACAGATATGTTTTTTCGTAATCCATAAATTTATTCTTCAATATATATTTTCTTTGCCATCCTTATATATGATCACTCGTTTATCCAAATAGGATAAAAATTTTCAGGTGCAATAATTTTTTCGGATTCCGCTGATATTCAAATCAAATCTCATTTTCGTATCAACTTAAAATCATTGATATTTTTGTCTAATTCGGATAAGAGATTTTTTTTGATTACCTGGTAAATAAGGAATATGCTTAAGTCATGCTTTATCGGAGGGACGATGTTCGTGATGATTCAGAAATGCCCCAGGATTTTAAGCATGAGATCGAATGCATTTTTGACTGTTGATTCTTCACCCTCGGCTCATACCTCAAATCATATTCAATTAGTGGCATATTTTATAAGGGAATCCTTATCGGAAAATACAGCGTTCGATATTCATATTCATTCAATGATCGCCCTCACCTCATCATTATATATCGATATTATGGAATAAGGCTCCTCAATATGAAAATCAGTCGTATGGAAATCAAAATTATACTTTGATTCAGGCAATATCAACTTTAGCTTTTGTGCTATTCTAGATTCATGAGCCTCACTAGATTCGTCCGAAAAACAATTATTCAGATCTTTATCAATGAATCTTCTGTTTTCTGAGATAGCCTCACCATTCGCAAAGATTATCCTGAATGGCTCCAGTATTTTCTTATCTGCCAGGAATTCTCTAAAAGCTGCAATCGCTTTTATCGGAGCCTTCTCATCTCAATGAACCCCAACTATGAAAGTCAGAAAAGGAGCTTGATCTGGATCTCAGAATTTCAAGATTTCAATATTTTCACTTCTATTTTCTTTTGCTTGCATAGAATTTGTATAATCTATTAAACAGTCTCGGATTATCTATGTATATGGATTCTGCATTATCGGATTTCAGCACGCCCAAGTATATCTTTTCTATCCATTTTTTTGGCTTAAGAATAGAGTGGGAATCGATTCATTCCAATATATCCTTTTTCTTTATTTCCTTTAATATTTTTTCAAAATTATCCACAAACGCACTTTCTGAAAATTTCTTCTTAACTTTCTTTAGTGACCTTTCTGATATTTTCTGATATCTTTTTTTATCTGTACTAATGTCATCAATGAAATTCCGGACCCCTTCATAGTCCAGTTTTATGTCGAATCAATCGGATAACTCAGATTTAGCGCAATATCCGGCTCATGAATTTATATCTTTCAATCATCACCAATCTGATGTGACAACCGGAATTCATAAAGCCATTGATTCAATTGCTGAAATTCAAAAATCCTCTTCTTTATTTACTGAGAGGTTGATATTCAGATATGATGCTGAGATTAATTCTCTTAAATCCCGCCTTTCTAATGATCAGAGGAAATATGCATTCTTTATCCTGTTATCATTGATATGCTTACTCAATTTATCTGCGTAATCAACGCTATCATATCTGCTTTTTCAGAATCAGAATGTCCTCAATTCAGAATTGCTTCAGGCAAATGCTATAGAAAAATCGCTTGATTGTAGCGAATCGAATACATCGAGGATTCAGATGATATTTTTCTCTTCACAAATCCTTCAATGATATAAAAGTAGCTGCTTGTCGGTTGGCAGTCAATACTTGGTCTTGATGGCTTCTTTGTCTACGGAAGTGCTATCTTCCGAAAAAGTTGTAAAATAAGGGAGCAGCACAGTTTTAAGGCTCTTTCAATATACGTGATTAAATTTTGACCTTGCAGATTTGCTCGCGAATGCAATAACGTCATTCGGTCAGAAAAATGCCCTATTTCTGTATAAATTGATTCAAGCTCAGTGATCCATCCATGCGTGTCATAGGAAAACTGTAACCTTATTGTTATCTTTTTGATAATTCATGCACTTGCTGGACAGGTTGAAGACTATGTCGGATTCTCGATATATCTTGCTGATCTCATTCAAATCGATTTTCTCATCTTGCTGAAAATATTCTACTGCATCATATTTTGACTTGATTGCTGAAATTATGCTTTCAGTCAAATTCTGTAGGCTCCAATAAGATTCAAGTTTACTGATTATTCAAATTTTCATGAAATCTATTGGAATTTAGAATATATAGCCAATTGTTGTTCATTCAGTCCTATATCTTCTAATTTCAGCGACAACTTATTTAAGATATTCTCTATGATTTCTTTATCGATATCTGCATCTAGTATCTTTTGTGCATTTTCTCTTGAGTTCTCTTTAAAGTTTATGAGCATCGATTCTTCACAATCGTAATGCGTGTATCCGAAATACTTCCGCGAAAGAACAACTTGCAGAAAATTCAATACGCAATTCGTAGATTCTTTCGGGTAACTTACTTTCGGCATCACCCATCAGAGATCTCTAGTTATGATCTCAGTATAAGCTTTTGTATCTCGGAGTTCATGTATCCAAGGTGAAACAGTTTGAATACCATATTTTTTAAGAAGTTTTTCATTTTCTTGTTCTTCAATTCAGATATTCTTCAGAAAAGGATATTTTTGGAGCAATTCCCTGATTTTGACTTTTGGGATATTCCAAAGCGGGAACCTGCTAGGCTCTCTATCCGATTGTCACTTGTTCCATCAAGTAACAATATATGGAATCTTATCCGATTTAGCTTTTTTTATTGCCCTATTGATCATTATAGGAGCACAGAATCTGCAAATGCTTGAAGGGATTTTTTCCATCAGTATGACCTTAAGCACTTTTAAGATATATCAAGGCTTATCTAGCATCCAGTCGATTTCCAGTTTTTCGACTGCTTTCCTTATATTTTCAAGAGCTTCTTCTGATTCAAATCAGTTATCGAACGTATAAGCGAGAATTCTGAGATCCGTATCTTTTTTTATCTTATAAAGGGTCATTATGGAGTCTTTTCATCAGCTTACCAGAACAATGCAATCATATATTCCTTTTCATGGGCTTCTTTTGATGTTATCCAAGAATTTGCCCTCAACTGCCTTAAGTCTTGAAAATAGTCTTTCCTTATGGTTCTCGAAATCAATGCAAAAGCTGCATTTTCAATTTTCAGAATCGACAAAGGGAGAATTTATATTCCTTACACAGTGATTGCATAATTTAACTCCTTCCACCATATTGATGTGAATTTAGCATTAAACTTAATTTTCCTAATATTAGCCTATTCTACGAATAATTCAAATGCAATTTCATAATACCATATGAAAAATTTCCATACATTTGCAATTGCTTAGTTAGCTTGAATATTTGGCGGATTGGCTGTTACTCTGCAGAAAAGCAATATAACAGTCAGTTACCTCAGGTGCTCTTTAAGTCATTTTGACTGCATCCCCCGTCGGGTCATCTGGAAAGATGCGATGAATTCCATGACTTTGCTTCTGCTGATTCGTTGGTTCCAATTCTATCAGAATGTCATACCATCGCGCTACCAGAGCTGCTAGAAGTCCAATTGCTGCATGTTCTGTCTTCGCTTATTGCAAAGGCTGTTCAATCTGGCTGCGATCCGGTCAATATGTCATGCATATTAGGAGTATCTCCTCGTCAGTTGACTATTTCACCCTTTTCTGTCAATGCTGTCTGCTTATTCAGATTACTGGTGTCACTATGGAGCTCTGCAACATTATTTGCAATCACGACTCATTTTGCATTGACCCAAGGTCAATTTCAGATCCTATCTCGCGCATTCTCAGCTCCTGTGCCCTGTGTGCTCAGATATGCTCTCCATGTTCTACTAGAGGCATTTACACTCTCTGCTAGTTTAGAACACTGCATGTCTGCTCATTTCAGGCCTCATAGATCTCAACCATTTCAAATGCTCTCGCTTGTAACGAAGAAGCTCAAATCGTTTTGCCGAGTTTCAGTATCTTCTTGATTTGTTCAGGTATTATCCTGGGGAGCCTGAACTGGTGCATTGTCTCTTGTACAACTAGCGAATGCCATAATTGCCAAAAAAGACAATAATCATATCAGCACCCTGAAATGTCGCTTTCCGTTGCGTTCATCATTTTCGATGACATCTTTTTCATCTGTTGCCATATTCAAGAAATTAATTTTAAATTCGAACTTTTGATTCATCAGATCTTGTGATAGATGAAACCCATAATTATATCAAAGTTCAGTCTAAAATCAAATCTTGATTTTATTTTTGAGTAAGTATTTCAATCGATTTCCCTCATAAAAAGCAATTCTGAAAATCAGAAAAAAGAGAGATAAAATCTCTCTTTTTTCTGATTTTCATTATATATCATCGCATTTTTCAAGCGCTCAAATTCAGAATGTCATGAGGTTGTCATGATTAGTCTTGCTAGAGTCTCAGAAGTAATTCGGAGATTCATATTTGAAGTTATCCCAGGAGACCATTGCTCTTGTGCCGCTCTCATCTATCATGGGGTAGAAGTAATCGCTATAATGTCATGTCTCCTGCAATTTCTCAAGTTGTTTTGATGTATAGAATGTGTCCCGACCATATACCCTTCTTAAGAATTTTCAGCTTTTCAAGGAAGCCATAAGAGAATCTTTGTCTTCAAATGGTGAATTCCTTAAGAATTCAGTATTAAAATAATGTTCTTTTCAATTGAATCAATTGATAAGGAAATATGCCCTATCAATCAATATGTCTCATATATTTCAGAGCTGTACCAGCAATTCAAGATAGATTGCAATTTCCTTGAGCGTATTTGAATCGCTTCATAATATTTCTTCTACGAGACATGTATATTTCCTTGCAAATGCTTCAAAATCATACTTCATTCAAAGATTTCCAGTCAATCTTCAGTCTCTAAGCGATTTCTGATCAGAAATGAGCCTGTCTATTATAGGATGGTCAACTGATTTCAAAGTCATTCAGCTTTTGATGATAAGATGATCATCGTTAAGTTGAGTCTTATTGACAACTAATTCTCAATTGATATTGTTCTCATAAACATCGGTATATGAGATACAGTCTCCTAAATTATGATCCCTCTCATGAATCTGAGTCAGAGTATCAGGAATATAGATTAAGTCATATAACCTAGGCAAAACTAGCCCAACTGATTCTGAGCGGACTTTTTCTTCTAATAATTTCTTAACTTCGTCAGATGTACTGATTTTTCATTGGCTTAAAGACGATATAGAGTCAATTAACGTCTGATTGAAGAATACGACCTTTCAATTTTTGCCTTGAATAAGGACTGTAGGTCAATCCCTGAATGATTCGGCTTCTGATGATGCTCATTCTGTCTTTTCTGCTCGTGGGGGTTTATTGATGAATTTTTCTAATCAAAATGCCATGAAGTGCAGCTTGTTTGTGAGAGCGACGAATTGATGATGCTTCTTCGCATCTATAACTTTCTTTATCTTCGCGACAATAAAATCGATAACACTGACAATGACAATCTTGTTGTTGACGTTTTTCGATAAGTATACCTCTGTGGCGGATTTTCTTGTGTGCATAGATGCTAACTGATTATTGATTTTCCATTTGGATTGTCGGATTCATTATCCAATTCTGCAATCAAACGCCTAACTTCTAATACTTTATCAAGGGATTTTGAATCCATTCAACGCCTTACGACGTTATCGAGCCTTGTCACTATTTCTGATTTGATTCAATCGCACAAAGAAGCAAAAAGCGAATCAACATTGTCATCTTTCGAAACGATTGTTTCTTTTTGATTTTCGAGAAGATCGGTGTTTATCGTTCATCAGATTATGGGCAGATGGGGATACTCGTCTGTGGGAGTGGGAATTATTGGCTTAAGCACTCTTTTTGATTGCTTTTTTTCGAGTTCAATGAGTTCGATTCAAGAATAAATCGATGCCACGACCTCCTCTCTTGAAAGATCTCATTCCAGCATATAACGGATTTCATCTAAAGTCCTTTTTCTTTTTGGTGCCTGAAGAGTCCTGGAGACTCTGATCACTTCTTCTAATGTCGTGAGTCAATCTATTACTTTCAGGAATCAATCCTCAACCATTGAAGTCATTCAGTATTCTCTGGCCATATCCTCAATCTCCTTTGCGGTTGCATTGTGCAATACAGCCTTCTTAAGCTCTTCATTGACACAAAGAAGCTCATATATCCCGATTCTTCATTTATATCATGTAAATCTGCATTTATCGCATCATTTTCATCTGGTGAACTTGATATCTCAGCTTTCAATGTGCTCATCTATTCAATCTATGGTTACTTTGAAAAATTCAAGATCATCCTCCGTAGGTTTATATTCTTCCTTGCAATGATCGCAAGTCTTACGTATGAGTCTCTGGGCAACAATGGAAACAAGCGTAGAAGAAAGCATATATGGCCTTATTCAGAGATCTGCCAGTCTAGTTATCGATGAAACGGCATCATTAGTATGAAGCGTTGTAAAAAGAAGATGTCATGTCATTCATGCCGACATGGCAACTGATGCCGATTCATTATCCCTCATTTCTCAGAACATTATGACATCAGGATCTTGTCTTAATGTTGATTTTAGGGCATCAAGATAATTGATTCAATTTTTTTCATGTCAAGATCTGACTTTTGCCTGATTTATTCCCGGTATCAGGTATTCTGGGGGGTCTTCTATTGTGACAATGTTTATTTTGTCATCTTTGAGGTAATTGATCGTAGAGAAAAGAGTTGTTGTTTTTCAGCTTCAAGTAGGTCAGGTTACGATAATTATTCAAGAAGCCATCGTGCAGACTTTTTGGAATTTGATTCTGATATTCTTCTTCATTCAGAGATCTGTGAATGAAGGCACTTCAGAGCTCTGTACCAGCAAACGGATAACCATTTTATCTCAATTCAAAAGAGGTAAAATCGAAACCCTTAAGTCAGCATGCAGTTTCTTGTCTTCATAGAAAACCTTAAATCTCTCATCAAAAGTCTTATCCAGTTTGTGCGCATCGGAAAATCATAGGACATATTTTATTCATCTCATCAGGCTTTCTTTCATCTGGATCGGGAGATCAGAATCCCACTTCAATACTCAGTCTATCCTATATCTTATCCTCATTTTATTTTCTTCAGGCTCGATATGGATATCAGAAGCTCAATAATCCAATCATTTTTTAATTATTGAAGAAAAAGCTAGAATTATCTCTTTTTCTGATGTGTAATCTGCTCAAATATGGAAAACAGGGACATCTCATCAAGTAAGATAATCCTCGACTCGGAGCTTTTTTTTGTTCAGGTACATTTCCTTGTCCACATACACAGCCTGGACAAATTCATTTATCTCCGTTGTTGTAGAAACACAAAACTCGACCCTTAATTTTGCTTTTTTGAAAATATTCTGCGCTCAAGATAGAACAAGTCTTGTGATATTGTCGATATCTGGCCTTCTCGCATCGTTCACAAGAACCTGAATCACTCTCGTATCATTATCTTCATAGCTATTGTATGGAACGAACGAATGAGTCATTATCGATGCCATGCTGACAGAGAAAAATATTTTGGAATCAAAATACACCAAGTCCGGCCTGATTCTGAGGTTTCAATATTGTTTGGATAGGATAGATATAAGCGTATCTTCGGTGAGGATCTTAAGGTCTTCTATCAGTATCTGTCAGATTCTCCTTCATACCGTCTCACTTTGGATTTTCAGTGCTTCATTCAGCTGATTGAGTGTGATGATTCATTCCATTGTGAGGATTTCTCACATCGGAACATAGATATTATTATCTCTTGCGACTTTTAAGAATTTTTGCGGCTCGATGTAATCCAATTCAACAAGTATCTGCAAAAAAGGGATATTTCTTCAGTTATTTTTGAATTCTTTCTGTTTCCTTAGTGCATTGAAGAAATTTTCTTGAGAAATAACTCAATTTTCAATCAGCACCTCTCATATCTTTTTTCATTCCTTTGGCTTCAACGGAACGGACTCAATATGAAATTCGACTCAAGTCCGGGTCTTTGACTGAACTTGGGCTACAGAATGCCGTTTTCTGATAATGGAATCCAGATTTCAGATTTCCTCCCTCGTTTCTTTTGTTAAAGTCATTTTTGACAAAAAAAATTAATGTCTTAATGTTAATGTTTATATGAAAATTTCACCAATTGTCAATATCAAAATTAAAGCAGAATTAAGCCAATTATAGGTTTAGTCGAGTTTAAATTAACTTAAATTATCTGATGAATAAAAGACTGATTTTCAATGATCATATGATTCTCGGCTTGACTAATACGAAAACTCAATAACATCAGCTTAAAGAATTTAATCCAATACTATGAAAAAGCCTAATAAAATAGTAATTGCAATAGTTGCAGCTATACTTCTGATATGATGATATGAATACGCATGAAAAGATGCATTGACAAATTATAGGTGAAATAATGAACTTGTGCTTGAGCTGAAGAATTTTAAGATGCCCACGGTACAGGAATTCAAGTCTTGATATAAAAGAAATAATAAAGCACTCTCTATCCCCTATCTGAATATTCGCAGACTTGATCTGCTCACCTGAATATGAATCATATGACTAGTCCTATTCCTGATAATCAGAAAGCTTAATACATAAAAAAATACCCGAGTGACTCGGGTATTTTTTTATGTATGTATTGAAGATATTACATCAAACCAACTATAAGTAGAGCTATGATATTGATAATCTTGATCATCGGATTGATAGCAGGACCAGCAGTGTCTTTGTATGGATCTCAAACAGTATCTCCTGTTACAGCAGCCTTATGGGCTTCTGAACCTTTTCAACCGAAGAATCCAAGCTCGATGTATTTCTTAGCATTATCCCATGCTCAACCTCAGCTTGTCATAGAGATTGCAACGAATACTCATGTCAGGATTGAACCTATAAGAACTCAACCAAGTGCCATCTTTGCAACTTCTGGGCTCACTAGGAAACCTAGACCGAAGAAAACAACCAATGGAACCAAAACTGGAATCAACGCTGGAACAACCATTTCTTTCAAAGCAGCTTTTGTAACGATATCAACAGTCCTTCCGTAATCTGGCTTTTCTTTACCAGTCATTATTCATTTCTTAGTAGCGAATTGATCTCTTACGTCTTCAACTACAGCTCCAGCAGCCCTAGCAACAGCCTGCATGCAAAGCGCACCGAAGTAGTAAGGAAGAAGTCAACCTAGAAGAAGACCTGAAAGAACGTATGGATTTGAGATTTCAAATTCAATTCAATTAGTCTTTGCAGTATATTCATTGAATAGGACAAGTGCAGCAAGTGCAGCTGAACCGATAGCGTAACCCTTAGTTACAGCTTTTGTAGTGTTTCCCACTGCGTCCAATGGATCAGTGATGTCTCTTACAGAAGAATCCATCTCAGCCATCTCAGCGATACCTCAAGCGTTATCTGTAATCGGTCCGTATGAATCGATTGTAACGATGATTCATGCCATAGAAAGCATTGATACTGCAGCGATTGCAATACCATAGATTCATGCCAAGTTAAATGCAACTATGATTGATGCGATGATTGCAAAAATCGGAAGTGCAGTAGATTTCATAGAAACAGCAAGACCTGTAATGATATTTGTACCATGTCAAGTTGTTGAAGCTTCAGCGATTTGTTGTACTGGAGCGTATTTTGTAGATGTGTAGTATTCAGTGATCACTACCATTGCAGCAGTAAGCGCAAGTCCGATAAGGGTAGTATAGAATACGTTGATGCTAGAAAGCCCAGATCCTACAACTAGAGATTTTGTAACAAAGTAAAAACCTATAGCACTCAGAACTCAAGCAACTATCAGACCCTTGTATAGGGCACCCATGATATTCTCTTTATTCTTTCCGAGCTTAATGAAGAATGAACCGATAATCGAGAAGATTATAGATACACCACCAAGAACTAGCGGATAAAGAAGAAGATTCGTATCAGCTGGGTAAAGAGTATTAGCAAGAAGCATTGCAGCGATGATCGTAACTACATAAGTCTCGAAAAGATCAGCAGCCATTCAAGCACAATCTCAAACATTATCTCAAACATTATCAGCGATAACAGCTGGATTTCTTGGATCATCTTCTGGAATTCAAGCTTCTACCTTACCTACAAGATCAGCTCAAACATCAGCAGCCTTAGTGAATATTCATCCTCAAAGACGAGCGAATACTGAGATAAGAGAACCTCAGAATCCAAGTCCTATAAGAGCATGGATAGTAGCAGCCTGACCAGCATATTTACCGGCAACGAAGTAGAAAGTAGCAACTCATAGAAGTGCAAGTCCTACAACTAGCATTCAAGTGATATTACCTCATTTTACAGCAACGTCTAAGGCTTTATCCATAGAAACAGTAGCAGCTTGAGCAGTTCTGATGTTTGCTCTTACTGAGATGTTCATTCAGATATAACCTGCGATTGCAGATAGGATTGAACCTATTAGGAATGCTATAGCAGTCAGCCATCCTAGTTGTGGAATAATTCAAATGATTACAAATAAGACTGCTGCAACGACAGCAACTGTAGTATATTGTCTGTTAAGGAAAGCTTCTGCTCATTCTTGGATTGCAGCTGCTATATCTTGCATCTTCTTATTACCAGTAGGCAATTTAAGGATAGAGAATATAAGCATCACTCAATAAAGAAGCGCAAGAATCGGCCCTCCGAATATCAGATATATAGATAAATTTTCCATATAAAATGTTTTAGGTTAATTAATAAAACAAGAAGATTATATAAATAATTAATATTTTTCAAGTAGATTTGCAAAAAAACGTTTATAAAATGCCACTTCTGAGGAAGTGGCATTTTATCTGAAATAGAAGATAGCTATTAGGATGGCTTATTTAAGGCATACAGGATATATTTAAGCCCCTGATGGAGCTAGCTCTTGATTTTATGGATAAAACTAGTATTGATGTGCAGATATCAGCTCTCCAAATTCTCGTATGTGGCTTGAAGTATGAATTCCAGATACATTCAAAGATAACAATATGACGGATCTATATCATCTGAATCATCTCCCTCATCAACCATATCTTCTGCAGGCATCAGTGCTTCATATTGTTCGGGATCGTGTTGCGGTATCCCTTTCAGAGCCATAAGCGCTGACTCTCATTTTTTATAATCTGCTTCAGGAATCAAAGGATTTCAGATGACAGCTGATTGTGCCATTAATCATTCTATGACGACCGGAGATTCGATTAAGGGCATGGGTTCATCCTCTAAATGGGCTTTTTTGACGATAGAATCAAGTGTTATCTGAGGTTTTTCTCTGTTTGATTGTGTGTACATCTCATCTAGCTCATTTATGTAGCTATGCATTATGGAATTATTCAGGGTGTCTGCCGGATTCAGAAGATAGCATATGATAGTTCTTTGTAGCTTATCGTCTAAGCTGAGTTCATTCATGTCTGCGGTATAGAGTCGTGCATTGCCGATCTGATCCTTGTGTATGTCATAAAGATAAGATCAGAATAATGACAGTGCTTGCAGGAAATGCCATTTCCTGACATCATCGAGATTCAGCTTTCACATTGGAAAATGGTCTAGCGTCTTATCAGAGAAATCTGCAATCCAATTATTGCATTCTTCCATTATGGCTTCATTAGCCCTTCTTTTGAATTCTTCTTTTTTTTCTTTAAGCTTTGCCGGCTCTTGCCCTTTGCCATTGATAGGTGTTATTTTGTCTTTTGACAAAGACATTTGCGCTGAAGTAGCTGGGAATTGTAGGACTGTACATCACATGCTTTTAATCAGATTAACTTATAAACTAATTATAATTTATCATAGAAACTCAAATCAACATTAATATGTCACTCTAATATATTTATTTTTGTCGCCTCGATTACAACATCGAAGAATTCATATAAGTCTGCCATTATCAATTCATCCTCAGATGGGTCGGTAATGAGTTTTTCGAGATAAATTTTCATAACGAGCCTGTTTTCTATCTCATCGAAATCCAAAAGGTAGCAGATGATGCATCTGAGGAATAAATCAGAAAGTATCATCTCAGAAGGGTTTCATAAGTATATTTCCCTATTATTCGGCTGATTGAAATTTATTTTTGCCAAATACTCGCCGAAAACCATTACCGCGTTGGCTTTTCGTTGCCGGAGCTCATCATCCAGGTTTCAGTTTCAGTACCAGAATGTTCGCATAATCCTGGCAGAATAATCTTCTAGCCATCTTTCGGATTCTTCTCTCAATAGCTCTATGCGTGACTTGAAAGTTCTTAATGCAGCCTGTGCGGGCGAATTAATATGATTTCCATCATTTTTTCATGCAAGCGGCTTTTCATTTCGGAAATTGGCTTGTAGGATTTTTCAACTCATAGAAGTACGATTAATTATTTGCACTTTAGTGATAATGGTTGAATTGTCAATATGGAATAATTTGAAAATATTAAGCCTTTCTGACTAGGCTAATAATCTTTTGCCTGTAGAAAAACATACCGATTCATCAGAAGTATATGATTGAAAACATGGCAAGGCAAGAAATCAGGACAGTTACATAACCCAAAGAATACGAGTAAAGATATTCTCTTAAGTAAAATGCGATAAATGCTCATATTGCAGAAAACAGCAAGACCGCAGAGCTGAATCTCGGTGCGAAATCGAATTTATAGATATGCCTTGAAGTCCTGTATGTCAATATGAGCAGGATAAATTGCGAAATCAGAGTGCTTATTGCGGATCAGACAAAGCTCAGATATGGGATTAAGATTATATTTCAGACAATATTCAATATCGTGATATATGTATTGATCTTGAGCAATCTTCATTGTTCATTGTTTGCTATCAGTATATATGTGAAGATAGAAGAGATGAAATAGAATAAGAAGATGAACACGGTTATCCTATATGCATGCAATGAATTATAGATATGGGTCTTATCCAGATAATCGGGAGCTGCGACCAATCTCAGAATTTCATATCAATTAACAATGGAGAAACCGACTATTCCAACTCAAAATATGAATAGCAGCCTGTAAGATTTTTGGATCAGAAATCATAATTCTTCAAATTTCTTCTTGAAGATGTTTTCGCTGAATAGCGGAAGCATAGATTGCAAGAATAGGGCTCAGAACATCATTCAGACTTCTACGATCTTCATTGGCACGGAATACAGTGCAATGTTCGTATCTGAGATATTTCGAGGCTCTAGAATCGATAATAAGATAACATCGACCTTAAAATATACGATATTCAAGAATAATGCTAGTCAGTAAGGGATTGACATGGTAACCAGGTTTTTCATGACCACTTTATCGAATCCGAACCTGATCTTCTCTACTTTCCTGGCATAATTATAGATAAGTGCCGTCATGATAGCATTTCAGAACACTCAAGCAGACATGATCCATAGAAAGGATGTTGTCCCAAGTGCGGGATTTCATGCTATTGCGGATTTCGGATATAGTATGAATACGACCATCAGGACAAAGAGGAAATTTGCGAATTTGCCGGCAGTAGTGGATATGAAAGAGTATTCTGTCTTCAGATAAGCCTGCAGCAATGAAAGAATAGCGGAATTCATCAATCCGAAAAATGTAAAGAATCCAGCAATGAAAATCGATGCCATCGCCAGGTTTGAATTGTATCAAGGTAAGAAGAACGCTATAGCAAGCGATAGGAAGATGATGAATACTCAAAGTGAGAGTCTTATTGTCATCATATTTCAGATAATCTTGCGCACTTTCTCTACGTCTTCCTTATGATTCGAGATTTCCCTGATCGTAATCGTAAACAATCACAGATCGGCAATCGCTGCAAAAATAGACATATAATTATATATCTTCGAGTACAGTCAATAATCATCCAGAGAAAGATAGTTTGTGAGAATCTTAATCAGAAAAATGCTTATGAATGCTGTCGAGAATTTTCATGCAAGCTGTGCAATCGTATTGAGGTATACTTTTTTTGTTGCCATGTTATTCTATTTCCAATTGCTTTAAATTATATGTTTTTCAATCCGCATCAGCATAACTGACAATTCACTCATTGAAGAGCAGATATTCTGCAACTCAATCAAGCTCAAATATCACTTTTCTTTCTCTGGTGGCAATATCATGCAAGACAAGCTTATTCTTGGCATTGTCCGGAAAATCAAGAAGGCTGAGTTTAAGCTTCGAATCTTTCTTTATAAGTCAGAGGACTTTGCCGTTATCAAGAATAATGAAATCATCGAAAAGGGTGTTTTTCGTATAGTCGTTGGTCACGGATGAATAGATATATGCCCCATCATCAGCCACGACTACATATTTATCATTTCAGGATTTTTTAACGAATTTGACTTTTGATGTGATATTCAGCTTGTAACTCATCTTGGTCGAGAGATCGAAAATCAGATTATCTGTTCAGATTGAGTAGATAATGATTCAATCTGTCGGATTATAAGATACGTTTCCGACTGTTATGTCATCTTGGAAGAATAATGTATCTTCTTCTGATCAGTCAAAGGTGAAAATGCGGAATCATTTTGCTTTATCGTATGAGACCAGCTTGGAGGAGAAGACGCCTAACACTTCCCTATTCGAGTCTTGCTTGGTATCATCTGCATTCTCTCTGTCTCATCCTAGGTATTTTTTGTATTTTAGCTCCAGGATCTTGTCTCAGTTGCTCTTTGTCGCTTCAGATAGTTCCACTTCTCTCTTGAGGGAGATTTTGATATTCTTCACCTCGCTTCTCTCAAGCTTGAAATCCACTGAATCAGTCTTATAAGATTCCTTTGATGCGCTAATGGTATAATTAACAGGTGAGATTCACTTGAAAATGCACTTTCCATTACAGATGTCCTCATGATTATTGCCGAACTCTCATTTTAAGATAATATGAACCTTTTCGAGTCCTCATACATCAACTATAAGGTTTCCGACATTTGCGATGAAAAAATAATAGATGAACCCAAGGGCTCACCCGCACATTGCAATTAGTATTAAAAAGGCCAAAGCTCTATTTGACATAATCTCTTTACAAAGTAATCATTCTAAATAAAATCTGTCGCAATCTTATGAATTTTACGTATAAAATCAATCAAAAATGCAAAAAGAACTTAAATTGCTGCTGGATACATTTACCGGATGAGATACAATCCAACCAGTGCTCTTATCAGAAAAATCCCTTATCGAATCAATCAATTATCTCAATAATTCAGATATTTATTCGATTGAAGACATCAGACAGAATATCATCCCGAATATCTGTCTTTACGAAACTGAAGAAAAATCATTCAAGATATCAAGCTCAAGAGAACTTATCGAAAAAGCCAGCATAAAATCGAACTATGATTTCAATATATTCATCATTAGAGAAATAGATAAATTCACTGACCAAGCTGCAAATGCACTGTTAAAGGTGCTAGAGGATGTTCCCCCTAGGCTCATATTCCTGCTGACGACAAATGCAAAAGAGAATATCATAGAGACCATAAGCTCCAGGATCCTGTATTTCGGAAGCGACCAGACAAAATTTGAAGTTACGGAAAAACAAAAAAATCTCATCGATGATTTTTTCAGATGAGATAAAGCCTGATTAGTCGCCTATATTATTCAGGAAAAGATATTGAGGCATGAGTGCATATGAGTGCTCGAATACATCCTCAAGAAGCTCAGAAATTCGCCCGATGCTCGCAAAAGCACTATAGAAAAGACTATAAATTGAATACAAAATATCTATTCAACGAATGCAAATGTAAAATACATTCTTGATTCGGTGATCCTGGATATATAATTAAGCCGTTGCTGAAAGTGAAATCCCCTGCTCATCGAGGATATTCTTAAGATCAAGATAGACATTCTTCTTCAGCAAGACATTATCGGCCTTGGTGAGGCTCTGAAAAGTGAAAGAAATATTCTGCGTGGCATTCAGAGAATCAAATATCAATTTATAATCCTCAATAACTCAATCTTTTTTAGATTTATCACCGAAAGCTTCAAATGATTTCAGGAGTTTTTTCAAGTCCTTCGATGAAATGCTCAGCGGCAACGGGAAAATAATCTCAGTCTTCCTGTGTTTTCATTGTGTTAGGTTCTCTATGCTCTCTGTGATGATATTCTTATTCGGAATATACAGCATATTTCATTTCTTGTCAGTCAATCTCGTATAGCTGAGCGTTATTTCCTCGACTGTTCACTCCAATCATTTTATCTTGATGTAATCCCCCGGTTTGAAAGATTTGGAGAAAATGAGCGAGAAGCTACCGAAGAGATTCGATGCTGCCTCCTTTCAGGCTAGTGCGAATATAACTCATCATATTCATGCTCACGTCAGGAGCGTCGCGACATTGAACCCCAGATAATTGATGGTCATGATTATGCTTATTGCCCAGATGAATATTATGGTGATATTGTTTATGACAGGAAGCATTTTACGCCCGATGGTATCATGCTTGATGTATTTATTGAAGATTTTTGAAAATACGATATCGATGATCTTTGTAATGATATATGTGATTATCAGTGCAGAAATGGCAAAAGTCACCATATCAAAGTATCTTCAATCGAAGAAAGTTATAGCAACGATATAATCTTTTAGATATACATATCATAGCATGACTGCAATTAAAAGCAGGATTCAAACGACAAGCCTAATCTTCATAAAATATGGTCAATTTTAAAATCAAAAACGATTATATGAAAAAAACTCTAATTTTAAATTGATTTTTAAAAAAAAATATATAAACTTTCGCCACATTGTAATTTTGAGCCAAAACCCAAATTACATAAAAACTAAATGGATTGATAGCTCAGTTGGTAGAGCAGGGCCCTCTTAAGGCCAAGGTCGTGGGTTCAAGCCCCACTCGATCCACCAATATAAAACAAAAAGCACTCCCTGTGAAAACAGAGGAGTGTTTTGTTTTATATTGTGGAGTGGGGCTTGAACGTGAGGATGATTCCGGAGGAATCAAGAAGCCACTTACGTGGCTTCGGTGCCGAGGGTGGCCCGGAGGGGAGCCCTGAGTGAGTTAAAGTTGTAATTAATTGAATAGTGCCTAAAAGCTCGACTTAGTCAGAATAACATGTGGACCGGGGGCGAGAATAGAGGGGAAATTTGTGAAAGAAATTTAAGGAGACAACGATTTGTCTCCTGGCCTAGCCCGTCTCTGGGAGCGAGGTACGAGCGTGGAAGAACGAGCCCCGGTCGATCCACCATTTAAGAAAAGTTAAATTTGTAAAGTATCTTGAACTAAAACCTCATTTTAATAATGAGGTTTTTTTAGTTGTTGTTTAAATAAATAAATATTATATAATCTTAAAGAAATAATTTATTAAGTTATTAATTATGGTTTCTAAATATCAAAAACATATTGATGTTGCCAGAGAAGAGATAATCAAAAAGGAGTTTGGAACAACACAGCAATATTTATGAGTTCATGAAGTGATATTTGAAGATGATCAACCAAAAGTTGAACGAATAGATGATGAAACTTATAAGGGAAATATAATTGCAATATATTTCCCAATTAAGAACGTGAACTTCTATCTTGAAATTCATGTTCTAAAAAATCCAATTAGTGTCGATTCTGTATGGATAGAATCAGGACACAAAATCTATCTTACTGCAACTTCCGAAATGCTCACATATGAGGAATTGGTTGAATGATTAAATATTGAACCTTTAGAGTGATTTTCAAAGTGAGATTCAAGAATTCATTTAAAATCCAAGTACACTTTTAGCGAGGTGACTTATAATCCAATAAAAAATCAAGCATATAGTTTAAATGCAAAATTAGATAAATTACTTAATGAACTTGAAAAAGCTAAGGATGCAATTAGAATTTTAAAAGAAAAGTCTGATTATATTGGTATTTCTGTTTGTAAATATCAATACATTTGAAATTGAATGATGGGTGATAATTTAAGTGCAAATGAAATAAAAAGATTGGCAGATTTAAATTTAGCGATTGATTTTGATATATATATTCAGGGCATTCCTTTTTGAAATCAATAATTAAATATTTTTATATGAAAAATGGATATAACAATATGATTGGATATCTAAAAAAAGAGTATAATATAAATAATCCATATAACTTTAAGATTGGGTGATATCATGAAACCATTAAGGACGATGATTACGTATTTGAATCTGAGTTCTGGACAATTTGAGAACTATAATTACAAATAAATAAGTTTACACGCCTGAATTCACAATAATCCCAACACACATGCAAACTAAAATATTCTCAACCCCATTTTCCAGCGTATATCCATTCTATATTGCAAAAGCTGAGAAAAAATGACGAACAAAGTCAGAAGTTGATGAAATAATTTTCTGGTTAACAGGATATGATAAAGTAGGATTCCAAGAGCAATTAGACAAAAATACTGATTTTGAAACATTTTTTGAGCAGGCCCCTCATATCAATCCAAATGTTTCACTCATAAAAGGCACAATCTGCGGATATCGCATAGAAGAAATCGAAGATAAGCTAATGAAAAATATCCGTTATCTGGATAAATTGGTCGATGAATTAGCGCACTGAAAAGAGATGAGTAAGATTCTGAGGAAGTAATCTACGATTTTACGGCGCCAATGAGCCCAGGATTTGATTCGGCACTCTTGAGTATTATTTTCAGCGTATCGAGATTCACATCTTCAATTTTCTTGAATCTAATACAGCTCTTGCCAGTGCTAACTTTTCCAAGCTCTTTCTCATATTTTTCAGCCAAATATAAACCGTCAGAAATCGAGCAGACATAAATGCTTATATAATTCTTTTGATTCGCAAGGGCAATCACTGGCCAATCTAGTTTTTGTTTTTTTGAATCCAGGTATTGGAACTTTCCATATCCTATCATATTGTAGGCAAAATATGGCTTAAGGCTAGGGGCAGATTTCTGGATGAAATCATGAAGGAAATCAATAGCACCTTTGCGATCTTCAGGTACTGATTTTAGGTATTCTTCTACTGATTTTGCCTTGTTTTCTGCAAACATGTTCATAATCTGATAGTTAAATTATCTCTTTATTAAGCTCATAAATTTATATTTTAAGTGAACCTCGAAATCCTCGGCCAGAATAATACGATTCTGCACCATTATGGTAGATAAATACATGATCATATCGGCGATCTGCGAATATTGCTCCTCCGAATTTCCTGATCTCTGGCGGAGTCAAGAGCCAGCTGGAGGTTTTCAGGTCAAAATTCTCTATTTTCTGGAGCTCTCTGTACTGATTTTCGGTCAGGATTTCAATACCCATTGCAGAAGCCATATTGATTGCACTGTCTTTTGGTTTGAATTCCTTTCTTGATTCTAGCGCTTCATGGTCATAGCAGAGATTTCTTCTGCCTTTCGGGCTTTCTGGCGAACAATCATAGAAAATAAATGCTCAGGTGGCATCATCTCGACCTACCACATCCGGCTCCCCTTCCGTTCGTTCCATTTCGTAGAGTGACCACAGTTTTTCTGGATTAGATTCCAATCTCGTTTGGACTTCTGCCCATTTGATATCTTTGTGTCGGTTCATGTGTTTCTCAAAACGTGATTTGAGAAGTGAGATTAACTCGTCACGCAATCCTGGTGACAAAACTTTTTTGCTGTTGATATTGTTCATACTGATTCGGTTAAACGGTGCCTAGAGGAATATGCTGTCTTAATCTTCTTATTATATTCGATTCAAGGTTCTTTACAAGAGAATATGGCCCCAGTTTTTATAGTGCAATCGCATCTTCATGTTATTTCAAGCATCTATTTCGTGATTTCTCCGAATCTAACAAAGAATAGGCAAAATAATCCAATAAAATTCTTTACTTTGAGAGATATCTCGTTATTATTATAGAGATTCTTTTTTAACAGAATGATAAATTTGCAAGTAATAGAAAATGTTTAAGATTTTAATGAAAATATTGCTTCTGGCTGCCGTTATCACAATTCAATTGTGATCGGTTCATGCAGAAGAAACTTGACCCTTAGGCAATCTTTGAGTCAATTTGCCGGCTTTAATAGAGGTAAATGATAGCAGACTAGAGGAAGGCGAAGAATATAAAAACAAGAATTCGCATTCGATTCCGATCAGAAAATTAAATAAATTTCAAAGAAACAAATCAATTTACTCGAACAATATATTTCTCTCGATCTGAAGCCCTGCAAATTTCTTATCCGAGCATACGGCCAATCCTCGATGCAAATCGTCATTTCAAAAGAATCAATATTGGAGCCTCATTTGAATCATAAAGAATCAGAATTAGACTTTGAAATCTTAAGAAGGTAGCCCAAGGAACATCTTGATTCTATATCAAGGTAAATTTAATCATCTAATTTAAAAATATATGAAATGTCCAGTATGTAAAGATGTAACTCTGCTTATGGCAGATAAGAAATGAATCGAAATCGATTATTGTCCTGAGTGCAGATGAGTCTGGCTCGATAGGTGAGAATTGGAAAAGCTGATCTCAGCAGAAAAAACCTATGATAACACTGAAGAAAATTATTCAAGGAACGATAATTATGCTCCTCGTTATGAAAACAAGCATGATTGAGATAGCTATAGCTCACAAAAACATCATTGACATAAGAAGAAATCATTCCTAGAGAACTTTGATTTCTTCGATTAATATTTAATAGCCGAAAATAACATGTTAAAGAGAATTTTCTTATTCATATCGACCAATATTGCAATAATGATATTGGTATGATTGATAATTTTTGCACTAGAAAGATATGCATGAATCAAGATATCACCAGACTTAAGATCCTGAGTAATACCTTTGATGGTCTTTTCTTTGATTTACTGATTCGCTTGAGCTCTCATAAGTCTGGGGATTTCAAGGTGGATAGCAAAAAAAATATATTCGATAGAACTGATTGAAGAGCAGACGATTTTCAGCTATCCTAAAGATGTTCAGTTCGCATTCTTCAAGGTTAAGGAGTTCTCACTTAGTGCAGGAATTAAGATGCCTGAATTCTGAATATATGAATCACCGGATCCAAATGCTTTTGCCACATGACCAAGCAGGAATAAATCATTAGTCGCAATCTCAACATGACTTCTGGAAACCATGAATCAAAGCGAGATAGAATGAGTTATTGCACATGAAATGGCACACGTAGTTAATTGAGACATGGTTACGATGACTTTGGTGCAATGAGTCATAAATTCATTTGTAATCTTTCTCGCAAGAGTAATAGCTTTTTTCATCGACAGATTCATAAGCAAAGATGAAGAGGAGTCCAATTCACTGGCATATTATTGAATTGTCATATTTCTGGATATAGTCTTGTCTATTTTGGCTTCACTGATAGTGATGGCATATTCAAGAAGAAGAGAATTCAGCGCTGATTATGATGCTACCAAATTCACTCCAAAAGTAAATATGATTAATGCGCTTAAGAAACTGAAAACTCTATCAGACAGAAATGAAGTGCACTGAAGCCAAGAGCTTGAGACTCTGAAGATCAGCTCAAGAGGGGCAATCATTTCCCTGTTCAGCTCTCATCCTGATTTGGATGACAGGATCAACAGGCTCAGCAATTCCATCTAGTGTTTCTGAAAAATTAAAAAGAGCCCTGCGTTAAGCAGGGCTCTTTTTAATATGCCGTACTTCTGAAGCGTGATGCTTTGACTTGTTTAAATTCAAGGTTTCGGGGGAAGAATATCTATAGTGAATCTATCGTGTCGAGCCTGAGTCTTGATATCAGTTTTCATGTCACTTTCATTTCATGTTTTATATTTCTTTCAAAAATCACCTTCATCTGGCAAAGCATATCAATAAGATTTGAATCATGACCCTTCATAAGCAATATGTCTTCAACAATACTTATGATTCTGCGCTTGCGATCGCCAGTTCTGGAGAGAATCATATTTATCAGTTCATCGAACATCTCAAAAATCTGCTTGAATGTCCATTCTTTCTCTGGATTTCTCAAGAAATATGAATGGAGTTCTTGTGTAAAATCTTTTGGCTTACTCACATTAAGCAATTCTTGGATCTTTAACGCATCTTCTACTCAGAAGAAGTCAGATAATATGGGATTGATAACTTTCAATCAGCTCAGGCTGGCTTTTTGAGGCGAATAAGGAATGATGCTTAAGTTCTGCATAGTGTGAAGGCTACTGATAATATTTATAATATAGATATTTATGAGTAGTTGTCAATATACGACTTCTATGAAATATGGATAAGAATCAAAAAGCGACATAACAGTAGATTTTATAATTGCAAAACTCTTCAAAATAAGTAAAGTCATAACAATTGGTTTCGTAGTAAATGATATCGATAATTATTATTAATAAATTTAATATGGAAGAAATGAAGAAAGAGGAGGAGCTCGAACAAGCTGAAGCCAATAAGGCGGCACAAGCTAATATCTACCAGAGGAATGTCGACAAGCCATTCGTCATGTCCAAGCCAGAATTATTCGCAAACCCGAACCGCAGCATAGGTAAATGAATGAAAGCCACTCATCAGACTATAAAGCCTCGTAAGCCAAAGAAGAAGAGATAATTCCATAGGATCATGTGAGATAAAAATCAAGAGAAATAATCGAGAAACAATTAAGCATAATCCTCTCTCCAGAGGATACTGAAAGATGGTTTCTGCAAATCCTCAATGATAATAAGGATTATGCATCCGATCAGAAAGAATTAATCCTCAAAGCAAAGGATTTGAGCAAAATCAAGCATTCCTGACAATACAGGGATGAATGAGCAGAATATTACTGACATCCGATTTTCACTGCAATCAAATGAATCCAGCATGGATTATGATACGAAGATATTATAGTGTTGCTTCTGCATGATACGATCGAGGACTCTGATCTCACATTCGAAGAAATCGAAATGCAATTCTCCAGATATGTTGCAGAGAAGGTATTATTCTTATCAAAAAAACAGAACGGGAAAATAATAGTCTCAATAGAAGATTATCATACCAATCTATTCAATGATCCCAAATCTGCCGTACTTAAATGATTCGATAGGCTTGCAAACGTATTTTCCCTGAATTTCGCATCTCCAAAAAGACAAGAGAGCTATATCAAGGACACAAAAGCAAGTATCATACCGATGATCCAGAAATACGACCAAAATCTAGCAGCCGAAATACAAGAAGTTATCGACCATATAGAGAATCCGCTATATGAGCTTCCAGAAGAGCTGAGATTAAGGCTTGATGATATGGAAGTCAATAAGATTTAATGTATGCACAATATTTTTTCAATGAAAGAAAGAGAGTATTAATTTAAAGATTTAAATATAGCAGAACATTTAAGCTACACTCTCCGGAAAAATAATATCAGCAACAATACTAGCTACATTCCGTGGCTTCCCTGCTCAGGGAAATGCATGCATCGACAATCAAGGATTGGAATTCACCTCTAGTATCCTGTAGTTAGAATCTGATTGTTCTATGAGAGGGTCTTTTGAGAGCATATCAATTCCGGCGTATGGCAATCATGGGAAGCTGGATAGGACTTTTTTGGCTATATCTATCATTGAAGGATGGACAATGTCTGTCATATCGACAGAATAACCTCATTTTGCTAGATTGGAATTGGAGCGTACATACAGCTTCTGTCATCTGTGAGGAATGATAGTCGGGTCTGGTATGATATTCGGATCTATGATTATAGGACAAAGGCTGGCTTTTTTATAATTGGCCAGTCTTTTTGTGTTCTCGGCTTCTGCGAGCTCAGCAGCATTCCTGACTCAATCTCAGATGACATATGCAGGATCACGATGCAGGACGGCATGGTCTCAATTGGCTGCTATGAAGATGCGGTATTCATCTCAAGAGAATTGCTCCTCAACCAAAAATGATCACCTTTCTCAGAATTTTCTAGCATAATCCCTGACTGCATCTTCGAATTTGGAGATAGAATCGATATTCATGACAATATCATCTCAGTGCGATCACCAATTAGGCTTTAGAACGACTGGAAAATCGAGCTCGGTCAATATATATGCGATTGCTTTGCTCACATTTGCTCAGCTGAATGATTCGCCCTTTGTCGCGGAGATTCCATTCGCTAGCATTATTTTCTTCGAGAGATATTTATCTGCAGTTATCTCGACCTGGGAGTGCGGTGTGCTAGAGCTGAAACGATCAAGGATATATTCTTCTCGTCCTCTGAAGACTGCTTTTATGAGCTCTATCGATGAATCGACTCCATACACGTCAACTCATCTATTCTGAAGTTCTACAACCAGAAGCCTCTGGTTTGTGTGCGGAACATTTTCCGGACTAAGCTTTTCCATAATGAAATCGTTAAGGGATACTACTCCTTTTCGCTTAATAATTTGAATAATAGTTTGAAGACTTTTCTCTCAAAACTTGCATATTTCTCGTTTTCGATGATGAAGGCGTTTTCTGAATTATAATCTACGACTCACACTTTTGAGCCATAAATGACTTTTGAGATATTGTCTTCAAAGAGATCAAAATCCTTTGGAATAGTGACCACTTCCCTATCTAGACGGGATTTTTTGTATTTGGAGAGTCATTCGTTGGTTATGAGTATGCGCTCAAGCTGCTTCTTCTCACGCATTTCCCAGGTAGCATCACTGAAATAATTCTTAGGCGAATCTTCTGACGCCTTCCTTGAGCTATATCTATAGAAAATCTCTCATTTTTTCAATGTCCTTATCACATCATCAAATAGGAAAGTTATACCCTTGGCTCACGAGTAATATTTTATGAGAGGCTGATCATTCCGAGGAGTGTATAGCTCTTCCATGGATGGCAGAATGGAATCGAAATCAGTCGATAGCTTATCAACGATAGCCTTTAGATGAGTTGGTGATTCTGCAGTGTATAATCGCCTCTTCCCTGTTATGCTCGTCGATACTAGTTTGGATTCTTGGAGAACCGGCAGAACCCTATATATCATCTGCCTATGAAAACCAGTTGCCTTAGCTATCTCTGCTATTGTAGACGGTCAATTTTCAAGTAGGATGATGTATGTCTTTGATTCTATCTCAGTGAGTCAGATCCTGCGGAGAAAGGGAATGTAATTCATATATGTCACATTAATGATACACTTTTCAGACAGTGTATTCTTATCTCAAATAAAGGCAAATCTATTTTATGCAAAAGTAATTATGACACTTCTGCATATTTTTTGTTATATGAATCTTGTTATTCCTATACTTCCCTGTGAAAGCAATTTATCATTTAATCCACAAATCATATGTCAACAATCATCGACGAGCTACTGGACCTGAAGAATCTGATAGAGAATCCAGAAAGCATCATAAGAAAAGAACAAGACAGGATTGTAACAAGAATAAATCAAGCTCTATCATCATCGATTCCCGCAAGCTCAAAATCAGAGATCACGAATCGCTTTTCCAGCATCCTGTCAGATATCGATTACGGAGCATGAAGGAAGGATGTCACAACGGGAATAAAGATACTCATTTCAGATATCTTGGATGCCCAGCACTGCAATGGCAAGGTAAGCCAAGCTTACGGCAATATGACACCCCGCACAAGACCTTCAGTTACTTCTTGGTGAGAAAGCTCAAGCGAAAGCTCCAATGAAAGCAGCTCTCTATCATCTGGCAGGCACCATCCATCATATTCATTCTGAGAAAGCAGATCATCCAGAGGTGAAAGCTAGGAAATAAATCATCATTAATTTCAATCACATGAAAACATTATTCATAAATCCGCCGAACGCACCGATTACAACATCGAGTATCTGAATTGAGCCCATTGATGTACTGACAATCGCGACTTATGCACAGAGTCTCGGTCATGTTGTCAGCGTGCTTGATATGGATAGGGATGACGGAAGGATAGATATCCTTTCTGACATGCTCTCACATAACAATTATGATGCAGTCGTGATCGTACATGATTATCACATTCCCCTATTCCAAGACTGATCGCACAAGAAGCTCCTGGAACTGGTCGAGCTTTGCAAAAAATTTCCGGTGAAAGTGATAATCTGATGAAAACTCTCAACATATGCACCAATGAAAATCCTCTTGAACAAGGTATCCCCAGATGTCATAATATCAAAGGAAATGGAAAATCCTATCAGGGAACTTCTATCTGCCGAAGACTGGAGCGGAATGTTTCTGAATTCTATTCCGAATATCGCATATAGAGTTTGAGATGAAGTTGTGGAGACCGCTAAAGAATCAAGCACATTTGATATAAAGGGGTTGCCGATTCCTGACAGGAAATTATTAGATGTTAATGAATATATCGATGTTCGCACAATGCTATCTAGCCGTGGGTGCAGCTTCCGATGCAGCTTCTGTAGCGTGCCTGATTTCTGGTGAAAAAGAAGAGCCAGAGATGCTCGCGAAGTCGTAGAGGAAATTGCATATTTATCTAGAGAATTCTGAGCTAAGAAAATCCTGTTTCTGGATGATAATGCTACAATCGAGACAGAGCGCATGAAAGAGATATCAAATATGCTCATTGAAATGAATCTTGGTGTGAAACTAGGCTGCCTTGGCAATCTCAGGCATTTTGATCAAGTAGGTATGGAACTCATGTATAAGGCAGGATTCAGATGGATACATTATGGAGTTGAGTCTGCGTCAGAGAATCTCTTGAAATCTGTAGGCAAATATATACCAAAGGAGCAAGTGAGGGATGTAATAGAAAAGACAAAAAAGATATGATTCAGAGTGAGGACAAGCTGGATAATGGACTTGCCCGGTTCAAGTTCGGAAACAGCTGAAGAGACCGCAAAATTCATATTGGAACTAGAACCGGACGAGATAAGGCTGCATTATCTGTCCATAAGATTCTGAAGCAGAATATTCAATGAAGCTATAGAAAAAACCTCAAATCTTCCGAAGCAATATATTCACGGAAAACCCCAGATTATCAAAGGTTCAGTATCAGAAATCGTAGATGCATCTGTACAAAGGCTCATAATCAGACTGAGAGAATCCGGGTTCAGCGTTATTTCTGATGCAAATGAAAATGCTCAATTCGAGAATTGCGGCAAAGAAACGAAAATAGTTTCATTCTGTCCTTTAAGATACGGCATATGATGGGAATAAATAAACTGATATTCTGAGTGGCCGGCGGTATCGCAAGCGGCAAATCCACACTCTGCAAACAGCTTAGAGAAGATCTGCAAGCTCAGGGGATAAAATGCCATTGGATTGAAGCGGATCTGGTAAGGAGACATATTTTATATAAATCAAAAGAAATCAACCATTATAAGGCAAGGACAGCACTTATAAAATCATTCAACATAAAAGAAACAAGCGATAATTTCCTTCCAGCTGATATATGAAAGATGATATTCTCGCAGAAAAAGAAAATGGAAATCTATAAAGAGCTCATCAATCCAGAAATAATCGAAGCGCTGAAACTGAAAATAGAATCATTAGAAGGCGTGGTACTCATAGAATGGGCAATGCTCATAGAAGATTGAATGATGAGCCTAGCTGACAATAATGTTATCCTGTTATGAATTGATGAAGATTTGCAATTGCAAAGGCTCGAAAACGGCTGATTATCAAATTCGGAAATCAGGCACAGAATCAAATTCACAAATAGCTCTTGAACAGATAATAGAGAGAAAATCATCCTAAAGGCGCAAAAGGAAAAATGATTCTGAAAATTATTTACAATACGAGATGATTCCGAAAAAGAAATAAAAGTAGTAGTTGATTTTATCCACTCATCATTATCACATGAAAACAATTGAACCATATAATTTCTGCTTATTCAAGATACCTGCAGAAGGCGGACGTCTTATCTGGGAGATCACGAACGCCTGCAATTACTCATGCAAATACTGCATTTTCAGCTCTGGTAAAACAGATACCAGTAAAGAGCTTACAACTTGAGAAATCATAAAAGCACTTGATGAAATTTGGGAATTCGGCATAAGAGAGCTTAAAATAACCGGATGAGAGCCATTCATGAGAAAAGATATGTGCGAGATTCTAGAGTGTGCTGCCAAACTGGGATTCAGAATTGATATCTCTACAAATGCATCATTCCTCACTGCAAAGCATTGTGAAACCCTAAAGAACCCTGCCATCAAATATGTGCATGTGAGTCTGGATTGATCTGATAGGATGATGCAGGAGCTTGTAAGATGAAAATATTCTTATGACCTGACATTAAGATGAATAAGCAAGCTTGTCGATGCAGGAGTCTATACAAGGATCTGAACTGTAATCCACAAATGAAATCAAAATCATCTCAAAGATATGATCGAGCATGTGATCGGTCTCTGAGTCCAAGAAATCATATTTTCGATAATGGAGAGTGTCGGCAGGATGAGATGAGATGATTCCAGTGTTACCACTCGTGATGCCGCATCCCTAGAAAGAGAGCTTACATTATTGAAGCATAAATACAGGGACTCTATAAAAGTAAACTTTGCTTTTACGAGGAAAAAGGAAGATAAGTGCGGAGGTGAGACTTGTCCGGGAGGAAAAAAATTCCTTTTTCTCAATCATATATGACAGTTATCGCCATGCACATGGATTTCTGAATATTTCAGTGAATATGTGAGCAAGGATACCCTTAAGACAAAGAGCTTCATGGAGCTCTCAAGAAGTACAGAGATGATGGAATATTTTGCCTTGCAAGAAAAGCTTATTTCAAAATGAATGGCAGGATGCCCGAAATCATATCTTAAGGAAATCAGTGCCCAAAAAGAATTTAAGAAGCTTTTCGAATGAGATTTTGATGCGAATATCAGAGGCGGGAAAAGATTTTCTAGCTATAGCCAGATATATTCTTTTGCAACTGAGAACTTGAGCGGATATTTCTCGAAATTCGATTTCACAAAAGCAAAAGTCCTAACTATCACCGCATCCTGAGATCATGCCATAAATGCAATCTATCTATGAGCATCTCAGGTCACATGTTTCGATTCGAATAATCTGGCCAGATTATGGTCTGAATTGAAGATAACTGCAATGAAACATCTTGATTACCATGGGTTTCTTAAATTCTTTATGAGAGAAGGCAAAAATCCATTATCCTTCAATATATATTGTCTATTCAGAAGCAATCTTAAGAATGATACAAGAAACTTCTTTGACAGAGCTTATGAGTACTTTAACTTTGAAGGACGGAACATGAGGGAATCTTCCCTATTCAATATCAGGTATGATACCATTGAGAACAAGATATCTTACAATCCCTATCTCCAGAATGAAGAGGATTATAATCTTGCAAAAGGCAGGCTGCAATGAGCAGAAATCGATTATCTGGATATATCAATTGAGAAACTCTGCGGAAGCGAAGGTACCCTATGAGATAAGAAATTCGACCTGATAATGCTCTCAAACATTGCAGATTATTCTCATAAGATGTATGCCTCAACCAGTTACCTGAAGGAATTCAAGGATAATCTTACCGACAAACTGCAAGATCATCTCTCACCAAGGGGCAAATTGCTCATCGCTTATGTCTATGATTCAGAAAAATCGGAAATAAGGAATCTCATAGATTCAGAAGAATCCAGGTCTCTGACATTCGGAGGAGCATGATACAGTGAGATTAAGTTCGCTTCAGCAATGTGAAAAGATAAGCTTGATCTTGTGGCATTCCAGGAAAAGAGAATCAGCTGAAGCCTGATTGAAAATTCAGAAAGCTATTATGAGAAAGCATCAATCTATGACAGATTTTCTGAAGCTGAGGATTCTCTGAAGAAAGTCCTTGATTTCCTTAAAGAAGCGACTCACGATAAGGTTGTCTTGGACGTCTGATGCTGAACAGGCAAATATCTGGAACAGCTCGCTCCGGATATAAGAAAAGGAATCTGACTGGATGTTTCTGATAAGCAGATCGAGATAGCTAGGAATAAATGCAGACAGTGCGAAAACCTTGAATTCATAGTATCTTCAGCTGAAACTATAGACCTTCCGGATGAGAGTGTGGATGTGATATATTGAACCTGGTGCATCTGAAGCATTCCTGAAGCCCCAAGGAGAGAATCCATAATAAAAGAGCTCAAAAGAGTCCTTAAGATATGATGAAAAATCTATCTCATAGAAAATAACGAGAGCTGAGAATTCGAAGAGATAAGATGAAAAATATCCAATCCCGAAAAACCGACCCTAAACCTGAATATGCATATCCGAAAAATGTGATTCAGAAAACATAGGAAGATATCGACAAAATTTGATTTTAACGATATAGACGAATCCAAAAAAGTGTTCAGGACAATCTGGTGAGATGAAGTAGCCAGCAATATCAGATCAAAAGAAATACAGCATGAGGTTATAATTTTTTCAAGTTGTGCAACTCAACAATGATAATGCCCATATGCGACAAGGTATAACTTTTTGACATTTGCCGTATGCCAGATATATTTACGAAAAATAATATTTATCTGGAATAAATGGACAGGAATCAAATAGAATTCAGCGATGCCCATCAGACATTATGAATTAATCCGGTGATCAATACAGAAACAGGGAGCAGTTATGGTGAGGTGAATATTTTCCTATGATGAATGCATCAGGAGTCGCTTACCATGGCAAAGGCTATTCATCTTTGCAAGCAGGCATATCAAGAAAAGATCAACATCATTTTGGGGAATATAGACAACCGTTGAATGTATATTTTCGATTGAACTGATTTCCACACATGCATCGCTCCTGGGATGTATAACTATTCCCTATTCAGAGATCAGGTCAAAGCTCTTTGCAATTGAGATGCTATCTGATTTGAGAAATATTGAGAGAATAAATTCCTTGCATGAACCGTATTGAGGGCAAATGATATAAACATGCCTCCAGAAATAGCATTCAAAGTAAAACACAATCTGTCTTGAAGCAACGAATCTAAAATTGGAAAGATATTCAGTTTGATGAGCGAAAGATGATGATTGGTGTTGAAGCCGTCAGAAGAAAAATGCTGAAATGGTGTGCATGTCTTGAAATGCGATGACTTGAGATCCGATTTCTACGAGCACTATATAAAATGAAAGAAGACACAGCTTATTCAGCGGAAGATAGATAGTTTTCCGATATTCATCGATTCGATCAGAAAAGACTGGAATCTGAGAGTACTTATCACTTATGAACCAAAAAAAGGCAAATATAAGAGTGCATGAATGATATGAAGAATCGATGATGACTGAGTTCCTGTCAATATATCAATCGCAGCTGAATATATTTCTTTCGAAGAGATATCAAGATTAGCAGGATGGTCGGATGAACAGACAGCAAAAATCAGAGCAGATATAGATGATATTGCCATAAAAAGCGTTACCGCGCTCATGCAAAGAACACGTAGAAACAAAGATGTGCTGGATGAACTTATCAATCATCAGGATCTCGCCTGAGTTGACATCATAATAAATGAACAGCTAGAACCGGTTGTAATTGAAGTGAATCCCGCAAGTTCAGGATGATGTTACCAACTTATGAAATTCGAGTGAATTGAAACTATATTTCCCATTGCTGAAGCAATATTATTCAAGACTGTCCAAATGGCCAGAATTCTCGAATACTCCAGAGAATGAACTTCTGAAGAAAGGAGAAAAGAGATCGAAAGACTCGTGGCTGAGACAAATCCTTAGTTTAAGAATTGAATTTCCTTATTATCTCTCTGATGGCAGGATTGATAGCAAGACTGAAAGATTGATATTCTCAGTCAGACTCTTTCAGTATCGAATTCAAATCAAGCGAAATTGCTCAAGAATCGAATTGCTCGATGATATTCAAGATAATCTGATCGTTTATTTTGCTTCTTCAGATTCGGACTGGTGCGATGCATATAGAATCAGAAATTGAAAAAACGTTCTCATCCATTCTATAAACACGATTAGAAATGATTTCCTTTAGAGTCATGATTCATTGGCAGCCTCAGAATAAGAATAGTTTAGGGCGCATCTTGAATAATTCGTCTGCAAAAGCACTGATGTGTTGTGTGTGTCACCTTACGACCGCAATATCGACATGCTCAGTTTCAGTAATGTATCACTCTCATGAAAGAAAAGCTTCTCAAGCTAAATAATTCGGATCGTTTGCAATGATCCTGATTTTTGAATTCGATATGGAGACTTCTCATTCTTGATATTGAGAAGGAATTCACGTATTCTTGATCATCTTCATGAATCTCTTGTAAGACTTCTTCCCATCTTCATCATTTGGAAATACCATCTTCATGAGAAATGGCCTTCATGAAAGCAGGTTTTTGCTTTCTCAGAAATCAATATGATTTTGCGGCGTATCTTTTTCTGGGATTATCGATGGAAAATTAAATCCGCTAGTGAGAAGTTCTCAGATTTTAAGCTCTTTAACTGGTAAATATCCGATAAGCCCCGCATTATCTTTCGCTAATGTCATAAGTGCCAGGATAGCCTCATTCCTTTCTTGTTTTGTTATCCTATTGCTCTTATCCGATAATCTATCAGAGAGAAGGATTCATATTTCATTGATTTCAGAAAATTCTGTAAATATTGATCTGTGGAGATTATTGCCGACAACTGATAGGGCATATCTGCATTTCTGCTTCGGCAGCATTTCTTTGAAAAATGATTTTGCCCTGATTGCCAGGGCTTCTGTGGTAGTATCATCAAAAGTTTGATGCACTCATGAGAGTAACTGATAAGCCAGGATTGGAGGAAGGATCCGAATTATATCCATCAATAGTCATCAGGCCCTGGGATGAGCCGAAAGGTGGTTTAATCCATTTGCCATGAACATGCATTCAGCGTGGCTCCTGAAAATCTTCATGAGATTTCCATTGCAATATTCTGAAATTTTAGTGATCAATTTAGGATAAAGCGTTTCTGGGATGTGCTCTGCAAATGCTATCATTCTCCATGGAGATTCGCTCTTATCGAGTATGATAGATATGAGTCCTCTGTTGATGTGAGAAATTCAAAATATGTCTCAGAATATCTTTTCTGATTTGATTACGAATCTCATACTGCCATAATACTTGGCGCGACCTTCACTCTCTTCATCGAATTCGCTCAGATCCAAGATTCAATCTTCTTCAATCTGCCTAAGCGCATCAGCTTTTATCGATCGGCAAATCTCTGGGATATCTGATAAATCAGCACCTGTATCTGCAACGGATATTTGAGAACATGATTCTGCTGGCAATCTTTGATAAGTTAATTATATGAAGTGAAAATAGCAAATTCTTGCAAAATGTCAAAGTTATTGCTTAATAAACTAATGATGAGATACATGATAACTTATCGAATATATGATTTCAACGGCTGGACTTGCAAATTACGATTGCATTTGAAAAAATATCCAAATGAATTATAATCTCTTTTGTAACTTTAATCTTTAAATAATGAGCGATGCCCGATAAAAATAAAAATAATACGAAAAAAATAGTTTTTTCAGTCTTCGTGCTCATACTGTTTATGGCAGGACTGTTATATAAAGCACAGTTCAAAGAGACGGCTCCGCTTGATAATAATATAAATCCGCCTCCAAAAGCTGAAATCAAGAATCTGAATCCTCAAAAAATAAACAATAAAAAGAAAAATGAACCCATTGAAAATGTTTCTACTGTTTCAGGCTCAGCAAGAACTGTCAAAAACGGAGATTCAGTAACAGTGAATTACGTATGAAAACTAGAAGATTGAACTATTTTTGATTCTAATCTTGAAGAATTCGCCAAAAAAACAAAGAATTATAAAGCATGAAATGAATATTGACCATATGAGATAAAGATATGATCATGACAATTTATCGTATGATTTGATAATTGACTTCTCTGAATGAAAGTCTGAGAGAAGAAAACAGTCACAGTCACGCCTGAATATTGATATTGAACGAAAGAATATGATCTGGATATTCCGCTTGAAGATTTTATCAAGGATAAGCAGAACAATCCTTTTTATTGAAAAGATTTGAAGGTGTGAATGGTGTGAAAAGTCTGAGAATGGATCAGTCTGAAGATATTGAAAATATGAGATCAGGATATAACTGTACAAGTTACAAATCTCTCAGAACTTGCATGAAAAAATCTGATTTTTGACCTCGAAGTCACTGATATCAAATAATGACAATCAAAAAAAATCCTTCAGCCCGGCTGAAGGATTTTTTTATATCCATATAAATTTGAATCACGCTGAATATGGATATAATTCTGACAGTACCGGATAATTCTAGTATATGGAAACTTTTTTGAAGATTCGATTAGAATCACATTTGCTTAATAACTACGCCTTCAGCAGCCCTGAGGAAATTGTGAAACATTTCTGATGCATGCAGGCTCAAGACATCCCTCAGGCTTTGTGGGCAGTAGGATCCAGAATCGAACACCCGAAAAAAGAGCTAATCAGAAATGCTTTAGTAGAATGAAAAATCATAAGAAGTTGGCCCATGCGCTGAACCATACACTTCGTAAATCCGAAAAATATACACTGGATGCTTGAGCTATGCGCCTCAAAAACGCTTCCGTGATTTGCCAAAAGACGCGCATTTCTGTGAATATCCGATAAAGATGCTGAAAAGGCATTGAGTGTCATGAGAGAGAGACTGCATTGATGAAGGGCATTGACAAGAAAGGAATTATGAAATGTTCTGAAAGAAAGCTGAATCATGATGCAAACGCAATGGACATATCATTTGGCATGCTATGCTGCAACCAGATGACTGATTTGCTTCTGACCGCCTACTGATAAGGAGGAGACATTTGTCCTGCTTGATGAATGGGCGCCGAAGAAAGATGAACTGTCGCCTGATGAGCAATTGTATGAGCTTGCAAAAATGTATGTTACTTGACACTGACCGGCGACAGCAGAAGATCTGGCTTGGTGGTGCTGACTCTGAATGACTCAATGCAGGAAAGCGATATCTCTCATCAGAGATGAGTGTGAAGTTCTGACTCATAATTTGAAAGAATATTTATATTATCCGACTGCAAACCATAACACGCCTAAAGATGAAGTCAGGCTACTCTGATGATTTGACGAATACTTCCTATGATACAAGGACAGAAGACCGGTTGCTGATATCGTTCACCACCCTGAGCTTTTTACAATCAATTGAATATTCTTTCCCCTTGTTATCAGATGATGAATGGTCATATGATCATGGAAAAGAACTTTTACAAAAAACAAAGTGTCGATAAATATAAGCATATTGGAGTGATATGAACTTAAAAGAGAGGATGTTGAGGTCGAGTGTAGGAGATATGCTGATTTCTATGATCTTGATGAGTATTCTATTCAAATCCTATAAAATCATTGACAAAATGTAATTTTGATTATATATGAATTGAGTATAATTATAAAAAGGCATATGGATCTTAACATATTATCTCTTTCTAAATCAGTTGCGCATATTCCTGAAAAGACAACATATGCTATCAGGATCTTCAATAGCAATGAAGCTTTTGCGCACATATTCAACCTACAGAATTCAGAAAAGTATATATGAGTTGACTCATACAGATTTGACGATAATGAGGCGCATGGCCGACAAAGCTGACCGATATCTATAAATCAGGAAATAGCATCAGAAATAATACTCAATTTCATGAAGTATCGGTACCGGATTGAGAGCTTGCTCGTCCATTGCACGAAGTGAGAAAACAGGAGTCCTTCAGTCGCAATCGCCCTCAATGAGATGTTCTGACTCTGACACGATTCGTATAAGCTATTAGCCAAATATCCCGACCATAACCGGCTTGTCTATATGACTCTAAGAAAAACCTGAGAAATATTAGGAATCAAGACTCAATAGCATCTGACCAGAATCCCTGTTGTTTTCAAACAACAGGGATTTTTTGGCGAATCAAATTGTTTGACAAATGCGGGGTTGCAATTATATTGTGAATAACTTAACTAAGATTAAAATTATCTAATTGTCCATAACACGAACAATGAATCAGGCACCCGACAAAAGATGACAAGCGAATTGCATTGATGGCACTCAAGATTCGATTTCACAGAAAGGAAAATCAACAGTATCAAAATCTGTCGAATCCACCAAGACTGCAGCCAATGTTCTCCTTGAGCAAGATAAGAGGATGCCGGATTATGATTTGGATAAACTATATCAGACTGAGACGGTATCGAGACCATTCATTCATAGCAAGGATGAAGATTTTGCAATGTGAATCGAAAATCCGTTCTGATGCGATGAAGTGAAATATCCGGTTTTCTTAAGATCTTCTCGCGAATGAGAGATTATCTGGAATATGGTCAGGTTTCCTATAATCGATCCGGAACAGATAATCTCCAGACAGGATTTCGTAAGAAGAATGCATGATAGTGAACATTTGAAAGAAATTTCTGAAATAAAAAATAAGGCTTATTGATTATCCGATTGAGTAGAGGCGCTATTTTCGTTAATCAATGTCGATGACAGGCCACTGCCGCTTATCGAGGCATATATCAGAGGATTGGTTCCCTACTCTGCAATAAGCAGATATTTCGAATTGATTGAGATGTGACATGAGAATCAGATCGCACTCATGAATTCTCTAGACTCGTTCGAGTCATCTTCCTTAAAGGCGATTTCATCGCAATTAAAAGCTTGATATGCCAAAGTATCTGAGATCAAAGAAGATTACATACTGTCCCCTGCTGCAAAAAATATCACAATTCGAATAAGGGAATATTTTGATCTTTTCGTAAAAGCGGCATTGCTTATCGAAATGGCAGTTATAACAAAGAGAGATTGACTGACATTTGCGGAATACCGAGAATGAGACCCGGTTTCATGGAAAGATTGATGGTATATAGTTGAGCCAAAAGAAAGTTGGATAGCAAACGACAGCGCAGAAGACAATTCGCTCACGCTGCTAACATGAAGCAATATGTCCTGAAAAAGCAGCATCCTCAAGACAAATTTTTTCATGCAATGCATGGCACAGAGCTTCTGAGCAGTACCATGTAAAGATTGAAATTTTCATATTCATGACAGTTTCTTCTATATCGATAGGTCATCAACAGATCATGAGCATGATCTGAGCGCTTTCTGAGACGGAATTAGGACACTCGTCAAATGAATAGAAACATTCGGCAAAAAACCTTTCTGATGCTACGACGAGATATTCTCCGAGACTGGACCCGAAGATCAATTCCGCCTTGCTGCCGCCACGATAATATATATGAAGAAGCTTTGAGCAAAAATATTCTGCGCAAGCCATAATGAAAAATTCATAGAATTATGCGATCACCTTGAGAGCGTATGAACATATCACCTCAGCGTAGCCCACTCCAAATGAAAACTAGAATGGCTATATAAGCTCAAGCCTTGAGCAGATGACTCATATGCCATAGAAGTTGCGAGGACTCTTTGATTGAATGAAGAAATCCTCAAAATCGCAGAGAACTATCTAAGAGGCGTACACGAAGAAATTTCACTTGAAGCCAAGAAAAAACAATGTTCACGTATGAAGGAGCCGGATCAAGAATACCTCACATCTCCGAAAAACAAATCAATCAGACCCTGTTTGCTGGACTACTTGATCAGAGCTAAGGCATGAGATGATAATTTCATGCGCATTTGGAGCGATGACAGGGATTTTCAGGATAATTTATTCAAGGGCAGCTCCATTTTCACATGAATCAGAGATAGGACGCCCGACAGGTTCTGATGAATGCAAATGATATGAAATACGATGCTCTCGAAATGAATTTTGCAGATGCTCCTCAATAGCCCCATGATCACGCCATATTCATTTGAAAAAAGAAAAGAGCTTTTTGCTGACATTAGGGAGAAAGTTGATTTTGAAAAAGCTAAAAAAGCCTGAAATCAGCTAAAGCTTTACTTATATTTCCTATGATTCATAAATAATTCTGGATATACCAGACATCATGACGAGTCGGTTATGGATAATCTTCACAAATTCAATAAATTCATTCTGCCTTGTGAATGCCAGCCGAGCGAAGTAAGGAATAAACAGCTGATAACTTTTCTTGAGCTGAACAAGGAGATACTAAAAGGATGATTTAATCTCGAATTTGAGCTTGAGTCTGCAAGAGAACTACAGGAAGCCTACACGAAAATCAAGGACAAGCTACATAATGACCCGATGTGAATGCCCGATGAAGAGACAATTTCCGAGCTAGTGAACAGACGTCATGGCTGATATCATAACAAAATTGAAGATTTCGACGGAAAATGCAAGGTTGAATATGAATTGCTGAAAGAAGCATTAAGACACCTGAACATCACAATTCCACTTGAGGAGTTGACTTTCAATATGCTTAAAGAAGCCTACAAGGTCATTTCAGCTGAAGCAGAAAGATGCACAACCGATCATAAGTGATCCACGATCTTCTCTTATGCTTTTAGCTTGCTGAATTACATGAATATTAAATCAGGTCAATTGATGGCAAAAGAGATCGGCTTCCAGCAAGAGATAGACAGTCTCAGGAATAGGATGGAAATCCTCATCCCTGAAGAACTGAATTATTTCAAGTGAGATTATGACCTAAACACGGTAAATAACTATCTGCACTACTTCTATAATCATATAACGGCAAAAGCTGAGTCGCTAGAGAGCAAATCGATATTTGAGATAGATGTACGAGAATATGAGGATAAAATCCATGAGCTGCTCTGAGCCATAATAGAAGGTTATCGTAATGGAGATTACAAATATGAGGAAGACTGGCCTCCTAAACTGGTAGCAAGTGTAATCCTGCTTTGATTCTCGCAGAAAAAGAATCCGGTAGATGCTTTTATGGAAGATTTTGATAAATTAGAGTCCAGCTGGGGCAAATTCATTTCTAGTGATTTTAAGAGGAATCTGAAATCTGATCTGAGAGAAGCATTAAGGAATGACTTCGGCAAGCATGCCTGAAAAGCATTTTCCAGTATTGAAGAATTTGATATATATGAGGTATTCAAGCTAAGATTCGACGCTGTCGCCCGGGAGTTATTCTTTGATTTCAAAAATTTCAATAATCTTATAGGTGAGTTTTACTCAAAATTCGGCCGCAATGGCAGTGTTCTCTTAAGTGACTTAGACTTCATGCTTGCAAATCCTGAAGTGACGGCAAAGAATATAGATATATTGAAAAAAACGCTATGAAAATTCCTTCATGGGAATGAATACAGATATGAACGAGAATGATGAGAAGATAATCTGATATCAGATTATCATAATCCTGAGCTAGGTTCAAAACTTTTATCCATACGTGATGAAATGATGAAAATGATAAATGTGGCTTCTGAACTGGAATCAAAATTTGAAGTGTTCGGATGATATGGAAGAAGATTCTGAAATGATTGAGATCCTAAAACAAACCTGAAGGAGCTCATGAATTGAAATTTCAGAAAATTCAGGGACATATTATCCTTCAGGATCAATCATTTCATTGAATCAAGAAGAGTGCATGCTCCTATCAAAGATTTCCTGACACTCTCTTTCTATTCAAAATTATCAAAAGATCACAACTACTGAGATTTTTGCCTGAATGGCTCATGAGATATCAGAATCGAGGAGATGTTCAATATTTTTTCCAATCCTGCGAAACAGGTAAGGAATACTGACGAATTTTCCGGATGAGAAAAATGAAAGATCCTGACCTGAACGAATATGTCAGGAAAGACTTTTAACCTTAAAGCGCTGGCAATGTCTGCGGCAACAGGAAAAACCACTTGAATGACAACATGAAAACAATGAGAAATGCCTGATATCGATAATGTTGTTTATATGGACAGAGTGGTATCGAAAAAGGATAAGAAACTCAGTTCTTACTGAAATGAGATTGTCATCTTGAATCAGATAATTGCCCTTGTCGATGAGTGAAGAGATATCTTATTCGTAGTAGATGAACTCCTCTCAACCACTTCCCCAAAATATCAAGCAGCGATCGTATATGCGATAATAGTCTACATATTGAGAAAACAGAATTATGTAGCATTAGCTTCGCATAATCATGAAGTTGTCGATATCCTGTGCAACAAGTATTCACAAATCCTGAAAGCTTACCATAATAAAGTGGAATTTGATGCAGACTGAAAAATCAAATTCGATTTCAATCTTCAGGATTGACATGCTCCGTCTAATGCGATACATGTTGCGGAGAAGATGTGAATGCCTGCGGAAATAATCGAAATAGCACGGAATTTAATCTAACCTAGAACTTTTTCTAGCTTTTTTCCGTATTTTTCTTATTCTAAAAAAATATAATGTAATATACATTATTCATTAAACAAAAAATCATGAGAAATCATTCTTCTGAAAATGTAAAAAGAAATCCGTATCTTCTGAACAGGGTAAAAAACCTTACAACTGTATTCGCGACTTCAATTGCAATATGATTGGGCGGATGCTGATGATGAGGCAGCTGACAGAATGAATCAGATCCTACTCAGGTTACTAATTGAGAAATCAGCACAACACCACAATGAGTAAGGGTTAATCAAAATAAGATCTGAGACAAAATAGAAATCAGTTTTTTTGTACAGAATCCAACTCAGAAAATATTATATTCTATAAATTGAGATGGGTCTTCATTAAATGCCGAATCCCTGAACTATACAAATGGTGAGCTTATTATACTCGAGTTATGAGATGCCATATCATATAGGGTTATGGATTCCGACTGAAGCGTATGACAAACTTACTCAATTTTGAATTATTGAAATCTGCCGCCACTAGACAATAACATGATTATCGACGATTGAAGCTTGGCATCTAGGATACAGCAAGAAGAAGCCAATATAATAAAATATCAGAATCAATTGGCTGAGTTGGCAGCAAAAAAGCAGACAAAACAAGGTTCACTTGAAATTATATTATCTACAATTGAACAAATCAAGCTTGATATCAGCTCCAACAACGCAAGAGTATCAAATATCAACAGCTTCCTCAGCAATATAAATAATCTTCTGAATTCAACGAGTTCCTTGGATGAGAATTTTGATGCTCAGCTAAAAAATATAGTGAATGCGTATTATAGCGGGAAGACTTCAAAGACTGCAGCAAAATCGCTATCAGCCACAACAACATCAGTAGATACGGCCAAGATCAATCAAAGGATAAATATTCTCAATTCAGACATCACTAAATTAAATTCTGATATTGCAGGACTTGAAAGCAGCATAGCAGTTGCACAATGAAATTACAGCAAGAAATATGCAGAATATTTAAATTGGAAATCGGAAGCCGATAAGGATAAGGCTCTTTATGAAGCTGCAAAAGCAGAATATGAAAGATACAAGGTTATTTATAATGATAATAAGCTAAACTTTGAGACGATAAAATCAAGTATCCTTTGAATCGGATATGATTCATACCTATGAACAGACATCCAATCGTTGCTTCTCAATAATCTATCCAACCTCGCATTTGTGAAATATCAAGTCTCATGATATGCAAATGAGGCAGTAAACGCTTATAATCTGAAAAAATGAAGTTACATTCTTAATACTTCAGCTAACGATAGAGTCTCAAACCCTCATCAATCTTCTAGCAAAGTCAGCTTTCTATGATGAGATTATCAGATGTTTGTAGATTTCAATGCGCAGAACAACTGAAAGAACTACAAGGCAAATGTGCATGTTGCGTATCATACGAGCACAGGAGGCAGTGAAAAGAACACCGCCTATCTGCAGGCTGTTAATGCCACTGATATAACAGATATGCAGAAAATGCTGTATGCATGAATCAGGTCTGTTATTATCAATAATAATGTTGATAATATGGCAAACTATAAGTCAGTTATGGATTGAGCTTACTCAAAGGCAACTGATGTCTGATTTGAGGCATTATTCAATCAGATATTCTATGATATTGAAAAACAGATGTACGAAGAAAGTTTAGCTGAAATGAATGCGATAACCTCTCAGATAAATTCCGATAAACAAACCCTGCTTTCCAAGAGATCACTTCTTGAGACAAAAAAGACTGAGCTGGCCGACTGCCAAAATAAGATATTAAGTGCACAGTCTGAGCTTAATGGTAACACGGCATACTTGAATTCCAAGAACAATGAACTGATTGTTCTACAAGCGCAGCAATTGAGCATTAATAATGAATTGGTAGCAGTTACCCAGGAATTTACGAGTGTAAATACATTATATTTCGCATCTTTGAATTTTGTAGATACCAACAAAAACTCACTTGCTCAAATCAAGCCTAATGATCCGAAGCTGCCATGACACACGAGCGTGGTCAACTGAAAATATGCTTATGTGAATTGAGGTCAGTATTGAACGGACATCTATAAGGCAAATCCTTTTACAATTTATGTAAGCTATTGAAATAATTATCCTTCTACAATCTGGGCAGAATATAAATCAAATGATCAGCTAATCATAACAAAAGAGATTTCTGTAAATAATCTCGATGACTTGAAAACAAGCAAATCCAAACTTGAACAAATGATGAGGATTACTCAAGATATAAAGAAATATTGGTGATTGCCGGAAAACTGAACAATCAGGAAAATAACTGTGGCCGACTTGAATAATTACAAAAACCTGATTGAGAGCCTTACCCAGTGCGATACGACAATATTGACTAAAACATTGACAAAAGAGACTCTTAAGGCATGTGGCTCATGAAATACAATAATAATCAAATGAAAGGAATGATTGTACCAAGAAGCCTTGAGATTATATTATTCTGCAAGTTTCAAATATTTGCTCGATAATGATGCTGGCTTCAGGCAGAAATATTATGAAACGAAAAACAAACTGATTCAAGATAAGCTTCAAGAATTCAGAGCACAAGAAGGTAGATCGCCAACCGTTTCAGAAAACAGCAGAATCGCAGAACAGATTGCAAAATGAATATTCAACTGAGTAACTGATTGATGAGTAGATTATGCAATGAGCTACAAGGATATGGCTGATGATATATATAGTGCAGGAAAATCATTGCTGAGCATAGATGGAACAGACATAAGAAACTTTATGGCAGGCTCTTTCGAGGCGATATCAAATCCTGACGCGACAATCGATAAGATAAGGAATGCCGCCGTAAATGACTTCAACAGATTCAAGACTGATGTTACTAAAACATATGATATAATCAAAAACTATTCTTTAACAGAATACGACGGAGCATATTGACCTACATATGCATGAGCATTCATTGGCGGGATTGCATATGATCCTTTATCTAAAATATCTAGAATCTGAAAACTTTGAGAATTTTCATGACAAGTAAGATTAAAGTCTGATTATCTTATTAATAAACTGAGGAATCTCTCAGAAGCGGATTTCAGGTATCTGAGGACAATGGAAACATCTACAAGATTGAAAGAATGAAGAATGGCCCATACGATTTTTTGAGATTGGGCTGAAGTGAATTGAGTGAAAATATTCAAATGATGACTACATGATGCTAATGAATTCGAAAAGGCAATGAAAGCAGGGCTTGTTGAGGCGCAAGACCTAAGTTGAAACCGTATTACTGATCTTAGCTCTTTCTGAACGAATATTACCATAAAGATCAAAGTGAAGAAATTCTGAAGCACTACCTTCAGAGATATAGACCTATTCCCAAAATCATGGTCAAAAGATGATATTATAAATGCTTGAAATCAAATTCAATCACAGTGGAGAGACTGAAACATGACTATGGTGAGTAATTTTAAGTGAATTGAGGTAATATGATGAAAATTTGAGAGTGCAAAATGAGTTAATGATGTTTTAAATACATGGTATCCGTTTAATAAATAATCCAGCGAAAAGATGGGAACATATTTCTTTTATATGAACAAGGATTCGGACAGCAATCAAGCTTCTGATGAGAAGATATACCCGATTAAGAATGCAATGAAGCTATGAGATGATACTCTATTGTATAATTTTGAGTTTATTGAAAATTTTAAGTATTTACCTATTAGTGCATACTGAGATAACAGAAGGTTTGAAAATTATGAAAATATATTGACCGATAAGGAAAATGAGATGAATTTCAGAAAGATAATTTCTACTGCTTTGGTGCTCAAGAATATCAATGAGCCAGACTATCTTATAAGCAATACAGGAGAATTGCAGAATTATTCCACAATAATAAATAGTTTCATTTCTAGCAATTCAACTGATTTTTCTTTCTGAAACAATAAAGATTCCGAGTTCAATGACATTTTTGAAATTTTCACAACTAGGAACCTTTCTGATCAGGATAGGATGTATCTAAGAAATTCGGAAGCCTATGTTGGAGATTCGATCTGAGTCAATATAAGCCCCTCTTATCTCAGGGAGTCAGAACAATGAGATATGGTTTTTGAGAAATTCACGTTTGCTCCCATATATAATTTCTCCTTATCCAGATTGCAATTGCTAGCAATAGCTAAAGTTTTTTTTACAATATACGTACAATCTGATGAATTCGTTAATGCAGACAATTCATGGAAACAAGACTTCTTGAAAAGTTATAATGAATTGATGGAATCCGATACAGATTGAGCATTCTCTTTTGACATGAAGATAATCTATGATTGCCATTGGGATGAAATGAGCCAAGAAGATTCAATCGAGCATATAGATATCCTGTATTCGTGACAATCATGAATACATAGAAACTAATCTCATTTAAAACGGCCAACAAAGGCCGAGAATATCATGAATAATTCAATAAATTTTGACATTTGTCAATTATTTTATATTTTTAAAACATTATTATTCATTAATTCAAGCAAATGACAATATCTGCACCGAACTCTAATCCGAAAAATACTATAAAGAGAATCTGAGACTATAAGCTCGAAGAATTATCGAATGAATTATTATCCCAAATTGTCGAATCCGAACTTCAGAGATTTTTCAAAGTCATCCAATTCTCAAATTTCGAACAATCCAAATTAAATCCGCACGAGAAAAAGCAAATTACATTTTCATGCGGGAGCATTTCAATTGAGCATAATAAGCAATGATGATACAGATTAGAGTTCTCTTTAGAAAATGAGGATGCTGAAACTGTCCTTTCTACGATTCACCCCTCCTGAGATGGTCCGATATATGTAGAATATAGCACATGAAGAAGATCATCAATATATGAGAGAGATTCACTTCTAAGTGAGCATGCTGATCCTGGATACTCAGGATTAAGAGCTGAGCAAGTGATATATGATTTTAATTCAAGCAAAAGCGGTCATTGCAATTGTTGCCATGCGATTGAGAATAGTTGCTTTTTCGATGAAGAGATTACACAAGAGCTCATCGATGAAATTCATGCATTCATAATGGAAGCGGAAATATTGATCATAAGGCATACAAAGTGATGGGAATCTCAGGTGTCAACCACTAAATCAAGCGTTCAACAACTGATATAATTTCCTTTAAAAATTGAAAACAAGCCCCATGTCAAGGGGCTTGTTTTGTCTTTCTGAAAATATAATCTTGGGGTGATTTGTTCCTTTCTTTTTACTTTCTTTATTCAATGCATAAAATAGAATAATCATAACATTAAAAATCATGGAAACATATTCAAATATAGATGAGTACATAGAGGCTCAAGAACCTGATAAAAGATTCGCTCTTGAGAAAATCAGACAGATCATCAGAGATACAGTACCTGAAGCACAAGAAAAAATAAGCTATTCTATGCCCGCTTTCAAATTCCACTGAATGCTCGTAGGCTTCGCCGCTGCAAAAAATCACTACTGATTCTATCCATGGGACTGAAGCACCATCGAAAAGTTCAAGGATGAGCTGACCGGGTATAAGACATCTGTCTGAACAATCCAATTCCCCATCTGAGAAACGCTTCCTGTCGAACTCATTAAGATAATCGTAGAACACAGGGCTAATGAGAATATCATAAAAGAATCAGAGAAGAAAAAGAAGAGGGCTTAAATTTTACAAAAATAGCCTTTGGGATATAATTATGGGTTAATTCTTAAAAGATGCCCATGAAAAAAAAGTATATGATCCTGGATATTGCAATAGCTATTATTGTAATAGCTTGAATCTGATTTTTCATAATCAGACCTGATAATCCAGAAGAACTTAAGAATAATGACGCTAAAAATAATTCAGCTGCTATCAACACTCAAACCGGTTCCGAACCGGTCAAAAACATCCTATGATTGACTACTCAGACGTGATTTTCAATTGAGCATCATGCTCAATGATTGACCTGACCGAGAGTGATGGCATTTGACCCGGCGGGCAATCTGGCGGTCAGTGAAACGAAGGCTGGTAAAGTCGCAATAATCTTAAAAGACTCATGAGCTTGAGAAAATAGGATAATAAGGATTTTATCTGGACTTTCAGATCCTCATTGATTGCTCTTCAGAGAGGTTGATGGAAAACAAAAGCTATATGTTGCAGAGACTGATAAGGTTTCTGTATATGACTATACTGATCTTAAGGCAACAGGCAAAAAGGTGCTTGTGAATCTCCCCTCCTGATGAAGGCATACCACCAGGACTCTTCTCTGACTGCCGGACGGGAGGATTCTCATATCAATCTGATCCAGTTGTGATACATGCATTGAAAAAGATGATCGGAGATGATCTGTGCTTGTCATGAACTCAGACTGAACAGGGTTGAGAAAATTTGCCACATGACTCAGGAATTCAGTATTCATGACTATCGACCCGAAGAATTGAAATATTCTAGCCACAGATATGTGAAGGGACTTCTTAGGAGACAATATTCCGCCAGACGAAGTTAATATCATAGAAGACTGATGATTCTACGGTTGGCCATATTGCTATTGAAAAAATGTTACAGATAAGGTATTCGACAGAACAGCCAATGCCGAAAGAATCTGCAGTTCATCAATTCCATCATTTGTTGATTTGCAAGCGCATTCAGCACCGCTCGGACTCACATTTATCACAGACGCTTGGACTGGATGATATTCCTGAAGCTTATTGGTAGCTTATCATGGTTCATGGAACAGAAGCGAACCAACTGGATATAAGATTGTGAGGATAAAATTGGATACTGCTTGAAATTACGCCTGAACTGAGGATTTCATAACATGATGGATTGCTTCCTGAGACGTAGTTTGACGTCCAGCAGGTCTCCTATTTTCAGCTGAGTGAACATTGTATATATCCGACGATAAATCCTGAGCGATTTATAGGGTTGCTCAAAAGAGGTAGCTACCTCCCCCAACCGATTAGGAGATTCTGTCAGGTGATCATAGATGCCTCGTCTGAGGCAAGGTATAGAACTGTGCTGGCTATCTCATCTGGTTCAAGGAGCCTCTTGTAAGGACTTGCTTCAATTGTTGCTTCCAGTTCCTCTTTCGGGGCATAGAACCAGTAACCGGAGTTAGTCGGTCATGGGCAGATGGAATTCGCCCTTCAGAATGGCATAAGCAGTTTCGAATATGATTGTGTCACACTGACTATTCATGCTTTTGATGCTGAGTATGCAAGCTCATAGAAATGTCATGAAAGCGCATGTCTAGATGCGATATTCACTATGACTCAGGATTTTTGCTTTATAAAGATTTCTGTAGCATATTTTGATGTATTCATCACTGAAATGAGATTGTGCCTAAGGGTTCTCTCCCATATGTCTGATGTGCCATTCCACTCGTCTCAGTCTATATATCATCATGCATTATTGACTAAGATATCTAATCTTCAGAATTTTTTGATGGTTTCCTTGATCATTTTCTTGACCTGCTTTTCATCGGAAACATCACCTTGGATTGCAATTCAGTCAGAATACTCCTTGATATCAGATACAGTCTTAAGAGCTTCATTTCATGAATACAGATAATTTATAACAACCTTGGCTCAATCCTTTGCAAATTGAAGTCATATTGCCCTGCCTATTCACTTGGCAGAACCCGTTATGAAGACCACCTTATCTTTAAATCTTTCATTTTTTTGCATAGTTCAGATGATTATATACGAGTATAATGTCAGTAATATAATTTTAATTTTCCATAAAGCAATAATTTTGCTTTCAACAGATATCTAGGACATCGTTAAACATTACGGGCTTATGAATTTTTGACTTTATAACGTATGCAGATATAATATAGGGTTAAGATTAATTAGAGATTATGAGACAAATTTGGACATGAACCATAAGCTTCTGACTCATACACATACCGATAAAGTTATATAATGCAACCCAAGAAGATAGGCTTAGTTTTGATTACCTGCGTAAGAATGACCTATGTCAGATCAAGTATGCAAAAGTCTGCAAGGACACCTGAGAGGAAGTGCCTTTTTGAGACATTGTGAAATGATATGAATATGAGAAGTGAGATTATGTGGTATTGACTGATGAGGATTTCATCAAGGCATCTCCCGAGAAAACGCAGACTATTGAGATACTCGAATTCATAGAAGATAAGCAGGTGAATGATATTTATCTTGAAAAACCATACTATCTGGAACCGACGAAATGAGCTCAAAAAGCATATGTTCTCCTCAGGGAGGCCCTTAAAAAGGCGAAAAAAGTATGACTTGCGAAATTTGTGCTGAAAACAAGAGAGCATATCTGAATAATCAAGCCAGATGGGAATCTGCTGATACTCGATCAGATGAGATATGCCTCAGAGATAAGAAGCACCAAAGAATTGAATATCCCTGACAAAGCGGCGTTTAATCCAAAAGAGCTGGAAATGGCCCTGCAATTCATAGAAGAGCTGACGGTCAATTTCAAGCCGGAGGATTTTAAAGATACATATACAGAAGATCTGCTGAAACTCATAGATGAGAAGAGGCAATGAAAGACAAGGAAAGTCAGGATTGAACCTAAAATCCCTACAGAAGTGCCGGACATCATGACACAACTTAAGAAAAGCCTTGAAATGGCAAAGAAGAATAAGGCTTAAAATGAGTCACTATGCTAGAGACCTATAAAGAAAAAAGAGATTTTTCAAAAACAAAAGAGCCTTCTTGAAATAAGAAAAAAGAGGGTGATGAGTTAGTTTTTGTAGTTCATAAGCATGCGGCGACTCGATTGCACTATGATTTAAGATTAGAGTTAGACTGAGTCCTGAAGAGTTGGGCTGTGCCAAAATGACCCAGTTATAATCCAGCAGACAAGCATCTTGCGGTGATGGTCGAAGATCATCCATATGACTACAAGGATTTCGAATGAACTATCCCGAAATGAGAATATTGATGATGAACGGTTATGATTTGGGATTACTGAACCTATGTTCCCATATATTCAACTTGAGATAAGGAAAAAGATGAGAAAGCCGGGCTTGAAATGATAGAGAAGTGACAATTCAGCTTTATATTGAAATGAAAGAAATTAAAATGAGAATTCAGCCTGATAAAACTGGCAAAAGCAAAGTGAAATGAATGGATATTATTGAAAAAGAAAGACGACAAAGCCAATTCAATAATAAACAATGATGATGAGTCAGCTTACTCATGAAGATCGATGAAAGAAATCGAACTATGAATAGAATGTGTAGACAATGAGGATTTCACTGAAGAGCTGAGTAAAAAAAAACTTAAAAAATCAATAATGCTGACTGAAGTAAGGCCGATGCTTGCTAAATTGGTCGATAAGCCATTCAACATGGAATGATGGCTATTTGAGATAAAGTGGGATTGATACAGGACAATAGCGGAAATTGGATGATGAAAAGCAAAATTGTATTCTAGGAATCTGAAATCATATGATAAGAAATTCTCAGAAATAGCAGAGACGTTAAAAATTATCCCTCATGAAGCTGTGCTTGATTGAGAAGTTGTTGCGTTCTGAGAAGACGGCAAACCGAATTTCTGACTTCTGCAGAATTATGAAAACGACAAGGAATGAACTCTTATATTTTATGTATTCGACATCCTATATCTCGATTGATTCGATTTATCCGAGCTTGAACTCTCCGAAAGGAAGAGAATCCTCAAGAAAATAATATCTTGAATGGAGAATATCAGATATACCGACCATGTCGAGCACGATTGAAAAGACCTTTTTGATGTCATCGTTTCAAATTGATTAGAGTGAATCATCTGAAAAAAGATGGATAGCAAGTATAGGCAGTGAGAAAGGAATGACAATTGGGTCAAGATTAAGAATATCCAGACCCAGGAAGCGATTGTGTGTGGATTCACAGAGCCCAGATGAAACAGGCCAGGCATATGATCGCTTATTTTAGGGATTTATGATAAATGAGAGCTTACATATATATGACATTCTGGCTGATGATTCTACGATAAGATGCTCAGGCTCATTAAGGATAGGCTAGAGAAAACCAAGACCTCTGATTGCCCCTTTAAGAAAAAACCAGTAACGAATGAAAAGCCTACATGGGTAGAGCCGGTAATCGTATGTGAAATCAAATTCAGCGATTGGACAAAGGATTGACTCCTCAGGCAACCGGTATTCCTCTGATTCAGAGAAGATAAAAAAGCGACTGAAGTCATCAGAGAGATTCCTGAAAAAGAAGAAAAAGTCGTCGGAAAAGAGCTCTCTGAAACAAAATCCAAAGTGGCATTTTCTAATCTTGATAAGATATATTTTCCAGAAAAGAATCTCAAGAAATGAGATATTATCGATTACTACAAGAAAATTTCATCATATATCCTCCCCTATCTTAAGGATCGACCCGAGTCATTGAAGAGATATCCGAATTGAATAAATTGAGAAAGTTTTTTCCAGAAGAATTTCAATGAATGATTTCTTCCGAATTGGATAGAGACAGCAAAAGTGCATTCGGAGTGAGAAGAAAAGATAATGAACTATATGATGGTTCAAGACTTGGATAGCCTACTGTACGCCGTCAACCTGTGATGCATAGATATAAATCCATGGAGCTCAAGAGTCTGAAGCATCTCAAATCCCGATTACGTCATTCTTGATTTCGATCCGATTGAAATTTCTTTCTTGGAAATAGTAAAGGCCGTGATAGAGACTCATCATTTGCTTGAAATGTTATGAATTGCATCATTCTGCAAAACATCAGGTTCCAAATGAATGCATATACTCATTCCGACAAGAGCTCAATATTCGTATGACCAAGTGACTGATTTCGCAAAAATAATCAATATCTATATAAACAGGAAATTGCCCGAAACGACAAGCCTGGAAAGAATGCCTAAAAACAGATCCGGAAAAGTCTATCTTGATTATCTGCAGAACAGAAAATGACAGACTATCGCATCTGTATATTCTATCCGGGCAAGGAAAGAGGCTACAATATCGACTCCCCTATTTTGGTCTGAAATAAATCCGAGCATATCTCCGCTAGACTATAGAATCGATAACATATTCGAGAGATTAACCAAGAAATGAGATCCTTGGGAATGATTCTTCGATGTATCTTTTGATATGTGAATCGCTCTTGATAGGCTTAATGCACTGTTCGCTGAGCTTTAGTTATCTTTTTCAAATAAAGATACAAGGTAATCAGCATTTTCTACTGCATTCGCATCAAGATCATTATTGAAATATATATAGATTTTCTTCAGATCCCCCGATAGTCTGTCTATTTCATTTTTCCAATATCTCAGATCGGATTCCTCATATTTTCAGAGAAACATATTCTCAGGTCAATGGAATCTCATGTAGCTGAAGTCGGCGGTAGATCTTATAGAGAAAGGATATCTTGACGAATTTGCTATCACCAAGGCAACATTATGACTCTTTAGCGTTTCATAAGTCTCATCATTAAACCATGATTCATGCCTGAACTCAAATGCTATATCAGGCAGGATTCACTGATTTTTAAGGATTTCGCCTAAATTATCGAGAAAAATTCATAATCTATCGTCTTTCTTGTGGAAAGTTTCCGGAAATTGAAAAAGCACAGCTCACAATTTATCTTCGAGCGACTTTAGCGTACTGAAAAACAGATTCATCGAATTTATCAGCTCATCATCGATCTTGAGCCTTTTTATATGAGTATACAATCTGGATGCTTTGACGGAAAAAGTGAATCATGGAGCGGATTCATCATACCATTTTTTGAAAGTAGATGCTTTTACGAAATGATAAAATGAGGTATTGACCTCTAATGTTATATAATGATTTGAAATATAGTTGAGCTTTTGCCCGTTCTTCAATTCTGGCGGGTAGAATTTCTTATCCCAATGCTTATACATCCATCCGGATGTCCCGATTAATATTTTACTCATAGTAAGATTTTTAAACCTACATTATAAGCAGAAAATTGTATTATTATTCATATCTATGCTAGATATATCAAAATAGATGGACAATATCATAATCTGAAATATCCATCATTTGGTGATTCCACCGGAATATCCGAAGGATGCATAGATTTATATCTTGAATTTACTTTATGAAGGTAAACAGCAATCCATTAATTATTGATAATACAACACTGAAAATCAAGGCCCACCAGAATCAGTTAACCTTGAATCAAGGTACGATCTCAGAAACAAGGAGAATCAATATCGCATTTATGACCAAAGTAAATAATCATATCGTAAGAATGTTTATAGGAAGTGTTAGCAATATCAAGATTGGCCTGATGAATGCATTAATTATTCATAAAACTATTGCAACTATAATTGCAGTTCAGAATCATGAAATCACAACTCAAGGTAGGATGTATGCAGTAGCCAAGACGGCCAGAGCGCTAATTAGCAGATTGATCAAGAGAGACATATGCAGAATTTGTTAAGGCTAAACTTTCGCCATTATAATCGGAAACACTTAATATTCAATTAATAATAGCATTGTAAAGAGGATTTTACGTGAATATACTGTGATAAACCGGTGAAGTAAAATCTTGTAAATCTTATATTATTGTTTTTGATTTTAATACACTAATAAGTATAATATATAGTTAATCTTAATCCGGGGTTAACTCAAATATTATTTATTTATAAAGATATGCCAAAAAAGACTGAACAGAAATCACAAGGATTTGTGAAAGAGGCTGTGCATGAATTTAAGCGATGAGAGCTTAAATCATGAAAAAGCTGAGAGAAGGTCAAGAGTCCTAGGCAAGCAGTTGCCATTGGATTATCAAAAGCCAGAAAAGCATGAGTCAAAACACCTCCTCCAAAGAAGAAAACTGAATCGAAAAAAGGCGGGATTTTGAGCTGAATCAAGAAAATATTCCAATAGATTTGATATTTTAACAGGAGCCTTATAAGGCTCCTGTTTTACTTATTTTGCAGATATCCTATATGATTTCAGGAAATCGACGATCTTGTTTGCCGGTATTGCGAATCCTATATTTTGTCATCCTATATCAATCGCGGTATATATTCATATTGAATTTCAGAGTGAATCTATCACTGGTCATCAGCTATTTCATAGGCTTACAGATGCGCTTGTCTGAATAACTCAATTCAGTTCCTCCTCAGATTCGTCATCCTGTCATCAGGCAATGATATTTCTGTTCAATCAGCTGATGATTCATTGGGTAACAGTATTCTGATATTCTCAAAGTGTATTCCCGATTGCAAAGATGGTTTGTCATATCATCAGATTATTGGAATCTGACAATTTAAGAAATGGAAAATTATTTCAGGAAATCTTCAGTAGTGCGAGATCATCTGTCTCTGATACGGATAATATAGTTGCAGGATAGACTTTGCCATCAAGAGTGGTGACTTCATATTTAAGATCATCTTGATCGACAACATGCCTGTTTGTAATTATAAATCAATTTCTGCTCAAGAAAAATCATGACCCTTTCACAAAATCAATTGATCAGCTCCTGGTAATCGATTTCAAGTCTCATGAGGTTATACAGATTCAATTGATATATAGATAGCATTCAGACTTTGTTTCGCTAACTGATTTCTTTCAGGTTATGCTTACGACAGTGGGGTTTGCTGTTTTTATGATATTGATTATCTTCTTATCATCTTCAGGTAAAGAATCGAAATATTTCTGGTCAAATGCAATTGAACTTTCACTGATTGCAAACGACATGATTAGCGTTGCTAGTATGTAAATTGGCTTTATCATAGTTCAAAAATTATCAGATACGAAAATAGATTGCTCAAGTTAATATTATATCCATAATGAATCCGAAATCAAAAATGATGAATCAGATAAGTATTGCAGATAATAAATAATTCTCAATGATTCGTTTAGGCAGTTTTAAGTGAAATTCTTTTGACACAAATGCAGTTAGCGATATAAATAACTGGCAAATAAATATAAATCCATGAAAAAGAAAATATATATCATCTCTACGATGGCATTTTTGAGCATACTGATATCAATCATATTGATGTTATCTTTGCTGTTGCTGATGAGATTTGAGATTCTGGATAAGAGCATTCTTTATGGTTTTTTCATAATGAATAGCTGAATCCTTTATATATCCTGCGTAGCATGAGTATTATTAGGATATAGATTATGAAACTTCTGGTGGAAATGGATATATATAGATAAAAAGCACAGGAAATTTAATAAATAACCAAACTTACCGATGCAAGAACAAGAATTAAGGGAATGAGATGTCATAGCGATTATGGATACTGCCCTATGAATAATGAAATTCAAGCTTTTCCCGAATCTTACATCCAAGACATTCGAGAATTTCACAACACTTTCAATGAATTGATATTATAATGGCACTATATTCCACAGAGTAATTGCCAATTTCATGATTCAGGGATGAGACCCTACTGCCACCTGAATGTGAGGAAAAAGCATATTCGGAGAAGAATTCGAAGATGAGATAAACCCGAATCTGAGACATATCAAATGAGCGCTTTCGATGGCTAATGCCTGACCAAATACCAACTGAAGCCAATTCTTCATTGTCCAAGCTCCGAAAACTCCACATCTCGATTGATTCCATGCTGTTTTCTGACAGCTGTTCGAATGAATGGATGTTCTAGATATAATCGCAACCCAAAGGACCAAAAGGGATGACAAGCCGCTTTTTGATATCACAATCAATTCGATTGAAATCAAGACAATCGAAAATTGAGAAATCATACCTTACACAAAGAAATAATCGAAAAATCCTTCTGCATGCAGAAGGATTTTTTTTGACATATGAAGAATGTATGATAATCTCAGGTGGAAAAGTTTTTTATCATTAAATGTTCACGCGCATGAAAAAAACAATAGAAACAACAGAAACTCAAGCAGAGTTTGCTCAGACTGAAGAAACAAAAGTAGCAGAAGTTAAATATGCACAGACTTTTATCGATAAAGAGCTTGCAGTCATTTTTTCATTAAGTGCAGGACTGTGAATTCTGCATAACTATCTTCTATTTGATTATACGAATTGAATCTGAATCCCTATCTTCTGAATATTATTCATATGAGCTTATCTGTATCTGCTCAATATCTTCTGAAAAAAGCCTGGCATAAATACGTATCTTATCTGATCGCTATATTTGATGCTGTCAATCTGATCTTCAATCAGAGCAAGCTCTCTGCTTAATACATTCAATTTCATCTGAATCGTTTTCTGCATGCTAGTCCTCATATATCTCTGATTCAAAGACGAATTCAAAAAAATCAAGATGTTCGATTATACCTTGTGAATATTTGAAACATGATTTTCAATACTATGAGCAATTAAAATATTTTCCTGGGACGTGACTGAATCAAGAAAAAATACAAAAAGGTGAGAATTATCAATTCATCTTGTAAAATGAATATTGATGGCGATCCCGCTTCTGCTGGTCTTCATTGGCTTATTCTCAATGGCTGATATGGCTTTCAATAAAGTCATATGAGAAATGTTCGATTTTATGCTGCCGGACAACCTTATTGCAAGGATTATAAACATTGTATTTTATTTCGTACTTTATTTATGAATTTTCAGCCATATCTGAAAAAGCATAAGAAAACCTGAATCAGATAATCGTGATGTCTTTGTATTCGAGCACAAGAAGCATCTTGAGATCAATATCATAATATCAGCCATGATTCTTGTATTTCTTTTGTTCGTGTTCGTGCAATTCAAGTACCTATTCAATTGAGAAGAGTTCATAAAGGCAATGTGATTCACATATTCAGATTATGCAAGTAGTTGATTCAATGAGCTCATCTTCATTTCACTGCTAACATCGCTCATCCTATGGAAAGCCGATCACTATCTGTATAGGCATGAAATGAAGGGAGAATCGAATATATATAAGATATTGACATCGCTTCTGATAATACTGACCATGATTGTCTTATGATCCGCATATTATAGGCTTAAAATGTATCAGAATGCATATTGATTGACTGAAATTCGTTTCTATTCGAATATCCTGATAATCTGCATCTGAATTTCTCTGTTAATTTTTCTTTATAAGATTTTGAGGTTTATTGCCGAATGAAGATTCATATCATATATAGTTGCAGTATTCGCTTCCGCGCTGGTTATCTGCAATATCATAAATCCAGAATCCTATATAAGCTACAGCAACGAGACCAAGGATTACAGTCGCTCATCTCTGGTTTTCGATTCTGTATATGTTTGACATTTCTCAGAAGATGCAATCGACAATATGATAAATATCAGGGGCAAACTCCTGTGAAGCTATAAGGATAATATGGATGATGAGTTGTGCAATAAGCTCGATAGGCTTAGGAATTGAGGCAAATGATGGCAGGAAATGAATTACTCCAAGTCTCATGCACTCATATCGCTCTTAAAGATAGAAAAAGATATCAACTGTACAAGATTTGTAAATCCTTCGTTTGAGACTTCAAATTTTTGAGTATATAAAACAGTTGCGGACACGGACAAGCCAGCTTCGGATCTATATAATGAATGAGTATATTACATCAAAAGCAAAGAATACCCCAATGCCATTGAGGCCTTTAAGCTATGACTGTCAAAAGACCCCAATAATGAGAAGATGCTTCTTGAATTATGAAATGCGTATTTTCTGAATTGAGATTCTGTAAATTGATTTCTCGCATATGAATGATGAATGAAGATTTGCTCTTCTGAGTGCAAAAGCTACTTTTTCAATATGTGATATGAGAAGACCTTTGAAGGCGAGTATTCAGAAGCGATAACTTATCTCGACAAAGCCATTGCAGCGGATCCCGGTTTCCAAGATGCCATAGTATTCAAATGACAAGCATTGTATCTGCAGAATAGATTTGCAGATGCGATAAATGTATTATCGGCTGAAGCTGTAAAATCCCCAGAATGAGAATGCACTTGCTACTATTTCTATGCGAACTATTATGTCTGAGCATCATATTTTGCAATGTGAAGACCTTACGATGCTCTGCCGTACGCCAAAAATGCACTAAATACAACATTCAATGATGAATCCGTCAAATTGAATAATGCAATAAATTTTGCAATAAACCAGATTAATATAGCATCCAGAAGCTGAGGTTTAGCGCCAAACTTAAGCTGACCTATGGTTCCGCCATCGAGCATGAAGATTCTCTCGAAATGATTACTCATCTATCCTGAATGAGAAGAATATTAAGAGATAAAGACCTGATAATCACTTTTGCAACTTATCCGAAGCACGTAGAAAAATTTCATATCTGCCTATCTATGAATATCGCCCATTGTAAAGATATTTAAACTATTAATCAATATATGGAAAAGTCAAACTTACAGTTTGACTTTTTTGTAGTATTTCTTATAAGTAAATAGTTAATATATTTATGCCTATAAAAATGGAGAATTTAAGATTTGAGCAGATTCGGGCTCTTCATATGAGCAGGGCTGAACTGATTGAACAAATAGAACTTAAAAACAAGCCTATAATCAGGGAAATCTGAGATGATAATATCAAAAGATTCATTGTAGAGAAAATAGCAGAAATGTCGACGGATGATATCGAGAATATAAAATTGAAGCTTCTGAAATACGAATGAATAAAAACCCCTAAGAGCCTTAAGCTTGTACAGGTATTCTATAATCTGCTAACAAAAAAAATACTGTTGCCAGAATTGACCGACTACAAAGATTATTGAAATCTGAAAGAAGCCCTAAACTGAGTGCTCCAAAGATACAATAGGAAACTTAATGATAAGATAATCAATTTTGAAGATAAATTTTTCAATATAAGCTTCTGAGATCCTGATAGTTTCCATTTTTATCTTGATCTTGATTCAGAAGTAGTGCCCCGAGAATTTAAAATCGGTTGAATATTCTGAACTGTAATCTTATGATTCAATGAAGATGAAAGAAGATTTGTAATAGAAATCCCGATAAAATCTGGCATCAAAAAAAGTTTAGTTGAACAAAAACACGTAGATGCGGATCAAGTCAAAGAACTTCTTTCAAAATATTTTCCAAAGAAAGCTGATAAGGGGTCAAAATATTTTGATTTCAAATATAAATTCTGAGTCAAGATTGATAGGGATGAAAGATATTGAACAGACTCAGACGCTTCATATCAAGTAATAACGATCCATAATACACAATGCAAAGAATTAAGCGAAGCTGCTGATTTGTCTAAAGTGACAATAGAAGAATTTTTGAAGAGATTCATTGAGGTTGCAAATCTTGTGGTAAATGATATTGCCAAATTATCGTCAATAAATCATGGTAGGAAGCATTTTAGTTTTTATACATCAAGTCCTTTTCTATATGTTGAATGAGCTTCAACGATAAAAGAAGAAATAGACCAAAAGTTCTCAAAACTTCTCGTAAAAATGCAAAAGCCAGTCTACATGACTGATATATGAGGTCAGGAAAAAGCAAAAAGAGAGATAGAAAAAATAATACTAGGAATCAAACATAAAGATGTAATGGAGCAATGGGGATGAAAGACAACGTCCTGAGTATTGTTATACGGACCTCCAGGAACCGGTAAGACATTGCTTGCAATGGTCATAGCCACAGAAGTCAATGCAGATGTTTATAATATCAAAATGACCGACATCGCTGAATCGGCACTGATTAATGATGGCGCAAGAAACGTCAAAGAGATGTTTGATTTCATAAGGCATAAGGCAAAAGAGAATCCGGGGAAAAAGATTGTAATAATTCTCGATGAGATGGATGCCCTACTTAAGAAACGGACTTGAATAAGGCAGTCTGACGAAGACAAGAAGATCGTAAATACGTTTTTGGCTGAGATGAGCTGATTTGATACGATAGATAATGTCATATTCATTTGAACTACCAATAATTACCATTCTCTTGATGCGGCCGTAAAGAGATCATGAAGGTTCAGTACCAAGGTTAAAATCGATTTGCCAGATGAGACTTGAAGAAAAGAGATATTTTCAATACACATGATTAAGGCAAAGAGAGCTGCAAAAAGAAAAGATATTTTTACTCAGCTCATAAATCTCAGCGAATTATCAAGGCAGACAGAAAGCTTGAGCTGAGCGGATATTGAAGAATTGATCAGGATGACGATAGAGGAAAAAGCGATAGAACAGATTAAGGGCATCTGAACATGAAAGGATGTCGAATTGATAAGCGATGAGGATATTATCAGATCGATAAACGAGATGAAAACATCAAATTGAAAAGCTAATGAAATAATAAAAAGCTTTTCAATTGAATCATTGATAAAAGAATTGAAATGAGCCAACGGTGAATTTTTGCGTGAAGCCATCACAAAAATATTGACAGACAAGACTGTGGCAGAAATGCAAAGTGCTGTTGATTCAGGCAAGATAAGCACTGCGCAATTGCTCGAGATCTGCAATCTCACAAGCTGACCAAAGACTATGGGATTCTGAGCTGAAGGCAAATAATCATGGAAGACAAAAAAATCTCCCGATAATCGGGAGATTTTTAATAATCATGAATTATTTTACAGTAACGCTTTTTGCAAGATTCCTTGGTCTGTCGATCTCGTGACCGAGGATATTGGCAGTATGATAGGCGAGCAGCTGCCCTGCTACAATAAGTGCGAATGGTTGAAGAGTATCTATGACTTGCGGGATTCATATCATCCAATCAGCTGTCGGGATATGCGTATCGCTAATTGCCAATACTTTTCATTTTCTAGCTTTTATCTCTTGGATTGAAGAGAGGTTTTTCTCTAGGAGGAAATTCTTCGGAACGAACATGACGCAAGGAAATTCATTCTCAATCAGAGCTAGCGATCAATGCTTCAGCTCCCCTGTCGGCAGTGCCTGAGAGTTAAGATAAGATATCTCTTTGAATTTCAGGCTCGCCTCAAAAGCTATCGGAAGCTCAAGATGCCTTCAAAGAAAGAAGAATTGCTTATACTTGCTCATTTCATTCGCAACAACTTTAATCGATTCTGATGTCAGGATAACTTCTTGTATTATTCTTGGCAGGTTTTTGAGCTCGTTGATGATCTGTTTGTATTTCTGGCGGTTCAATCATTTCTTGTCTCAGAAATACAGTGCCAGCAACAGGATGGTAGCAATCTGAGCAACAAAAGCCTTAGTCGAAGCAACTCCAACTTCGGTTCATGCGCGAGTGAAAAGTCAAAAATCAGTCAATCTTGAGATGGTAGATCAGACTACATTCACGATTCAGAATGTTTTTCCTCATTGGGATTTGATATATTTTAGCGGCTCAATGGAATCAGCTGTCTCTCCAGATTGTGAGATGAATACATAGAGAGTCTCTTGATCGATTGTGACATTCTTGTATTCAAACTCGCTTGCCACCTCGACTCTAGCATCCATAGAAGCTAAATCCTCAACGAAAAGGGAACCCAACCATCATGCATGATATGAAGTTCAGCAGGCTATGAATACGACTTTTTTAAAAGTGTATTTATCCAGATCCTGAAATGCCGATGAATTAAGGGTGCTATTATCGAAATCAACCCTTCATCTGAAAACCTCACTCAGGACAGCAGGCTGTTCGTGGATTTCTTTTAGCATGAAATGCGCAAAACTTCATTTATCGGACTGAAGGCTCTCGACATCGATTTTCTCGATAGACTTTACGATAAGCTTGCCCTGAGATTTGATTATATAATCTCAATGCGCCACATAGACCAGTTCTCAATCATCTAAATATATAAGCTCATCAGCATATCAAGCAAGAGCCTGCGTATCTGAAGAAAAATAGAATTCATTGGTCTTATCCGAGTACCCGAAAACTAGTGGGCTTCAATATTTCACTCACACTATCTCATTCGGATTTTCTCTTGAGATGAAAAGGAATGCATAGGCTCATTCGAATTTGGGCAAGACATATTCGACCGTCTTCAGCAGAGTTCATTGCCAATTATCATCTATATATTTTGCTGCAACTTCTGAATCAGTGTCTCAATAGAATTTGTATCATTTTGCGATGAGTTCGTCTTTTAGCTCCTTATAATTCTCGATTATTCAATTATGGACTAATTTCACCCTCGAATTATCATCATAGTGAGGATGACAATTGCTTTCTGTCACTCATCCATGGGTTGCCCAGCGAGTATGCGCTATTCAATAAGTGAACTTATCGGTTTCTTTTAGTGCAAGCGCTCTTTTTTCAGCCAAAGAAGAGACTTTTCCGACTGCTTTTATGACTTTAATATCTTCGTCGTCATTTCAGACAGCCATTCAAGCTGAATCATATCATCTGTATTCCAGCTTCTGGAGTCAATCCAGAAGGACTTTTGAAGCATTTTGCTCTTTTCCGATGTATCAGAATATCCCACACATAAGCAAGAAAATTAAAGATTAAGATTCAAGTAGAACTTCAGAAAAATGAAGTTCTAAAAGTTTTAGAATTATACTTAAATTCTTTAAATCATCAAAAAATGCACTAATCTTTTTTCAGTATGTTTACAAATGTTTCCGATGGTATGCTCACTTTACCGAATAACTTCATCTTTTTCTTTCATTCTTTTTGCTTATCTAGAACTTTTCTTTTACGGCTGACATCTCATCAATATAATTTTGCTGTTACGTCTTTTCTGAGTGCGCTTATGTCTTCTCGGGCGATTACTTGGGCTCAGATTGCTGCTTGGAGAGTTATCGAGAACTGCGCCTTAGGGATATTATCCTTAAGCTTCCTGCATATGTTTCATCAGATTGTCCTTGCTCTGTCTTTGTGGGTCATCATAGATAATGCTTCCAATCTTTCTCAGGCAACAAGAATATCGACCTTAACAAGCTCATCTTGTTTGTATTTGATGAATTCATAACTCATTGAAGCATATCAGCTGGATAAGCTCTTGAGATCATCATAGAAGTCCCCTACTATCTCAGCGATGGGTATCTCATAGACAACTACAACACGTGTAGAATCAAGGTAGTATTGATTCACGAAGATTCATCTTCTTTCCTGAGCTAGCTGCATCATATTTCACGTATAATCTGTAGGTGTGATTATCTCTAGCTTTGCAATCGGTTCTTCAATGTGAATGAAAGTTCATTGCTTCGGAAGATCTTCGGGATTAGAAATCGTGATATAGGTAGCCTGATTTCAGAAATTATCTGTCAACTCCGGTTTGAATCTTCGGTATTGCTCTAATTTATCTCAAGGAAGCAATACTTTATATGTGACTTGCGGAGAAGTTATGATGACATCCATGTCAAATTCCCTCCAAAGCCTCTCTTTAACGATATCAAGATGAAGAAGTCATAGGAATCCGCATCTGAATCAATATCCTAGAGCTGGAGATACCTCGTGTTCTATCTGGAGAGAAGAATCATTCAGCTCCAGTTTCTCGATGCTGTCTTTAAGCTTTATATATTCATCGTTCTCAACAGGATAGATTCAGGCGAATATGAATGGTGTTATCTGTTTGAATCATTTTATAGGATTCTTGTGCTCCGTATTATTTCATCAATATAGCGTATCTCAGACCTTGGCATCAGTGATAGACTTAAGCCCAGTTACAACATAACCGATCTCTCATTCATTCAGAGAACCGGAAGGATTATATTTCGGCGCAAAGAATCAAACCTCAAGAACATCGATCTTAGCTCAGGTATTGAGGAATTCAAGCTTGTCTCATCTTTTGATATTCCCAGAGAAGAGTTTAAGATAAACTACGACTCATTTATACGGATCATATTGCGAATCAAATACGAGCGCCTTGACTGTTCATGCGTTATCTACTGAAGTATCGTGCATTACAAGATTAGAATCCTTATCCAATTTCTTAGGCAGAGGGACTTTTTCAATTATCTCATCAAGGACTGACTCAACATTTTCTCATGTCTTAGCGCTCACTTTCAAGATATCCTCTCTCTTGCATCACAAAAGAGTGATGATCTCATTTCAGACACGCTCGACATCGGCAGATGGAAGATCGATCTTATTTAAAACAGGAATAATCTCCAGATCATTTTCAAGCGCCAGATAGACATTGCTCAGAGTTTGTGCCTCAATCCCCTGAGTCGCATCGACTACAAGTATTGCTCATTCCACAGATGCGAGGCTTCTGGATACTTCATATTGGAAATCAACATGCCCAGGAGTGTCGATAAGATTGAGCTGCACTCATTTCCAGTTCATTCTAACGGGGGTAAGTTTGATTGTAATTCAACGTTCCTGCTCTATATCCATACTATCAAGAGTCTGAGCATGTTTCATATCCCTTTTGGCGATTGTTCAAGTTATTTCGAGCATCCTGTCGGCCAAAGTTGATTTACCGTGGTCGATATGTGCGATAATACAAAAATTTCTAATTGACATTTTGTGACTTAAAAGCTATAATAATGGCATTATTGTATGGATAATACGAAAAAATCAACTATATTATTTTAAAACCAGAAAATGATAATAAGATACGAACTCTTTCCAAATGATCTCAAAAAATTCCAAATCCATTATCTCCTGACTTCTAAATCCGTAATAATTTCCCTATGAGCAGTCATGATATTCATTATCGCAAATATAGCATTCCTCTATACTGATGTTTATACTAGATATGAATGAATGATCAGGGTGCTCTATTACGTGCTCATTGCTCTTGTTATGCTCTATATCGTGCTGCGCAAAATCCAGAACAACAAAAAAAACAGCTTCATGTTCTGAAAATATGAACTTGAAGTTAAAGATGATACTTTCCATTTCATCAAAAATTGATATGTGAAAAAGGTCAGGATTGAAGACTATATAAAATACTCAGAGACAAAAAACTACATCTTTCTTTACATTACAAAAACCTTTGCCAACATAATCCCGAAATCCGACACAAAGCCGATTAAGGATTTTGAGCAGATTCTAGGAATGGTCAGGGCAAACGTCCCTACCAAATTCAAGAAAAAGCCTAAGAAGAAATAATATTACGAATTTAGGATATTCCTCAGGGCTGCGATATTGAACGCGTAGTCCATCTTCAATGAGCCAAGGATTCATAGGTATCAATCATGTCATTCGATATTGATTTTTTTCACTATCATAGCGTAGCTTTCTAGGTCCGGGATAATATTCTCCTCTCAGATGAAGACTGAAACTTTATTTCAGATATCCAGATTATTAAGCAAATCAATGAAATTATACCTGTTCTCTAGTACCTTTATGACATTATAGACCTGATTTCATAGTGATTCAGTATTCTTCTGAAGAAAATCAGATAGTCACAGGTAATAATTCTTATCCAGACCGGGAACTGTTGCAAAAGTGATTTCTCCGGTTATCTTAGTCAATTTTGAAACAAGGAAATAAATGGTATCGTCTACCTTCTCTCTTTGCAGCCTATCCTCGAGATCCTCCTCTCATTCAAGGAACACCTTTGGCATATGCTCCATAAGATAATCCACAAATACCCTTATTCATCTAGTTGTAGGCAATCTTCAGGCACTATTATACGGTTGGAAAATAAGTCACATCTTCTCAAGGAATGCCATATCATTCCTTATTGTCGCGCTGCTTACTCAGATATCATATTTCTTAAGCAGTGATTTTGATCCTGTGATATCTCAGGTTTTGATGTATTCTTCGACTATAAGCTTCAATATTTGGATTTTTCGGGCGTCGATTTTCTTTTTCATGTGGGAAAGTTAGAACTTTTGCTTATTATAGCAATAAATAGCATTTTGTAAAACAAATCACATCATTAAACTTGACTTTTCCTATTATGTGATTGTTCTTCTTATGGTTTCTGATAATCTTGTGCAGGATTCATATGTAATGGTTTCGGAAACCTTAGCCAATTCATATATCGAATTGAATTTATCAGGCTCATCTGAAATCACCTCTATCTCATCTCATACTTTCAAATCAACTCAACTGATATCAATAACAGTCAAATTCATGCAGACTCTACCGAGAATCCTGAGGGGCATATCTCAGAATGCATAACTATATTTATCGGAAGCTTTTCTGGATAATCACTCATAATATCCGACAGGAACGATTCAGATTGTCATATCTTCTGATGCTTCGAATATTCAATTATAGCTGACTTTTTCTCATTTTTTCAAGGGTTTCTTAAGCACGAGTGTTGATTTGAATGAAAGGGCTGGAATAAGTGATTTTCAATTGTGGAAGTCTGGATCCGTCCTCTCGAGCGGATTGATTCAATAAAGAGATAAGCCCAGTCTCAAGGCTGTCATCTCATCTTTCATGAATCATTTTAGCGATGCCGCAGAATTGTCGGAATGTATATATTTCGGATTGAATCATGATGATCGTATCATCTCGATTGACTTCTTGAAGATTCAAGATTGAAAATCGGAATAATCATTCTCAGTGCCATCCGCATCTGCAAAATGTGTGCAGACTCATTCAAGTGTAATGTTCTGGGCGCTTCTTATGAAATCCAAGTATCTCATCAGATCCTCAACATATATCCCCTGCCTGTGCATTCAGGTGTCTATTTTAAGATGAATCCTGACTTTCCTGCCAATCCTCGATAATTCTTCAAGAGTTTCAAAATCATAAACAGTAAGTGCGATGAATGAAAAATCAAAATTCTTAAGGTTTGACGGAAGCGTATATCAGATAAGAAGAATATCAGATTTATTGACTTCTCTTATCTTCAGCGCTTCAAAATAGCTATCAACGACAATATATGGTGTGAATCTGGATTTCAATACAGAAGCGATTTCTTTTATTCAATGTCAGTATGCATTTGATTTAAGAACAGGAAAAATCGCCTTTCAAGGAAGCAGACTTTGTATGAGGTCGAAATTATGAAGTATCGATTCTTTGGATATGTAGATATTGTTCAGAGTATCAAAAGGTTTCTCCAAACTCTTTTTGAAATTAAGCAATTTTCCAAAGAAACTCATGACAATCAATTAAAATCTAACGATATGAAATTAATGATATATTCATAAAAATCAAGATTTAAAAAAACTCTCCCGATTTCGGGAGAGTTTTTTCTAAAGTTAAGCATTGAAGTATTTTTCAAAATATTTTTTTTGCTCTTCAAGTTTTTTCAGAACGGATTCATCCTTTCCTATTCCTAGCTCTTTCGGAGAAATCTTTAGGGTGAATAGTCATTTATATCAGTTTTCCTTGAGCTTTATCAGCAGACTTTCAAGAGGCATATCTCATTTTCAAAGCGAGATATCCTGTTTTGCTCCGGACTTATCTGAAAGGAAAACATTCTTTATCGTCTTTCCGAGAAGAGTGAAAGTCTTTAGAAGATCAACTCATGTTGTCGGGTCGACATTTGATATCGATAATGAGGTTTCTTGAGTGATTTTCTTTATAGTTTCTAGAGTTGCGTCTTTGTATTCTGGAATGAAAAAGAGGAATGTTTTTGGTTCAACATTGATAACGCATAAGCTCAAAGCAGGTTTTTTCGCTTTTACTTTCGGCAGATATTCGCTGAACCAAGATGTTTCCTTATCAGCCCTGTACGGAGGATAGAAATTAATTATTCTCGCTCAGATTATCTCTGCCAATTCGATTAGCCCATCAACAGTCTTATTATCCATTTTCCTCTCATAAGCTGTTATGCTCACGACTGGAATTATAAATTCGTTTGAAAGTTCTTTTATGTACTCGGCATCTTCAGTGTCATAATCTCCCGAAACAACATCAAGATTTATGCCATCGTATCAAGATCGAGAAACAAGTTTGAATATTTTATGCAATCAGTATCATTTTAAAGTAGAAGTGGAAACAAGAAGCATTTTTATTAAACTTAAATATAATATATAGACCCAGTATATCTTATAATGAGCTAAAAAGCAAAATGTAGTTATAAAATGGATTGAAAAATAAAATATTTATCGTTTAAAGTTCCGTACACAAAAATAATTTTGTAAAATCGAAAAATTTCATATAATTTGCGGGCTTAAAATTAAATTAATGAATATGCAAGTAACAAAGAAACAGATTAATCCGTATACTCTTGAGCTAATAGTAAAGGAAAGCGGAGCAGAATTCCAAAAGGCAAAAGAAAAGGCATTGGCTGAAATGAGCGAACATGCAAACATAAAATGATTCAGGAAATGAAGCGCAATACCTGAAGAAATATTAGTGAAGACTTACGGAGCTCATGTTATAGAGAATGAGGCCATAGACAAGCTTCTTAATTCATTGTATCCGAAAATCATCAAAAAAGAATGAATCGTTCCTACTTGACCTGCGATGATCAGAGAAGTCAAATCTACTAATCCATTCGAAATCATAATGGAAATAGAGATTCTTCCTTCTATAGAGGTGGACGAGAAGAAAGTGAAGAAAATCAAACTAAAGAAAGAGCCTGTTAAGGTTGAACAAGATGAGATTGAATGAACAATAAAGGAAATCGAGAAGAAGTTCACAAAATTCGAAATTAAAGAATGAGTTGTTGCAGCTTTGTGAGATAGGGTTACATTAGACACTCAATGATTCGATAAGAAGGACTGAGCTGAAATCTCAGAGACAAAAGTCAAAGCATTTCCTCTAGTCCTTGGAAGCTGATCATTCATACCATGATTCGAAGAAAAGCTTTTATGAGCCAAGACTTGAGAAGTTGTAGAATTTGAGATAACTTTCCCTGCAGATTATCATTCTAAAGATTTCCAATCTAGAAAAGTATATTTCGTTACTACTATTTTCAGCATTGAAAAAGCGGTTGCTCCAGAATGGACTCCTGATTTCATAGAAAAATTAAGATGAGTTCCGACTGACTTCGAATGATTCAAGAATATCATTTCAGAAGAAATCAAGCATGAGAAAGAGCACAGAATGAGGCTCGAAGAAGAAGGAAAACTGCTTCAAGAATTGGATAAAGTAAGCGTTGTTGAGATGGGACAGCACCTGATAGCACACGAAGTCGATAGAGTTTTCCAAGAGCATGTCCAGAATCTAGAAGCGCAAGGAATCGATCTTAAGCATTATCTTGAACATCTCAAAAAAGATGAAGAATGATACAAGAAAGAAGCTATTGAGCCAGAAGCGATAAGGAGATTGAAAGCTGAACTCATACTTGAAAAGCTTAAGGAGATAATCGTAGTCGAGGTTACTGAAAGCGAGATTCAAGTTGAAATAGATAAAATCATGACTCAATATGCTAGCGAAGAAGTAAAAGAGAAACTCAAAGCAAAACTTGTTCCTGGAGATAACTACTATGAAGATATCAAAAACAGAATGAAGTACAGAAAAATAGTCGATACATTCTTCGAATCATAATTGTAATAAAAAAAGACGAGCTCAATAGCTCGTCTTTTTTTCTGCATTCTCTAACAAGAGACACTGAGGATAGAGTAATCACCTGTCTTTAAGGGATTTCTCCTTGCGCTCGAAATGACAGGCCAAGAGAATTGTCATTTCGAAAGAGCGATAGCGAATGAGAAATCCTTTTTTGGATATTAACGTTTTCTCCAACTTTGATTAAACATTAAAGGATTTCTCTCTACGCTCGAAATTACAATTCCCCATCTCCTATCGGGAGAGGGGCTGGGGGGTGAGGGCAGCATAATCGTCTATCTTTAAAGGATTTCTCTCTTGCGCTCGAAATGACAGGCCAGCTTGGGCGCTCGAAATGACAGACCAAGAGAATTGTCATTTCGAAAGAATGTTAATGGATTGAATCCTCCGTCACTTCGTGCCACCTCCTTTGTTGAAAGGAGGTATTTTGATTAAACCGATTTTAACCCCCTTTTGATACAAAGGGGGAAGTGAAGGGGGATTTGTGATTAAGCATTAAGGGATTTCTCTCTTACGCTCGAAATGACAGACCGCTGTGACACTACTTGATGAATGAAAATTAAGATTTAGATCATAGGGTCAGGAAGCAATTCGCTCACTCGACTTTTATGACATCAAGACAATCTTCATATAAATGAGTATAATTGAGGTTTTTTGAAATCGTTCTGAGCCTGTTGATGCTCGATATGTACTTGATTTTGACCAATTTTCACAATATTGGCCTTGATAATGATTTGTAGTATTTAGACAAGAACTTCTTTATCAGATAATCATCTATTCAGGCATTTTTTTCACTCAAGAGCAGCGAATCAAGGATGCTCAATTCTTTATTTGCAACTTTCAGATTAATTCATTCGAAATGAAAAATTTCTGAATAACTCTCAAAAACATGGTTGAAAGAGGTTTTAGAAGAACTTTTTCAGGGCTTGAAAATCTTAAAATATACTTTCAGATCTCAATTGACTGTAATTATTTTCTGTACATCCTTTGTATAGACAATGAGTTTATTATGAATTGAATAATCCTTCATGTGGATTTCTAGTGATTTTTTGCCTCCAACAAGGTATTTTCATCATGTTTCGTCTTTGATGAGCTTTTTTACAATTTTCCAGTAATCAGAGTCCAGTATCTCAGCAAGACTGACATCCTCTCATCAAGAAATGTAATAAAGTGAATTGCGTATCGGAAAGATGACTTTTGAAGCTTTTAGCCTATAGATGAGCTTGTATATCTCAAGGAGATGTTTTCTGTCATTTGGAGAAAAATCAGGATCAAATATCCTACCGATATCATACATATTAAGAAGTTCCGACTTTTGCTTTAACAATTTACTGACAATTTTGTCAAATGTAATCATAGGTGTTTTTGCTTTATATTAAGTACTTTCCTACTATAATATAGTAGTAGTTTTTACTATAAACAGTATAGTGTTTTTACTATAAAAATCAAATATATTTACTAGTGCTTAAATTTGAAAATACCGAAGAACTATGATATAATTCAGTTGTTAACAGCAAAACATGCCAACGAAAAAAATTAAGACTGACAATATCGAATGATACTCAATACCAAAAAGCTTCTCATACAACATAGATGAGAATGATTTAAGGTGAATATTCGAAGATAGCTCATATGATGAAAAACAAAGCAACCACTTTCCCCTGCTTAATTCAAAAGAAAAACATGAAATATCAAAAGTTGTTAATGAAAATAAAGATAAAATCCTTAGAGAATGGATACAGGAGAAATGAATGAAACAGTTTTATAAGAAATTCAATATAAACAAAGAGGATGTATCAGAATACATCTGTTACTTCTGATGAGAGAAGATTTTAACTAGCCTTGTTTCCGAGCTTGAAGATGCTGGACTAGAATGAAAGAATCCCTATATATCAACCAGGTTCCTCGCTTTCATAAAATTCAAGAAAATATGAGTTGATGATCTTCTTAAGATTGTGATTCTTTTGAAGAACTGTGTTATAGAGCATTTTCTGGAGCTTGAGCTCAGGATCATCAACCAGATAACAGTGATATTCGACAAGATAGCAACAAACCTATCTAAGAATTATAATGATATCATAATCAAACTATTGAATGAATACACGAATGCGATAGATAATTCAAATATAATATCGAAAACAGATATCTATTGAAATATCATCGAGGTGAATGATGCTTTCTGCAAGCTGTCATGATTTACACGCGACGAGATGATCTGACGGTCTCATAATATCGTAAGGCATCCGGATATGCCAAAGGAAACATTCAGGCAAATGTGGGAAACGATTCAGAATAAGAGGATTTGGAAATGAGTTATAAAAAATAAGACAAAGAATGATTCTTCTTATTGGGTCAAGGCAACAGTAGTACCGATTGTCGATGAGAATGATAAGATTATCGAATACATCTCCATAAGGACTGAGATAACCGAACTGAAAGAGGCATATAAGAATCTTGAAGAATATACAGCCGCGCTTAACGAAACTAATCTTGTATTGAAAATGAACAGGTCAGGAATTATCGAATCAGTAAATGATAAATTCCTGAAGATGTCATGATACAGGAAAGAAGAACTAATATGAAAATGCTACATTTCACAATTATTTCCGAAAAACACAAATCCTGAACATAACACAAATATTCCGATAGTCGGAACAGAAGACATAAGGGAGATGCAGAATTGCCTTAGGCATAAGAAAATATGGAGATGAGTCATTAAGAACAGAAGTAAGAAGTGACTCCACTTCTGGACCTCTTCGAATTTCGTGCCTATTCTTGATCTTAATGATGATGTTGTAGAATATGTTGTCATACAAACTGATATAACTGATCTTGAAATCGCTCAGCAAGAACTCAAAATATCTTTAAACAAGCAAAAAGAGCTTGATACGAAGAAAGATGAGTTCCTAAATATAGCTAGCCATGAGCTCCGTACGCCAATGACATCTGTCAAATGATACATATCGATGATCTTAGATTGAGATGCCGGAGATATTAATCCTGAAGTAAGAACATATCTTGAAAAAGTCTACAAGAGTTCGCAGAGGCTCCTGAATCTTATAAACGATATGCTTGATGTATCTAAGATCGAATCGTGAAATCAGGAAATAAACTTTGAATCCATAGATTTAGCAGCCCTTATAAGAGAAACATGAGAAGAGATACGCAGTTTATTTGAGAAAAAATGACAAAAATTCACAAATATTATTGATTTTGAAAGTTTTGAATATAATACTGATTGAAATAAACTGAAGCAAGTGCTATTGAACATGCTCTGAAATGCAAATAAGTTCACACGCGAATGAGGGGAAATCATCCTAAAGACATATCTGGAAGAAGAAAGGATAATAATAAGCGTGAGAGATACATGAATCTGAATCGCTAAACTGGACATCCCTAAAGTGTTTGAAAAATTCTGACAAGTCAAAAATTCTCTGACCAGAGACATAAACTGAACATGACTCTGATTGCCGATTTCTAAGGCTATAATTGAGAAGCTGGGCTGATATATGGAGCTGGAAAGCGAATTATGAAAAGGATCGACATTCAAGCTATACCTGCCTATAAAAAAATAATTATTATTTAATCAAATTCATATGAATGACTCAAAAATACTTATAGTTGAAGATGACAAAGAACTTGCTACGATGTATAAGATCAAATTCGATAAAGAATGATATATAGTTAAGGTTGCTGATAACTGATTGACCGCAATAACCGAAGTAACTGAATTCGAACCGAATATAATACTGCTTGATATCATGATGCCTTCAATGGATTGATTCGAGACTTTAAGGGTTATAAGAGAGTTGGCGCCTAGTCTTGACTGCAAAATCATAATGTTCTCGAACCTTAACAGCAAGGATGATATAGAGAAGTGCATGCTTCTCTGAGCAGACGCTTATCTTCTAAAGGCTAATACTACGCCCAAAGATGCAGTGGAGAAAATTGAAGAGTTACTTTGAAGGAAGAAACAAGATGATTCAAACAAAGGGCATACTCTTGTCCAAAAAACATGTCCTCACTGCGGACAGACGATCCACTTAGATATAGAAATACATATATAATATGATGAAAACAATTGATTACACATACGTCGTAAAATGACCAGCCATTATTGTAAGATTTGACTGAGAATTTACTAATGACGTGACAGGAAAAATATTCGATAGGCTTTTGGCTGACATTATGGAGAACTGAAAATTCGATATAATAGTGAATATGAAAATGGTAGATACCATCAATAGTAGAGTAGCCTGATGATTCGCATGAATATACGAAAAGATCGATATTTTCTGATGAAGTCTATATGTTACTGATATGAACAACTATGTAGATGATACTCTTGATCTGCTTTGAATGTACCTATTCTTGCAAAAAGCGGATAATGAAGAAGAAGCTTTAAAAAAATTAAAGGAATAATTAAAAAATGTTCGTAGACTGATTTATAATGATTGTAGCGTTTGCTATAATACTCTGAATTTCAATACTCATAGCCACATCCAAGAAAAAATCCTTAAACACCAAAAAGAAGGAATTTTATCTTGCAAAACTTACTGAGATAAAGAGATTGGAACCAAGTCAGAGAATTATAAGATATGACTCGATACTGAGCTCGATACTTAGGGATTTGGGCTACACCTGAACCGTATGAGAACAGCTTAAGAAAAAACCGTTCATCATAAAAGATCAGATTCAGACTGTATGGAAGCTACATAAGACCAGAAATAGAATAGCCCATGAAATAAGCGAAATAAAAGAAGCTTCTTTAGAAAAAGAAGCTTCTCAATATGAATCAATAATCAAAAATATGCTATAGCCTGTATTCGACAATATCACCTATCTCTATGTCTCAAGAACCGAATAGATCAGCAAAGGGAACTTGGTCAAGCTCATCGATTTCAGGTGCCCTTATTTCTCTTCTGACTAAGGCACAGTCATCCTCATATCACTCTAGAATTCAGACAAATGTTTTTCATTTGTCTTTTTTTCTTTTTGCCGCATAGACCTCTTGAAGTATCTTATCAAGTTTCTTGATCCTTTTTTGAGCTACTACGCTATTGATTTTACCATCAAGCTTCGAGCTTGGGGCAAGGGGTTCATCATGGTATTCAAAAAGTGCAACACTATCGAAGCAATATTTTGAAACGAAATCTTCGAGTTCCTTGTGATCTTTTTCAGTTTCTCCTGGAAATCAGATAATGAATGCTGTTCTGAGGAAATAGTCCTTGAAATTGGATTTGATATAATCAAGAAACTCAAATATAGCATTCGTATCGTAATACCTTCACATTCGCTTAAGTATATCAACAGAGATATGCTGGAAAGGAATATCAAAATACGGTATGAATTTCTCTAATTTCTTAATCTTATCCAGATGATCAAGTGTCAGATTATCAGGATACATATATAGAAGCCTGTATTTGAAATCTCCATCCAGCTTTTCAAGCTCCAGCAGAAGCTCAATCAACCTTGGTTCTCAATAATTATCGACTCAATATCTTGTTGTGTCCTGAGCGATAAGAATGATTTCTCTGATTCAGTTTGCAATCATCTGCTTTGCTTCGGTGATGATTTCTTCAATCGGACGTGATTTTTGCTTTCATCTGATTTTCGGGATTATGCAGAATGTACAATTGTTGTCGCATCATTCTGCTATCTTAAGATATTCATAACCATACGGCGCATTTATATACGCCCTTACCTCATCTCATTTCCAGATGAATGCCTTTTTTCAGATCTGATTTGATTTTATTCAATCAATGAAGCTTTCAAGTTTCTGCTCTTTTAATGCTCAGAACTTTGCAACCTTGTTCAGGGCTTCCGAGTCAATTGATTCGGATGATCAAAATCATAAGATTTCCTTTATTGATTTATAATCTACGAAAGGTATTATCTTGTGCAGATTCTTGAGTGAGTTCAAGAAATCATTATTAGCGACTTGAATATAGCATCATGCGATTATTATCTTGCGTCAAAGGTCATCGTATTGTTTTATTGTCATTTCGGCTTCCTCACGGGAAGTAGAGAGGAATCAGCATGTATTCACTATCACATATTCGCACATCGGATCTTGCGGATCTTCAAAATACCGGATATTGAAATCAGCTGAAAGCTTAAGTATTTCTCAGATTATGAATTCAAGGTCGACAAGGTTCTTATTGCATCATAGATTAATTGAAGAAAAATAGAATTTCATTTTTTAAATATTATTGATTATATAAAGCGCTTTGTTTTTAAGTTCCTCAGATTCTTCTGGATGTAGCTTTTTGCTTGAGAATTCTGCACTTTCGCATTCATCCGCAAAATCTTCTAGGAGTTTTTTGCTTTGCATATTTTTCAGCATTTCGTTTTTGGTCATCTTCAATACTCAAGGAATGATTCTATACTCATCCAAGAAGCTTCTCAAGAGGAAATTCAATCTCTTTGCAAAATCAGGATCCATGTGATCTAAGCTTCAGATCGTATCAAGAAACTTATCTTTTAAGGTTTTGATCTGCCTTAATGCATCATCTGAGGCACTAAGTGAACTGAAATACCATTTTAATGTAAAAAAAATCAGCAGAAGCAGTATACTTAAAATTATTGAAATCGGTAATATATTTTCATTAAAAAAAATCAGATTCAGCGGTGGCTTTACCGGATAAATATCTTTCATTAGTCTTGCAGGTTACAATTAGCTTTGCAGGAAACGCAGTCGGTAGCAAAGTCAAAAAATCATTTCGTCTCTACACAATCAGAAACTTTCGAGCAGACAGAAATAACTACCTCCTCGATTCTTCAATCGCGTTTTATCTCATATCAAGCGAATGTTCATTTTTCAATGATGCGCAATACTTTGAGTTTATTTGTCATAAGCAGTTTAGTTATTTTTTTGCCTTAATTTAAAGAAATTATAAAAGGATTTGAAAACTTGCGAATTATCATCAAGTGCAATGAAGCTTCATCAATTCGCTAAGAAACATTTTTTGATCTTATCTATGGATTCTTTCCTATTGACCAAATATTCTGATTTTGATGTTTTTCTTGATGAATTGAAAGAAAAGAAGCTTTTTTTGCCTGCCAGGGTCACTTCACCGCTTCAGGATAGATTGTTTTCAAACGAATCGCTGATATGAATTAGTATAACATCATTTTTGGTGCATAGTGCTTTCAGATGGACAGAATTCTCTACATCTAGCTCGTCAGTGAAGATGAATATGATATTATTCTTGATTTTTTTTGAAAACAAGAATTTCAAAGATTGTCTAAGGTTGGCTGATTCATCTATATTGTTCTCTTTGAAATTCTCTAATTTCTTAATCATTTTCCAGAGATTCAATTGTCATTTCCTTCATTCTAGATACTCGAAAAGCTCATCGTTATAGAACACTCATCATACTGAGTCTCAATTCTTTACTGATGACAATGACAAAAGCAAGAAAGCCTCAATCGCAGTATCGATTTTTGCTCTTTTTCAGAATCAGAATTGCATAGAGCCTCACAAATTGAATAGGAATAAGGATGGCAGTTCCCTCTCCTCTTGATATTTCTTGATATAAACCTTATCTTGCTTGGCGGTAGAAAGCCAATCTATACTCTTAACATCGTCTCACAATGCATATGTCCTGATATCCTGAAATTCCATTCATGAACCATGAAAAGATGTCTTATAATTTCAAGCGAATAGAGAGGAAACTTTCTTGAATGTGAGAATGTCAAGATTCTTGAATTTCTGCTTCTGCATATTATGGCACTAAAACAGATGAAAGTAGAGTCGAGATAAGGGTATCGGTAGAGATATTTTCTCACAAAGCCTCAAAAGAAAGTCCGATCCTGTGCCTCAAGACATCGGTCGCGACATCCTTAATGTCATCCGGGGTGACAAAATCCCTTCAATTCAGGAAAGCTAGGACTTTGGATGCTGTTATGAGTCATATTGAAGCTCTTGGAGATGCTCAGAAGCTCAAGAAATCGCTTATAGAAGCAAGTCAATGATCAGCAGGATACCTTGTTGCGAAAACCAGATTCTTAACATAATCATAAATCTTATCATCGACGAATATTTCAGATGATATCATCTTCCTTAATAAGATAATATCATTTTTCGATAATATCTTATTTATCTTAACATCAGAAGCAACTGTGACGGATTTCATGATTTGTATTTCTTCGTGCTCTGTAGGGTAATCGATAGTTATTTTAAGAAGGAATCTGTCAAGTTGAGCTTCTGGCAGGTTATAGGTTCATTCTTGTTCAATCGGATTCTGGGTCGCAAGTACAAAAAATGGCTCGTCAAGGGCAAAAGTCTCATCTGCGATTGTGATTTTCTTTTCTTGCATGGCCTCAAGAAGTGCGCTTTGAACTTTTGAAGGCGCCCTGTTAATCTCATCAGCAAGCAAAAAGTTTGTAAATATCGGTCATTTTTTGATATAGAATTTTGACTCGGATTGATTATAGATTTGTCAGCCGATGAGGTCTCAAGGCAATAAATCCGGGGTAAATGAGATCCTGGAAAAGTCTAAATCCAGAGTACGCGCAAGAGTCTGTATCGAAAGCGTTTTTGCAAGTCATGGGACTCATTCAAGGATTATATGCCCTCAGGACAAAAGTGCTATCATTAGAGAATTAATAAGCTTATCCTGTCAGATTATGACCTTTTTCATTTCTGATTTTATAGCTTGAACATCTTGTAGAAAATCATTTAAGTTTTTCTTTGTGGTCATCTTATTTCAAAATAAAGAATAAATTAAAATGTCATATGGCATTTTACAAAAAAAAGAATAAAAAACCAGAGATTTTATCAAAAAATCTTTTAGTTTTTCATAAAATATAGTATAATACCCTAAGCTAATACGGATATATGATAAACCAAAAATAAATGATTACAAATAAATTATTCAAAAAAATCTTACTATTAGTTTTTTTGAGCTTATTTATTGCAGGAGCAAGAGCCGAAACTGTAAGTTTCCCTTTTACTGACATTAAGCCCAATGATGAGCTCTATAAAGATCTCAAGACTCTTTACTCGAATAATGTCATAAAAGATTCTCCAGATCACCTTTTCCGTCCAGATTCGCTTATAACAAGAGATGAATTCCTATGAATAGTGATCTGAGTCTGATGTAAGGATTGCATAAATCCCACAACAGAAGATTTCATCAAGTACGATTCATCGCCCTTTGTGGACCTATCGAAATTCAATCCATACTATTATTGCATAGCAAGCTGAAAGGAATCAAAGATAACACAATGATACCTGCTTGATTCAAAGTGAGAATACACTTGCCAAAACAAAAAAACATTCACTTCCACACCATTTTGTCCAGAAAACAATACAACCAGGATCGAGGCTGTTGCCATGCTTCTCAGGATAGCTAACCTGTGGGATGATACCAAGAATTCTACAGTCGCCCATGATGTACTGATTAAGGATGTCGATAATAATTGGTACTGATTTGCAAAAAAATGAATCGAAGCAAGACTGCTGAAAATCGATGCAGAAGGCAAAGTCTATCCGAATGAATACATAAACAGAAGAGAATTCGTCCATATGGCAACAAAAGTGTTCTGAATAAATCTATGTGAATCCAAGAATCTCTTTTCCACAAAATGACTTTCAAGTGATATACAGATATTCGATAAAACAAACCCTGATTCTTGTTCTGGAAATTGAACTCAAACAAATTTTGCTGACCAAAAAGAAAATACATATGACTTCCATGCATATACTGAAAACAAGTGAGATTTTGAATATTCATGGGAATTCACAAACACAACAACATGAGAAACCAAAAAAATGTCATGACCATGTCTTGATGATATGACAATGCCAGATTGAAAATGGATAATAAAGTCAACGATAAAGGATAAGGCAACCTGAGAAACTTCACAGTCCTTCACTCAAATAACAGTGTCTAAGAACACAACCAGTTCAGGGATTTCTGCAGATATCAAAGCGACACCGATTTTCTGAGAGTGACCGCTTGGTGTCAATTTCAACTCGACTGTAACTTGATGAAAATGAAATACAGTAAAGACTTGGGATTTCTGAGATTGACAGACGAGCACATTGTCAAACCCGAGTCATACATATTCAACCCCTTGAATCTACACGGTAACACTCAGGGTAATAGATGAATCCTGAAATACATGAATATCACAACTGACAATTGAGGTTGCTGAAACTGTGGATTCGGATAATGATTGAGTTAAAGATAAGCTGGATAAATGTCCTCAGATAGTCTGACCGGCACTTAACAGTTGATGCCCTGTAGTAGATGAATACAAGAAGCCATGATCAAATAACTTAACCAATTGAAATAATGGCGGAAACAATAATAATGAAGAAATTTCAGCAGAGATAAAGATTTTCGATAAGACTAATGCACAATCATCAAAATGAATTTGAAGCTTATCACAATTTGATGATAAGAAAGAAACAGTCTATGATTTTTATGCGCATACCGAAACTCCTGGAAATCTTGAATATAAATGGGAATTCACAAATACCACAACGAAAGAAAAAATTAGTGCAAACTGAAAATTTCTTGATAATTTTGACCTAGAGACTAATTGAATTTGGATTGCAAAATTAACAATTAAAGACAAGGATACGGGAAAAGAGGCAATTTCAACATCACAAATAAGCATAACCGATAAGCCGACAAGCTGAGGATCAAATGATAATTCTAATAATCTAACAGTTAATATCGATAGCAATCTTCTTGTTTGAATTTCGCCCATCACAGTTGATCTTAAATGAATTGTACAATGAGCTGAATGAGATGTTCAATATAAATGGAATTTCTGAGATTGACAGACCAGCACTTCGCAAAACCCATCACACACTTATCAGATCCCTTGAGTTTACACAATCACGCTTACTGCAACAGACGCAAAGTGAAATACATGAACATCTCAGATTGTAGTCGTGATAAAATGAAATAATCTATCCTGGAATAATTCCGGCAGCGACTGAATCTGAAACCTCTGCATCTCTGAAAAAGCAAAATGAAAATGAACTATCGAATGACTGCTAGAGTGCAATTCCTGCCCTTGTTCATTCAGTCTTAGCTATCTTGCATCCATAAGATCATGCGACATCATCTTCCCTGCCATCTCGAGCCCAGACAAGAAGACACTTTATTCAAGATGAAGCATTTATCAGATTAAGTAGAAGTATCTAAAAAATTAATTCTAAGATTATGGAAATCGGAAAAATTAAATACTCGATTAAGATTTTTGAATATGCCTTTAAGCAATTGGATGAAAAACATAATAAATGATTATATGAACTATCAAAAATTAGAAAACCTGATAATGTAATATATTTAAGAGATGTTTTAAAAGAAAATGATCTAGGGATGTATACTTTAATGGCAAGTCAATCGATTCCATGTTTAGTTTTATTAAGCTTTACAATAGAACTAACCTTAAAATTACTCTTAAAGCAAGAAACAGAAAAAGAATATAAAATACACTGATTGAAGGATCTTTTTGAGAAGCTTTCAAAACAATGCCAGACTGAAATAATATGAGAAGTGATATCTAATTTGAACATAAATCAAGAAAGGTTTTATGAGCTTATTAATGAGAATAATCAAACTTTCATTGATTGGAGATATATGTACGAAAATGAAAATCAAAATAAATGAAGCATACAATTTCTAAAAATATTTTATGAGAAATTGAAATTAAAAATTGAGGACTTAAAGTAATAATTTATTTCGCCTTTTATAATTTATATTAGCTGAGTTCTAAATTTTAAGGTTTAGATGAATAATGGATTTAAGATGAATTTAAAACGGAAAGAATGAACAGAAAGGTTGATATCTGAGACAACAATATACATTAGTGCGGGCGGAAGAGGAAAAAGATTAGAATCGATTTTTCAAAAAAGTGAAAACGGAATTACCAAAGCATTGATTGAATTTAATGGCAAGACATTGATTCAATATCATACTGATATTCTATTTAAAATCGGTTTTAAAAAAATAATCATCTGAGCTGGGGATCATCTTTGCATAAAAAAATATTATGAAGATAAGCCACAGGATTGATTGGTTATTTTTAATTCAGAATTATAGGAAGACACGGGTTGAGATCTGATCAAGGCAATACGAAATTCTGAAGTGTTTGATGAAAATATAATGATATTAAATGCCGATACGATTTTGCATATCAAAAATATATCTGAATTATTGGATCAGCATTTAAATTCAAATGCCACTGCAACCATCATTCTAACTACAAACAAAGGAGTTCCGAATGAAGATGCATTCTTTGTTGATGATAGTCGGAAGGTTATCCATAGCGCTGAATCAAAACCTGAATATCTTTCTGCGGAACCACTAGTTTGGTCTTGAATAAGGGCGAGTAGCACAGGTGCCATAGTATTCAGAACCGAATTCCTGAAGAAGTTTGAGTGGGAAACATGAGAGAAACCCTTATCCATTTATTGAGATATTATTCCATTCTTGATTAAGAAATGAGAATTATATGCATACAATAATGAAAGCCATTTATTCATTGATATCGGGACGCCTGAAAAATATTTTCATGTAAAAAATCATGAAAAAGAAATTTTTTCAATTTTTGAGAAGTAAAACTTCTTTTTAAAATTCATTCGACCTTAATTTTATCTCAAAATTAGGATTTTAACCTAATAGCTATGACTTTAATATCAGAGGAGATTCCCGCCTTCACGAGATGGGGCTAGATAACAGACTCTACCATCTGCGCTATGGGGATGACGATACTAAGAAATTCTTAAGTGATTAGATTTCTCCGCTTCGGTCGAAATGACAATAACAAAACAAAATAACCCTTTCGTTTCCGAAAGGGTTATTTTGTTTTTAGAAGTTTTATAACGATAATATTTGTATGAAAACTGCGTACCGGAGGGAGTCGTAGCGGTAGCTACGGTGAGTAAGGAACGTAAAGTTTTGAGTGCAAAGATTGAAGTTAGAAGAGCTCCTATTATTTTACATCTAGTTTGATACCAGGCCCCATAGCATTACAAACATATACAGTATTTATGTATGTGCTCTTAACTCCAGTAGGCTTAACTTCTTTGATTGCTTTAACGAAAGCTTCGATATTCTCTTTGATTTTTGCAGAACCGAAAGATAATTTACCAACGATTGAGTGGACATTACCTTGCTTGTCGTTTTTGAATTCGAATTTACCGGCAGCAAGTTCTTTGATGATTGACAATAGATCATCACCTACAGTTCCAGCTTTTGGATTTGGCATAAGACCTTTTGGTCCTAGAACCTTAGCAACTTTTCACATTTTTCTCATCATTGCAGGAGTAGCGATTGCAACATCAAAATCGATTTTACCTTGTGCAACAGCTTCAAGAAGATCATCTCCACCAGCAACAGTAGCACCAGCAGCGATCAATGCTTTTTCATTACCAGAATCATCGAATGCTCCGATCCTAGAAGTTTTTCCTGATCCGTTTGGAAGAGTCAAAGTGCTCCTTACCATCTGATCAGAGTATTTCGGATCGATATTAAGATTGAAATGTATTTCTACCGTTGGGTCGAATTTAACTGTATTAGTCCTTTCTAGAAGCTCTACAGCTTCATCGATAGTATAAGCTTTTTCCTTTTCAACTAGCGTGATTGCTTGGTTGTATTTCTTACCTCTCTTTTGCATAATATATGAATATAGAAAATAAATTGGTACAGACGTCCTGACTTATCAGGACTCCCAAAGTTTGGGTGCGACTATTGTAAGGATTTTTCACAAAATGCAAATGTATTTTTGCTTGAATTAGAACTTTTGTCAGGTTCTAGGATTTATGAATCATTTTTTATAGATATCAAGCTTGACTTTCTTAGGATTTCTTCTGAAAACAGCGGAGAGTTCTTGTGTTTCTCAGAACTTTTTCTTGTAGTATTTTTGCAGTTTCCAGTATTTCTTTTTATCCAAGAGATATAAGAAAGCCAATCTTCATGCGATTTCTAAGGTGTTTCAAGTTCATTTGGTCAGATACGCATGCACTTGTGCTCTTAAAAGCATATACTTATGCCTCGGCATTGAAATTTTTTCATTTACGGTTATTCAAGTTACAGTCTGACGAGTGTGCTTCCTTGAGAGATTTACTTTTGAATTTATGGTGTAACCGAATTTCGGCATTATTCATTCAGAGATTATCCTTATGAGATTAGAGATATTCTTAACATTTGAAGAAAGTGTGATATTGTCTGCATATCTGGAATAGATTATATTCTTATCATACTTTTTTGCAGTCTTGATTATTGCCTCATCTATCGGTACAAATATGAAGTTGGCGAGAAAAGGAGAAGTCGGAGCTCATTGAGGCAGATGTCAGTTGTTGAAGCATAATTTTTCGAATCTGGAAATAATTTCATTATCCACTTTGAGATATTCCAATCTTTGCCTTAATTTCTGAGTTGTGACATTTGTGAAAAAATCTTTTATATCAAGATTGATAACCACTTCCCTGCCGACATGTTTCTTTGCATTTGTCTTTATAGAAAACTTCTTCCTGAATCCTGTGACATATCAAGGAAGGATAATGTTATTTGAAAGCAAATGAAGCAAGGTTTGTTGAGTTTTTTTAAGCTGAGCATTAGGTGCCTCTATCTGCCTTGAAGTTCAATCTTTTTTCGGGATGGTAAATGTCGTATAGCTCAGATCAGGCGCATCGAACTCCAAAACACGCTTGAACAAATCGGACATTTTCATTATTCATTTCTTTTTGGCCCCGATTCAAATTTTTGATGTGATAAAGAAAACTATAATTGAAATGATCACGATAATCGTTATAAGCATGGTTGAATATATTTAAAAAAATAAGGCCCCTAATTGTATAGAGGCCACCTCTTTGCTATTATATTTATAAACAAAAACCTGTTTTTGTTTATGATCGTTAGCAGTACATCCGCAATGATGAAACATCATCTAAAAGACCAAAGAAGTTGAAAGCATTATATTATAAACAAAAAAATAAATCAAGTTAATATTAAAAATACAAGAAAGTATTGAAATATGCAGAAAAATCATATAATTGAACAAATTTTTAATACAGAGTATGAATTTAGCAAAGTTGTTCGGGTCAAATTGCCGTGCCAAAATATTAGAAAAGTTTGTATTGGAATACAAAATTCACGATGATAATGCGTGATTTTTTATACGTGAATTATGCAGAGATATTGATGAGCAGATAAATTCAGTACGAAGAGAACTCATTAATCTGGAAGAACTGAAAATTCTGAGATCTAAAGAAGAGAACAAAAAGAAGTTCTATTTTCTCAACAAGAACAGCATAGTTTTCAATGAGATTGTAGAAATCTTCATAAAGAATTATGATGTAATGGAAGAGTTGAACAAATTTTTCAAATGAAGGAAAAATATCGAGCTTATTACAGTTGCTGAAAATATAGTAGACCTTCAGAGAAGCACAACAAATGTGGTAGACATATTTGTGATATGAATAATCGATAAAGTCGAATTCAATGATTTCTTAGCTCGTACATTCTTCGGACGCAAGATAAAATATGCAGTAATGAGCGAAGATGATTTCCAGTATAGGCTAAGCTACAATGATAAGCTTGTTTTGAATATCCTCCACCAGAAATGAAACCTCTTCCTGAAAGACAAATTGAAGATTCAAGAATCTATGACAAAGAAGAAATAATTCTTGACTTTTTACTTGCAATAGGCTAATATCTTACCATCAATAAATTGATGGTATTTTATATTTTCAATATATGTTCAACACAAAAAAACAAAATGCCTTCACTCTTGTAGAGCTCATAGTAGTAATAGTCATACTTGCTATACTTGCTACAATTGCTTTTTTTACATTCAAGTCCCAATCTAGCTCAGCAAGAGATTCCACTCGTATGAGCGATATGTCAAATATCTCCAAGTGACTTCTTGTATTCAATGCAATATCAGGCAAGTATCCTTTTCCTGACAAGAAGGTCTCAATACTCTCTGGAGTTACGCTTCTGGGTTATCAATGAATCGCTTGAGAAAGTGTAATAAGATCAATAAAATTATCTTGATTATGAAAGGATCCTCTTGATGATTCGAACTATACATACAATATAAACTTTTCACAAAACAGATATCAGTTGCTTTGATTCTTAGAGAATATGAGAACATTATCATCTAGATATACTCCGTTTTCCGAATTTGGCGATGTATTTGCGGAGTCGTATACAGACAGATATCCATATGAGAAATGAGATATATTATGAATAATCCTAGATAAGACCTGATGAATTGACGGTTGAGGGATAACTTATACGCCAGTGCAATACATATCTTCTATAAGCTCAGCATGAAAAGTGGATGTGACAGCCCCTAGCAGCAGCGGATATTTAGCTGTGACAGATAATTCTCCATCAAGCATCACCTGAGCGATTATAATAAGCGTATGAAAAACATATACCGGCACTGGCACGTCTACAGGAATACAATACAACAGCTGTGAACCTATCTCATACTCCGGTTACAGCATCCCTTCTCTGCCTAGCTGATGAAGAGCAAATCCAATCAAGAGCATAAGCTACTGAACAGGAGATATAAATGCTAGCTGTTTCAACTGAATGCTTAGCTACTGAACAGAAAACATAAACTGCATTTCCTGATATGTGCTACAGGGCTGAGCATGTGTAGCTGACCTATGTACAGGGGATGCACCTGAATTCTCTATATCAAATTGAGCGCAGAAAGCATGAGTATCATGGAGTCATAATATAGCTCCATGACAATGCACCTATGTATGCCAAGCTTGATATTTTTCGAATTGAACAAGCTGTATTGCTGCAAGTGCGGGTAATTATGTGAGCCTCAGCTGAGCTACTGTTCAGACTCAGTGCACTGCTTGAAGCTATCAATCTGGAACCTGACAGACTAGCTGCAATCTGGCGAGTGCAGGATATTATGTTGCAGGAGCTGGAGCTAGCAGTCAGGTTGCATGCGCTGCATGAAGCTATCAATCTGAAACATGACAGACCATCTGCAATCTGGCGAGTGCAGGTTATTATGCTTCATCTTCGGCACAATCAAGCCAGACACAATGTTCTGTATGAAGCTATCAGGCGAATACAGGTCAATCCAGCTGTACATTGGCATGAATATGACAGTATCAGGACCAATTATGACAATCCACAGTAAAGAACTGTACAAACAAACCGGCAAGCAATTCAGCATATACATCTTCTAGCTGACTCTGAAGCAATGCCTGTCCTTGGAGCTGCAGCTCAAGCTATCATAATGAATCAAATGTCTGTGTAGATGATACTAGAAGTTGTCCAATAACAAATTGAGCATGAAGCCAGACATGGAACTGAAGTTCATGGAATTCATGCATCCCTACAAGCTGCAATTCATGATATTACAGCAACTGAAGTGCATGTGTCGTGCCCGCATGGTGATGAGATGCGACAAATTGATACACTTATTACCGATGAGCTCCAGTCTATCCTAAAACTTGCAATGAACTCCTGACAAGCTCATCACCGAATTACAAGATATGATCGACTTCTTGGGATTGAAGCAAATTCTCAGATGGAATATATTATCTTAAGCCGGATTCAAGTGCTGCTTTCAAGGCATATTGCGATATGACCACCGATGGTTGAGGTTGGACGATAGTCGCCTCAGACTGACTAAGTGCGCTTACTCAAAGCCTATCTGAAGTTTCCACAGTTCCCAAACCTAATCAGGCCTGAATGCTGATGCCATTCATAAGTGCCAAATTGAAGGATTTCGCAAGTGAGATGAGGGTCATAAGCCTAACTGATTTATCTAAAGTCTTTAGCTATGATGTGACACCATCATGGTTATGAGAAAATTTAAGTTTGAAAAATTCAGAATATTGATATATGTACTCATATTCTCCGACAAAATGATTTTCAGGCTGAGCATGATCCCCTCATAAATGCAATTTCTCTTTGATTGTCGTTTGAAATAAATGATGTACAGAGAGCTGGAATATAGCTACTCCTGCGGACGGATCAATTCTTGGATCAATTCAATGATATCCATCAACTGCTTACTGATCTGTTTGATATTCATGGCAATTTACAGATTGAACAACATGGCTCAGGTTGTGATGGACAACGCCATCCTGATATGTTTGATACTATGACAGAGCACAGGCTTCATATCTAATGATAAGGAAATAGATTATCTTTTAAAAAATTAATTATGCATAGAAAACTAATTATAAATGATAAATTTAATAAAAACCTCAATGATTCTGCCTTTACGTTGGTTGAATTAATTGTTGTAATAGTAATCCTAGCGATCCTTGCGACGATTGCATTCCTATCTTTCTCTTCGCAATCATGAAGTGCAAGGGATTCAACCCGCTTGGCAGACATCTCTTCCATCAAGAAATCAGTAGAGATGTACAACGTCAATGCCTGAAAATATCCGACTCCCGACTATGCCTATTCATATACCTACTCCTGAGGAATAATCTGGAACCAATGAACCATCTGAGATTCTGCCTACAAGATGCTCCAGAAGAACCTTTCCAAGAAAGTCGTGGATCCTCTGAAATGAAGCGAATACGATTATTCACTAGCTTCCAATAAAAGGGAATATCAGGTAGCCTGAAATTTCGAGAATCCTACAAGCTTCGATAGGAACTACAATCCATTCGATTCCTCAGTCCTCAGCCCTAAGCTCTCGGCTCTAGGCTGAACTGGTGCAAATGTCTACATCTCATGAAACTACAACTGAGTCCTTCTTAAGGTATTCACTTGAAGCACATATTATTTCGTTCCTACTCCGACATTGTTCTGACTCAACAGCTGAACATGAGATGTTGTCTATGATAACACCTTCTGAAGCTGAAAAGACTTGCTTCCGTGAGTGAACAACGTAGCTGTGTTCGATTCATCAAAAGTATATGCTAGCACATCATCCACTTGATTGTCTGCAGCTGAGGTTGCGAATCTGATGACCACAATACAGGCAGCTTACTCTACATGAAACGTAACCACTCCTGCAGTGCAAGAAGTGTTGTCTGCAACGTGAAGCGCATTGACGGATCTTTGAGTGTGATTGGTGAAGAATAGCCTTTGAGGAGGAACTTCATGAAATATTTATGGATGAAGTGGGAATACGGCTTCTACGGCAGATCAGTATACTTTATACTTGTTGCATTTTGATTGAAGCTCTATAAATTCCTGAACTGACACATGAGCTGTATCAAATAACTGAGTGACTTTTTCATCGCCATGAAAATTCTGAAATGCAGCTTATTTCAATAATGCATATATGACTATTCCAGACAGCAATAATATAAATTTTTGAACATGAGACTACACTATAGATTTTTGGTACAATATGACAACATCAAAAAATACAGTATTTATTTCTCAATGGACACATTTGAGTGATGATAGATCATTTACTATTGCAGCAGATACTCTATCTATATATTCTGGTATTGATTATAATTGAAGTACCACTATCGAAAACATATCCTCACTTCCATCTCTGAATGCCTGGCATCATGTAGCATCAGTAAGAAACTGAGGTTGGATTTATCTGTTCATTGACTGAGTACTAAAAGATTCAAAAAATATTTGAACAAGTGCCATAATAAATAATTCAACTAATCCTATCTATATTTGAAATCTAATGTCAAATAATGCATTTAATTTAAGCTGATATATTGATGAATTAAGAATTTCAAAATGAATAGCAAGATGGACGAACGATTTCACTCCTCCCACAAGTGCATATTAATTAGTGAATATGCACTTGCATGGAAATATGCTAATCATCCGTAGCGATATGTCTTTTCAAGTTCTAAATTTTATCTTCAAAAGATGATTAATTCTTCAAATATATTCCTCAGCCTTAGGCATACTGATGGAATAGTAAGGATTAATTTTTGACTTCACAATATAACAATGATATAATCAATCTATATTATTTTATCATATAACAATTATTCTATGGTGAACAGAAAAAACAAAGCCTTCACTTTAGTCGAACTCATCGTAGTAATAGTAATCCTAGCCATACTCGCAACAATCGCATTCCTCTCTTTCTCTTCGCAATCATGAAGCGCTCGAGATTCCACTCGCTTGGCAGACATCTCATCCATCAAGAAATCAGTAGAGATGTACAACGTCAATGCCTGAAGCTATCCGACTCCCGACTATGCCTATTCATACACCTATTCCTGAGGAATAATCTGGAACCAGTGAACCATCTGAGACTCAGCCTACAAGATGCTTCAGAAGAATCTCTCCAAGAAAGTGGTGGATCCCCTCAAATGATCCGAATACGATTATTCATTAGCATCCAACAAAAGGGAATACCAAGTAGCCTGAAACTTCGAGAATCCGACTTCATTAGAAAGAAATTACAATCCTTTCGATTCCTCAAACCTCAGCCCTCAGCTCTCAGCTCTAGGCTGAACAGGCGCAAATGTCTACATCTCATGAAACTACAACTGAGTCCTTCTTAAGGTATTCACCTGAAGCACATATTATTTCGTTCCTACTCCGACATTGTTCTGACTCAACAGCTGAACATGAGATGTTGTCTATGATAACACCTTCTGAAGCTGAAAAGACTTGCTTCCGTGAGTGAACAACGTAGCTGTGTTCGATTCATCAAAAGTATATGCCACATGATCGGATAATCTATGAAGCGATGATATAAATAACCTTATGACAACAATCCAAGAGGCATACTCAACTTGAAATGTTTCAACACCCGCCATTCAAGCAATCTTAGAAGCAACATGAAGCGCACTTATTGATTTGTGAAACTGAATAGCAAAAAATAGCCTGGGCATCCAAGCTTCAACTGTAACAAATAATACAGCAAGTACTATCCCCTCTTGTGCAGATCAACCCACAGGCATTGTGAATATTTGAACATTTACAGTGTGAGTGCCCACATCAGCTTGACAAGCTTGGGCATATAGCAGCACTCCTTGAAATTGCACTTATACTTGCAAGAATTGATTCGGATGAACTAATTGTGATCCTATGACCACCTATGACCACATATTAAGCCGATGAAATAGGGCAACATATAAAGATTCTCTTATAACTTATTCATATGAGGGTACTTGGTTCAGAAATGAAACAATAGGCAAAATTTGATCAATAATCGATGGTACCAAGTTATATAATGGAACAAATCACATGTGACTGAACACAAGCAGCTACACAAACAATAATTCACTGATAATTACTTTCTCTCTTCCAACACTTGTAACTGAAATCAAATTTTACATATGACATTCTTCATCCACAAAAAATCACGGTAGTTGGGTTGTTCAGAAATATGTAAATTGAGCTTGGTCAAGCGATCTATGTAGCCCCGTACAAATGTCCTGAGAAAATGGTGCAGTATCCGTCTTCAGGCTGAATAATACGGATTTTACTACACAATATAGATTGAAACAAGTATCTTGAACTGTTGACTGAGCATGATATTTTGAAGAAATAGAATTTAAAATGCTTCAATAAGAAAAGTTAGATAAATTATTAAACCGTTCATAGAAACATATTAAAAAACCTCTCCCGATTCTCGGGAGAGGTTTTTTCTTAAGGATGAATTTCGATTAATTCAAACTTGCGTAATCTTCGTATGATCTTTCCTCTGAAAGTCCTTTTTCAGCTCGCATCTCTGCTGCCTCCATAGCCTCATCTTCATAGAAACTTCCAACATTCTTATTATTGTTGTAATATTTAAGAGTAGGTATGAGACGACCGATGATGACGTTTTCCTTAAGACCGTCAAGGGTGTCGATTTTTCTGGATACGGAAGCTTCTACTAGTACACGGACTGTTTCCTGGAACGAAGCTGCAGATAACCATGATTCGGTGAATAATGATATCTTAGTAAGTCCTAGGAGAAGTTGTGAACCGATTGCTTGCTTGCCGTTTGTCCTTGCCATTTGACCATTTTCCTTCTTGAATCTGATGATATCAGCGATATCTCAAGGGAAGAATGAAGTATCTCAAGCATTTGTGATTTTAATCTTAGAGAACATTTGACGTACAATGAGCTCGATATGCTTAGAATTTACAGTCTGACCTTGGGATGAATAGATCTCCTTAATATCATTTACGATATATGATTGAGTCTTAAGAGGTCCTGCAAGCTCCATCAGTTTCTGTATATTTATGTGTCATTCAGTGATCTTGTCTCAGATTTCAACTCTGCTTCATTTAGAAACTAGAATATTCTTTCCGAACTCGATACCATATGTTGCAGTCTGAGGCTCAACGTCCTTAACCACTATGACATTTGCATCAAGCTTATCGATTTTACCTGAAATCACAGATTGGATTTTGATTTTTCAATCAGCAGATTTTGCAATAACTTGTTTTTCGTCGACTTTATCTCATTTTTTAACAAGAACTTTGTAAGTCTCATCTGGGATATAGTATTCTCTTGAGTCCAGCGCCTCAGCTGTAAATACGAGTGAGACTTCTTTTTCTCAGAACTTAAGTTCAGTGACTGTTCAAGTGAAAGGTGCGACAATAGCTTCATACTTCGGACTTCTTGCTTCGAATAATTCTTCAACACGAGTAAGACCCGCAGTGATATCTCATCCTTCTTTCGCAACTCATCCCGAATGGAAGGTTCTCATCGTCAACTGTGTACCTGGCTCTCAGATTGACTGAGCGGCAATGATTCCGACTGGAGTACCGATAACAACCAAGTTATTGTACCCAAGATCTATACCATAACATTTCTGACAAACTCAACCTTCTGTTTCACATGTCAAGATTGATCTGATAGCAACAGTATTAACTCATTTATCCTTAAACATCGCAATCATGTCTTTGTCAACCATTGTTTCTGATGGAACCAGAACCTTACCGTCAACAACAACATCACGAGCAAGGAATTTTCCATAGATCTTATCTTCAAATGATTCTTTGAATAGAAGCTTGTGAGTATTCCTGTGGATTTCTTCATAAGCGACAGTCCCACAATCATTATCTCTTACTAGAATATTCTGAGCAGCATCTACTAAACGGCGAGTCAAGTAACCTGATTGAGCGGTTTTAAGCGCAGTATCAGCCTTACCTTTACGTCATGAATGGGTATTGATGAAGTATTCAAGTACTGATAGTCACTCCTTATAGTTCGCCTTGATAGGGAGCTCGATAATCTTACCAGTCGGAGAAGCTACAAGTCATTTCATTCAACATAGCTGAGTAACATTTCACCAGTTACCTCTCGCACCTGATGCGATCATATGATGAATATGATTTGAAGGTAAGAAGTAAGTGGGCATTTCTTTTTCTATGATGTTCTTGACTTCAGTCCAGACTTTAACAGATTGTTCATATCTTTCTTTTTCTGTCAAGAAACCTGTCCAGAATTTCTTTTGTATTCACTTGATCTTCTCTTCTCATCATTTGATCAAATCTTCCTTATTAGAAGGGACCATCATATCGTCTTTCGAGATAGAAAGTCAGCTAATAGTAGCATATTTGAATCCGATATTCTTGATCCTATCAGAGAAAAAGGCAGTCTTTTCTGACCCGAAAATATCAAAACTTCTTGCAAGTATCTTTTTAACTACTCATTTAGCCAGTGTTTCGTTGATGAAACCAAGTTCAGGCGGAACTATCTCATTGAAGAAAAGCCTTCAAAGTGTAGTTTTTTCGACCTTGCCCAATATTCTGACATTGATAGGAGAATGTAGAGTGATTGCATTTTGTTCATATGCGCAAATTGCATCATCAATACTTATAAATGAAGCCATAACATCTTCTCAAACCATCTTTGTAAGATAGTAAGTACCTAGAAGCATATCCTGTGATGGAGCGACAATCGGCTCACCATTGGATGGATTAAGCATATTCTTTGAAGTGATCATCACATCTTCAGCTTCTTTCTGGGCTTCTTGAGTAAGAGGCAGGTGAACCGCCATCTGATCTCAGTCGAAATCCGCATTGAAGGCTGTACAGCAAAGAGGATGAAGTTGAATAGCCTTTCACTCGATTAGAACTGGCTTAAAAGCTTGGATACCTAGTCTGTGCAGAGTCGGAGCACGATTAAGCAAGACATGCTTACCTTCGATTACCTCATCAAGAGCATCCCAAACTTCTTTACCTTTCTCTTCGATTACTTTTTCAGCATGCTTTACATTGTATGCTATCTCATTTTCGATAAGACGACCGATAACGAAAGGCTTAAATAATGTAAGTGCCATAATTTTCGGAAGACCGCACTCATTCATTCACAAGTTTGGACCTACAACGATAACAGAACGACCAGAATAGTCGACACGTTTACCGAGAAGGTTCTGACGGAAACGTCCTTGTTTACCTTTTAGCACCTCAGCAAGAGATTTAAGTTTCTTCTTTGATGCATTCGTAAATCATGGCCTATTACTTCTAACGTCACCATTGATAAGCATATCAACAGCTTCCTGAAGCATACGTTTTTCGTTTTTCAAGATTACTTCCGGAGCACCAAGCTCTGAAAGCTTCCTTAGACGGTTGTTTCTGTTAATTACCCTTCTGTATAGATCATTCAGATCTGAAGAAGCATATCTTCAACCATCAAGCTGTATCATCGGCCTTAGATCTGGTGGCAGGATCTGGATTGCTTCAAGGATGAAGAATTCAGGCCTTTGTCCAGATTTGAAAAGGTTTGAAGCCAATTTAAGCTTTTGCAGTATTTTCTTTTGCTTCGATTTTGGAGATGATTTAAGTTCAGTCTGATTTTCAGCGATGAATTTCTTAAGATCGATTCTCTCAAGGAGCACTCTGATGTGCTGTGCTCAAGTTCCTCATTTGAATACGTGTGGGAATTTCTCATACATTATTCTGTAATCAAGTTCACCGATCACCGTACTTTCACGAAGTTCTTTCAGCAGTCACTTTAGTTTGTTGTATTCAGCATCTAATCAATCTAATTGCTTTGAAGCCTCATTCTCAAGTGTCTGAAGGTCTTTCTTGCTCATCTCTTTCGATTCGACCTTGAGCTTAGCTTCATTGATTGTCTGCTGGATTTTTTTCTGAAGATCAATTTTGCTAGATTTATAGACAGTATCAAGATCACGTAGAGACTCTTGTTTCTTATCTTCGAATACATCAGTGATGATATATGAAGCGAAATAGATGACTTGTTCGAGTTTCTTGACTGAAATATCTAGCAAAAGTCCGATCCTTGAAGGTACTGACTTAAGATACCAGATATGTGCGATCGGTGCAGCAAGCTCGATATGACCGGCTCTTTGACGTCTTACCTGACTGGTAGTGACCTCAACTCCACATCTTTCACAGATAACTCATTTGTATCTGATTCTCTTATATTTCCCACAAGCACATTCATAGTTCTTGCGAGGTCAGAATATCTGTTCACAGAATAATCATCCTCTTTCTGGCCTTTGAGTCCTATAGTTGATAGTTTCAGAGATAAGAACCTCTCAATAAGAAAGTGCCCTTACTTGCTCTTTTGAAGCTATTCAAACTGAGATTCAAGCCAAATTGTCTAGATTTTTACCTTGTGTGATATCTTGTTTCCCTGCGTACTTACCGATTTGTGAATAGTCGGTAATTTTGTCATTCAGGAAATTTTCAAAATTTTTATCCTTAAACATGGATTTATTGAAATTAAAAATTAAAAATTAAAAATTAAAAATATTTTAAATTTTAATCTGTCAATCAATCAAAATACAACTGAAACGGAAATGATGATGACGTTTTTGATATGCTTATTAATTCATCCAAAGAAGACGTGCCCCTAAGTCCTAAGTTCTAAGCTCTCAATTCTAAAATTATTCTTCAGTAGATTCAGTTGATTCAAATTGGGAATCTAGAGTTGGAATGGCTTCAGGAGGAGTTGGAATATCCATTTCAATATCATATTGTCATTCTAGCTTTTCCAATTCTTGGAATCTCTGGTACATCAATTCCTCTTGTTCATCAAGTTCTTCTTTACTAAGGAGTTCAATGCTCATATTCAGAGCTTGCAGCTCGCGAAGCAGTACATTGAATGACTCAGGCATATTCGGTCTCTTTATTCTCTTCTGTTTTACAATAGCCTCATAAGATTGAGTACGTCCTGTAATATCATCAGATTTTATCGTGATCATTTCTTGAAGGATATTCGCAGCACCGTATCACTCTAGAGCCCAGACCTCCATTTCTCAGAATCTCTGACCTCAGTTTTGAGCTTTACCTCATAGTGGCTGTTGTGTTACCATAGAGTAAGGACCGACTGATCTTGCGTGGATCTTGTCTTCTACCAAGTGGTGAAGTTTCAGCATATATTTAACTCAAACCATTGTTTTTTCTTTGAAAGGATCTCATGTCTTTCCATCGAACAGTTGTACTTTACCGTCTCTTGGAAGTCATGCTTTTTCCATAAGGTCACCTATCAGTTCGACTGGCACACCATTAAGGATTGGCGTAGCAACTCTTATTCAGAGTTTCTTAGCAGCAATACCCAAGTGAGTTTCTAGTATCTGTCAGATGTTCATACGAGAGATTACTCATAGCGGATTCAATATGATATCCACAGGAGTTCCGTCTTGCATGAAAGGCATATCTTCAGCAGGAACAATCCTTGAAACGATACCCTTATTACCATGACGACCCGCCATCTTATCTCAAACTTCTATTTTTCTTGTTTCAGCGATGAAGACCTTAACCTCTTTGAATACTCAAGTAGGAAGATTATCACCGTTTTCTCTTTTCAGAACATGCACTCAGATTACTTTTCATCCGGTACCTGCAGGTAAGATAAGAGAAGAGTCTTTAACATCTTTTGATTTATCTCAGAATATCGCTCTTAGAAGCCTTTCTTCAGGAGATAATTCTATTTCTCATTTTGGTGTTACCTTTCAGACAAGGATATCACCTCATCTTACATACGAACCGATTCTGATGATACCGTCTTCGCTAAGATTTTTCAATTTAGAAGAAGAAACATTCGGGATATCATCCGTAGTCTGTTCAGGTCCTAGTTTTGTTTCACGGACATCAAGAACGTACTCTGAAATATGGACTGAAGTATACAGATCATCCTCCATAACGCGTGAGCTTATGATGATTGCATCCTCATAGTTGTAACCTCCCCATGGCATATATGCAACAAGCAGGTTCTTACCTAGAGCCAATTCTCAATTCTGAACAGATTGTCCGTCAGCAAGTATGTCTCATTTTTTAACTTTCGTTCAAGTGGAGACAAGAGCTTTTTGGTGGATGTGCATATCATTATTCGATTTCTCGAATGTTCTTAGCTCATACAATTTCTTATTTCAAGATTTGTACAATACAGAGATATGTTTTGCATCTATACCGATAATCTCTCCGTCCTCTTCAGCTATTATTACATATCAGCTTCATTCTCCTATTTTCTTCTCAGTACCAGTTCATACGATTGGGGCCTCTGTCTTAATAAGGGGGACAGCCTGTCTCATCATGTTCGTACCCATTTCCGCACGTGTCGCATCGTCATGTTCAAGGAACGGCACAAGAGTTGTTGTCTCAGACATTATTTGCTTTGTCGAGATATCCTTATGCGTAACTTCATTTACATATGCAACGATCGGTTCAGAATTATGACGGGCACCGATACGAGTTTCATTGAAATTTCAAAAATCATCAATATCGACGTTCGCCTCAGCAATTGTGAGCACTCTTTCTTGGTAACCGTCAAAATATTCATAGTCATTAAGTACATATCATCTTACTTTGATTTCAGGTTCTTTGATTTTAGAAGCCAATTCCTTAGCTATTGCCTCAGTAATGTATTCTTTTTCATTAACTATCACTTTACCCTTCTCATCCATGATCGTATCATGAGCAATCCTATTTATAGCGTCAACTCAGTCATTTTTTGAACTGTGAGCGACTTTCTGGAATGGAGTTGTTATGAAACCGAACCTGTCGACTTTAGCATATGAAGCCAAGTGAAGTACAAGTCAGATATTCGGTCCTTCTGGAGTATGGATAGGACAAAGTCTTCAGTATTGTGTCGGATGTACGTCACGAACTTCAAACGAAGCTCTTTCGCGAGTCAATCAACCAGGCCCGAGAGCCGTGATTCTTCTCTTATGCGATAATTCTGAGATCGGATTAGATTGATCCATGAATTGTGACAATTGGGAAGAAGCGAAGAATTCTTTAAGTACCGCAGTAATAGGGCGAGAGTTGATGAAAGTACCTGGTGTAGCGTCTTCAAGCTCGACTATCGTCATACGATCTTTAGCGATTTTCTCCATTCTTGCAAGACCGACTTTAAGTTTATCGTAAACCAATTCTCATACTGATCTTACGCGTCTGTTCTCAAGGTGATCTATATCATCCCAAGTGTGTCCGTCCTTTTCATCTATAAGACCCAATAAGTAATTCAGACCAAGAGTCAGATCTTCTAATTGAAGAAATCTTCATTCATCTTTATACTCAGTCTTAAGTCATAGTTTTCTGTTAATCTTAATACGAGCTATTTCTCAAAGATCAAATTTCTTGATATCTCAGAAAGTCGTATTGAAAAGGTCTTGTACACGTTCGTCAGTACCCAAATCTCCTGGTCTTAGGAGTTTGTATATGACATGCAAAGCTTCGATTCTGGATTTTGTCTTATCTTTATCAAGAGTTGGCCCGACATACTTAGCTATGAAATTCTTATCGTGCTTGAAAACATTCAAAATTTCTGAATCAGTCTCAAGACCGAAAGCTCTCAAAAGCGTAGTAACTGGGATTTTTCTCTTTTTGTCTATCTTTACGTTTATTATTCATTTCTTCTCTAGCTCGATTTCAAACCAGCTACCTTTTTGAGGTATGACTTTCATCGCAAAATATCCAGGATTCTTAGAATCTGGAGAAAAGAACATTCAAGTTGAACGGATTATCTGATTAACGATAACACGCTCGATACCATTGATGATGAAAGAACCGTGTTCAGTCATAAGCGGAATACCACCCATATAAACATCTTGCTCCTTGATCTCTCAAGTTTCCTTATTCAGCATTTCCAACCTTACTTTAAGAGGAGCCTCATAATTAAGGTTTTTTCTCTTGCAATCTGAAACACCATATTTCGGTTCATCCATGTACATGGATTTGTAGTATATATCAATTTTTTCTCATGAGAAATCACTGATAGGAAAAGCTTCGTCAAAAGCTTTATTAAGCCTTACATCCATAAAATCCCTGTAAGAATTGAGTTGTACCTCAATAAGTTCAGGCATATCCAGGATGGCCTTATCATCTGTAAAGAAATATCTTCAGTTGACTTGATAAAGAGCCCCTACATCTTTAGTGGGAGCTTGTTTAACGGTCATTGAAGTTTCAACAGACTCTTCCAAGTCCTTTTTCTTAGGCATTGTTTCATCGTTATAAACTAAAAAACATGCCCTAACTTCAATAAAAACACAATCGTTTTAGTTAGTGCAACGAATGTATTGTACGTCTAAATGAGAAATGTCAAGCTGAAATTGACATTTAAATAGGCTAAAGTCGAAGATATTAAAAAACCCTAAGTGCTAGCACTTAGGGTTTTTTAATAAATTGATGTTTGGTCTTTACTTATTGAATGCGATAAGGTATAATAATCATTATTATTCAGTCTTCTCTATGATCTTTTTATAATCAAGGCAATATTTCTTTCAGTGGTCGGATTCTATTGTATTGCAATCAAATGTTGCAATATATTGATTCCCCTTCTTCAATACTGATTCCCAAGTGATTTCCTGACTGATTATAGCAAGTTCATTTTTCTCAGATTCGCAATAAGCCTTTCAATCAGCCTTATAATTATTGCAATCCAGCTTTAAAACCTTTTCACGTCAGCCAGCAAGTTGCATTCAGATTATCTCATCTTTTGAGAATGGGCTTGCTTTTGAATTGTGATATTTTTTACTCACATTGTTTATTTTCTTTGTAGTTTGCCGAGGCACATCATCGGTGTACCAACATGAAGTTAATAATATCGGCGAGATTAAAACAAAGATCAAAGTAAGATTTTTCATTTGTAAATAATTGAAATAATATTTTAATCTGATTATAAACTGTTAGCAATCCGAATCAGATGAGCACGCTAATCCATTCCTTGATCAACCTGCACAAACATCATAAGAACCATTCCAGCCATCACAAGTTCCTGGTCCACAAGATAAAGTGTTGCAGCTTTGGCTTCATGCGAGTTGACCGTTGGTAACAGGACAAGTTCAGCCGTTAGAAGCAGGTATTGTTACTGAATAATATCTGTATTGTGTTCATCAGCCGCAAGATGCGCTGCAAGCTCACCAAGCCGAAGTCGTATAAGTGCAGTTTACAGGACAAGCAACATTCGCCTTAGAACAATTGGCACTAGTTCATCAATTCAATCAAGCACACGTCCACGTAGATGATCCTCAGCAAGATCAGGCAACATTAGAAGTAGATGTACCCAGAGAACATGAATATTGTACTGCATTATTACATGCTCAGTTTATAGGACAAGCTTGTGTATTGCAAGATTGACCGGTAGCCGGTTTGCTGGAACAATAAGAATCTGCAACATTAGCTCCATCACTTCTTCTGCAGACAACTGATCGTGATTGAGTTCATCATCAGCATGTAGCAGAACAAGCTCAGAAGGATCAGGTTATCCAAGAATATGAATACATCTGTGTACAGCTTGTAAAACCATATCATCAACTTAAAGCTCAATTTGTACATGTTCTTGTCTGAGATAAGCACGAATCAGGATAATATGGAGTTCAAGATATCCATGCGGTTACGGATGATCAATGGGCTATTGTTCAAAATGGAGCGACAGTACAATTACCGGGTGCGGCAACAGTACATGTTTGGCTTGCGTATGTTCAATTGAATGTGCCATCACTACATGTTCTGACTTGTGATGCACAGGTATTTCAATATGCAACACTTGATGAAGAATATGCGGTTATTGTACCTCAATGCGCTATAACAGTTCACCACGGTGCTGTACATGACCTATATTGTTGTGTGCATGACTGGTTTCAGAATGAGCCGCTAAGCACTCAATTTGTACATGTCCTTGTTTGTGATATTCATGCGCAAGTGGTAGGAGAAGTAGCTGACACTGCAGAATATGCAGTTACAGATGATCAGTTATTTACTGTTGTAGACCAAGGTGTGGTACAGTTCGCAGGGACGCACGAATTTCAGCTTATCACATATCAGGAATTACAGCTTGTTACATTGCATGCTCACCATGCTGATGACCATGTTTGGGATCATGCTCAGTCGGTAATGCTGCAAGATCTTGTATTTGAAACACATCAGGATTCATCATGGAATCAAGAACTACACTTATAGTTACAGGCAGTAGTTGAAGCTGTAGTATTGTATGTCGTAGCTGAATTAGCAGGTAACCATGCTGAACCATTCCATGTTTGATTGAAAGAGCTAACTGTGTTCCAATCGGTATTAGAGGGTTTAGCGGCACATGTATACGTCTGAGTATTGGCAACGCAGGCTGTTCAGTTCCATGTGTAGTTCGTGTCGCATTTGAACGTGCATTGGCCTGGAGTGAGATTATATCCCCAAGATTTGGATACGGTTTGGCTTGTTGCGTTTGAAGATCAATTAGCGGGAACTGTTCATCCGCAAACATCAGCTACGCATAAATTCGATTGCTCTACATATCCTGAATTACAGCTTGTAACAATACATAAGCCCCAAGCCGATCAATTCCAAGTCTGAGTTCATGCTCAATTAGAAATCGTACATGATTTCGTGTCTGATACACATGTGGATCAAGAGTTTTCTGTATGATATGTTGCACTGCATTTATAATTACAGCTTGAAGTTGATGCTGCGGTATTGTATGAAGTTGAAGAATTGGAAGGAGACCATGCAGATCAATTCCAGGTTTGAGTATAAGAAGATACTGTATTCCAAACTGTATTTGCGGGTTTTGTAGCAGCACATGTGAAGGTCTGAGTTCATGCCACACAACTTCATCAATTCCATGTATAATTCGTATTGCAATCTGGAGAATCACTCTCTGTTCAGCTTGGAGAAATATTACCGAAATCACATGAAAAGACTTGAGTGTATGTCCTGTTACCATTTGAAATTGCAATCGTAGTTGATTTTGATTGCGTCGTAGAGTGGTTGAAGGCAGAAAGTGAATAAGAATGTCAATTCACAGTCTGTGTAGAAGCCACACAATTTGATGCTATACATGTATTGGAACTTGATGTATATCATGAATTACAGCTTGTAACAGTACAAGTTCACCAAGAACTTCAATTCCAAGTCTTATTTCATGTTCAGTTTGCTATTGTACAGACTGCAGTGTTCGATACGCAGCTATTTCATCAATCCTCAGTATGAAATCATGGGCTACAATTGTATCTGCAGCTTGTAGCTGAAGCTGTAGTATTGTAATCGGTAGTTGAATTTGCAGGAAGCCAAGCTACACCATTCCAGGTTTGAGCGTAAGAAGATACTGAATTCCAAACGGTATTTGCAGGTTTTGTGGAAGGACATGTGAAAGTCTTTGTATCTGCATTACATGTGTTTGAACCAGAATCCCAAGTATAGTTCGTGTCACATTTGAATGTGCATTGTCAAGGAGTAAGATTATATGCCCAAATCTTTGAAACAGTCTGGCTAGTCGTATTGGAAACTCAATTTGCCGGAATAGCTCATCCGCATTGATCAGCAACGCATACATTTCCCTGTTCAACATAATCAGCATTACAAGATAATACATTGCAAGATCACCAAGTTTTTGTTGTAGTATTCCAAGTCTGTTTTCAAGTTCAGTTTGTAATAGAGCAGCTCTTTATATCCGATATGCAGCTAGCTCAAGAATTTTCAGTGTGAAACCCATTGTCGCATATATAATTACAAGCATTAGAACTCTCAGCTACATTATAGGATGTTGTAGTATCGGCAGGAATCCAAGCTGTTCAGTTCCAAGTCTGAGAATATGAAGAAACAGTATTCCAAAGAGTATTTGCAGGCTTTGCGCTACAATTGAAGCTTTTGGAATCAGCTTTACATGTCAAACCGTTAACAGAGTAATTAGAATTACATACGGGAGTATTCTGAGTCTCATTTCAAGTTTCTGAAATAACTCAAAGTGAGCATTTGAAATCATCGTCAAAAGTCACTTTTCATCAGTCGATTAATGATTGTGAAGAGGTTTTGTGGGTAGTCGCATCATGGTTGAGTCATGGTATGTCATATGTATGTCCATTTATAATAACGCTCTGTGCTGAACAATTATCAGGAGTACATTTATTTTGTCAGCTATCGAAGGAATGACCAGCTGCGCATTTATAAGAGCATGTTCAAGCAGTTTCAGAAGGAGAATATGTCCAACTCTTTGTAGCGGATTGAGTTGATCATTGAATCAATTCTCAATTCAGATCTGACAGGTTTCATATGCATATGTCTTGAATGCATGATTTGGTATTGGGATCGTAAGCGTATCAGGAATCACAGGCGAATGTACAATTTCAAGCAGTGTCGGAATATGCCCATTCTTGATCAAAATCTGTAGGATTTCAGATTGTGAAACTATTAGCATGAGTCATTATAGGCTGAGGAGCACAAGTGAAATTTGGCATTACAGCCGTTGCAAAATCTACATTCAATCTATTTCATGATAATCATTTCAGCATAAGGTTATTATTGATGTATCAGATTCCCAGTCTAGCCAATGAATCAGCATTAATAGTTAATGATATTTCATTTGAAGAAACTGAGTCAAAATCAGTTCCTGCATATGCTTTTTTTGTGTCTGATGCAAACTCCAATGCTCAGGTTAAGCTATTCGGGACAGTACATCAAGTATATATGAGAACGCTATCGTCAGTAAAATCTTTAAATATGAAAGATCAGCTGAGAGATCCGTCAGAAACAGACTCATTATATGTTTCCGGAAGATTTCATTCTCATCTGTATACCAAGGAGTCATTTCAAGCATCTTCTAGTTTAAGGGATGTAGGAAGCTCAGATAAAAGAAGTGAAGGTGTAGCAACAATATAACAACTAGATGAGTCTTTAGCGGAAACAAAAAGCTCATCATAAGTTCATTTTGTATATGCGATAAGTCATGATTCATTGTCAGATGCGTATCATTTTTCTATGAAAGGATTTGAGTAACTTATATCTCTTTCCGAAACAGCTCAAATCTGGTATTCTTGACCATTAGAAGTTAGCGAATATGAATATTCGGTCTTGAACTGAGGATCTAAAGGTTTTTTATTTATGTTAAGAAATTTTATGACTCAATCAGATATTCTTCACTGAGTCCAAACTTCCGCTCAACTGAATGTGATTGAACTAGGTGCATCTGGTTTTGGGAATTTTCCTACTCAGATTCGTGAAATCTCAAAAGATTTTGATAACAAGCCGATATCAGAAACCCTTACCGAATCTCTGGCAGACTTATTGTAATCAAAAAAAGCGATGAAGGCTATTGTCGATAAAATCGCTAATATCACTATCACAACTATAAGTTCTACTAGAGTAAATGCTTTCAGGAATTTTGTTCTTTTTGATTTGTTTATTGTTGAATCAATGATTGGTTTGATTAATTTATTAATAAGAGAATTAAACATATAAATGCACATTAATATATAAAATATTATTTGCGTTGAGCATATCTAAGTGAAAAATTATCTCATAATATATTTAATGTGGGATTTGTAAAACCGATTTGTATTGACAAGGATGCATTTTAACCTGCTATGGATAAACAATAAAGGCTTATATTTATTAAATTTAACTGATAAATGGCAATAAAGCATAGCCAGACGCCAAGAAAGTTATTCAAAATCTCTGAATGACACATAGATTCATGAATAGAAAAATTATACTCAGCTTCAGTCAACATTAAAGATAAATAGCACACATCAATTGATGTGTGCTATTTATAATTTTATTAAACAAGTTTAAAATAATAGAATTAAAATAAAAGTTAATATAGGATTACTACAAATAATTCAGTAACAATAATACAACTTTCAATATTTATTTTGTAGCATTATAGTAATCAAGTATTTCTTGTGATGACAAGGCTCTGTCATAAATCCTTATCTCATCTAGCTTTCAATCGAAGAAATAATAACTTCAGGCATATGTCGATCTTCAGATTCTCGGGTTAACTCAAGTATCATTTGTTGACAGTAGAAGATTTGAATTTTGAGCAACTACAGATCAATTTACATATACTGTTCCTATTTTGCTTGATTTATTAAATGTTGCTACAACAAGATACCATGTGCTGGTATTGTTTACAACTATTCAAGTGGTCCATAGATTATGGAGTCATAGTCAATCTCAGAAGCCAAGCTTTCATCATTCTCATATTCCAAAACCGATTCACTGATTTGTTCAATCATATCAATCGTAAATTACATCATATTGTGTAGGAAAGGTTGTGCTCGGAAGATTTCTAGAATTTATCCATGAAGTAATTGTAAAATCATTCAAAAGTGCTAGGCTAGGTTTATTCACTAATTGAACATAGTCACTGCTTCAATTGAAGCTATATGCATTTCAAACTTTTCATGTGGAAACCAATGCTCAGTTTATCGTTCAATCATTTCAATTTCAACTGAGGTCCTTGAGCTTTCCTCAATTTAGAGTCTCCATATCCCAGTATCAAACAAGTCAGACTGTCGGTGCAGTATAGCCGCCCTGAGTATCTCCAGAGGATGTAGTTGTGCTACCTCACAGGCTATTCTTGACCAGCCCCTCTCATAGATTTATGAGTTCTGCTCAGCTGGCGCTTACTATAGCTTGGACGGCAGGAGTGGTGACATTTCAAGTAGAGTATGCCGCTTTTACCGTTGTCATTAGATTGGTTATGTCAGCGCTTCACAGATTATCCGATCATGTGGCATAGACTTTGCTGGAATCGAACACAGCTACATTGTTGACTCAAGGAAGCAGGTCCTTTCAGCTTCAGAAAGTATTGTCATAGACGGTGCTTCAGGTTCATATTCAGAACAATGTCGGAGTAGGCACGAAGTAATAAGTGCTTCAAGTGAATACCTTGAGCATCACTCAGTTGTAGTTTCAAGAGATGTAGACGTTTACTCAAGTTCATCAGAGAGCTGAGAGCTGAGGGCTGAGGACTGAGGAATCGAACGGATTGTAGTTCCTCTCGAAGCTTGTAGGATTCTCGAAATTTCAGGCTACCTGGTATTCTCTCTTGTTTGAAGCAAGGGAATAATCGTATTCGCTTCATTTCAGAGGATCGACCACTTTCTTGGATAGATTCTTCTGGAGCATCTTGTATGCTGAGTCTCAGATGGTTCATTGGTTCCAGATTATTCCTCAGGAATAGGTATATGAGAAAGGCTTGTCTGGAGACGGATAAGTTCATGCATTGACATTGTACATCTCTACTGATTTCTTGATGGATGAGATATCGGAGAGGCGAGTAGAATCTCTGGCAGAACCGGACTGGGAAGAGAAAGAGAGGAATGCTATCGTCGCAAGGATTGCCAGGATTACTATTACTACGATGAGCTCCACTAGAGTGAAGGCTTTGTTGTTTTTTGTTTGAATCATAGATAAAAATGAATTATAAAAGAAAGTGTAAATTCTTACGCCTGAAAGATATCATATATTTAAAAGGAATCAAGAGAAATTTTAAAAATAGGAATGTATTAGAATGCCATTTGACGATTGCAATAAAATTCACATAAATTCAGTTACCAAACAAAAACAAAGAAAAAATTGAAAGAACATAACTTTTTAATATAATCTCCACAAATTAAATCTTAATATCGTAGATTGATGTATTCAATTGACAGAGAACAAGCAGCAAAAGAACTTAGTATGTCCACAAGGACTATAGACAGATACATCAGAGCAGGAAAAATCCGCAGTCAGAAAAGAGGAAAGAAGGTATTTCTTCATGACCAGGATATAAAGATATTCAAGACATGATGAATTCAAGAAGAATATGAAGTGATAGAACCTGATCATGGAGTTATTTTTGATACCTGATTTGTAACAAAAGCAATCGACAGCACCAGGAACTACAAGAGCTTGTATGAGGATTCGCAGAAGACAATAGAGAAAAAAGATGAAATAATCAAAGATATTTCTTATAGGCTAGGCAAGGCTGAAGTCGAACTTAAGAATTCAATCCCGATGCTAGAATACAAGAAGACGACATTCCTGCTAGAGAGCTCAAACAATAAAATCGCAGAAGAGAAAAAAGAAATGAACGATAATATGGATTTCCTGAAAGAAAAAATAAGGAATCAAGAAATCATCAATATAATGCTTGTTGCGATATTCTCAATAATGCTTATTGTCGTATTCTTCGTATGGTTCGCTAACGTATAAAATAAATGCTGATCCCCTTCCCTCTTAATTGGATGATCGCCCTTATATATCTATTAGTGATGATATGAGCGGCTTTTTATCTTATCTGATCATTCATTGCCACATTTCAGGCTTCGTGAGTACCGTATGTACCTTCATACAATCAAGACCTCAAAAGGATGAAAGAACTCCTCAAACTCGAAAAATGAAAGACAATGATTGACCTATGATGCTGAGATGGCAAAGCCCTGAGATTCTTCTCTGTGAATTTCTGAATATCCAAATGAGTCGGGCTCGATTTTAACTTGCCTGCGATACTCTATTGAAAATTCCTGAACAAATTTCATAATATTACAAATGTAGAAATAAGGAAATGAGATTTCCTTAAAGAAGATATCAGCAAATTTGACTATGTATATGTCTATCTTTTAGCTGAATATCTCGAGAAAATTGAAGATTTCGTATTCGAAAACATGAGAGATGATGCCATCATAATAAGCAATACATTCAAATTCAAGAACCACGAGCCTTTCCTTGTCCACAAAAATGAGAAATGAAGAGACAGGATTTTATTATACAGGAAAGATTCTAGGATTATCTAGAAATATATTGTATATTTTGTCTTACAGATTAATAATTATACCACCCCCTCGCCCCTTCTGAATTAGGAGGGCTTAGGAGGTTGCATTAATGAAATGGATCCTGAAACAAGTTCAGGATGACGTAATTCGGAATGATTAATCCTTCGCATTCGCCTATCGTGAAAATGGGAATGACAGTATTTTATAATCTTTTCATTAATCATCATCCTTTGAGTGCGATATCCTACCAATCCTTATCGATCACAGGAGCCTTATCATTGAAAAGCGGGTCGGCTAAGGTGTTTCACATCATACTATTGAAGAGGTCTTGAGGTGTTATCTGACGTCCTTTTTTTACTTGTCAAAGGTTATCTTTCTGGAATTGCTTTAAGTATTTCGAGTAGTCATCAAGTTCTTTCTTCTCGTCTGGTGAGAGCTCTATTTTATTCTCAGCTCAATTCTGTCCAAGCTGATTGAAATTTCAATCCGTAACCCAGGACTTCTGGCTCTGGTCCCCTTTTTGTGGCTGCGCTGTACTGTCTCATTTATTTTGAGCATTGTCGCTCGGTTTATCTTTGTTTTCAGGGTCGGTTTTCTTTGTATTATTAGAATCTTCTTTCTTTGTGTCTGGCTTGTCTTTATCCTTAGGCTTTTGTTCGTCTTTTTTGTTTTCCTCTACTTTCTTTTGCTCTTTTTTCTTTTCCTCCATTTTATTCTTTAGCTTTTCGAGTTCATCTTTAACGAACTCATAATTAGAAAGAGTTTCTTTTTTATCGGCTTCAGTATCTGACTTCAGAGCTATCTCATACGAATGCAGCGCCTTCTCCCATGCGAGCACTTTAGTTTCATCATTCTGAGTCTGTCAGAATCTATAGAGAGAATTTCAGAGATTGTGATATTTGAAATAGGATAGATCCTTATCGATATCCTTGACTTTAGAATAATATTTTAGGGCGCCTGAAAAATTCTTTATGCCATAAAAAGTATTTGCAGTATTGTAGTCAAGCACAGCTTGGTTGTAATCGCTTATTCAGAGCTCATTGACTCAAACATAGCTTGATTGCGCATCAAGAAAACGGCTTTGGGACATCGCGATATTTCACTTAAACACCTTAACAGCATCCATAATCTCCTTTGAACTGAAAATTCAAAGGAAAAAAATTATTGAAATTCATGCGCTGAGAAGGTACGCGACTAACTTTTTCATAAACTTTTTTTATATGGTGTAAGATATCAGGTCACGAAAAACAGGAATGCAGCTAATATGAAGTAATAGCCGATATCATTTGATTTTCGCTCGATTTCTTTAAGTCATGCAGTGACAGAAAGAAATTTGCTGTTTAGTGATTCGATACTTTCAGAATCAGTTCCATCGATGTATTCTCATTTTAAGTTTTTTGCGATTTTTTTGAGTTCATCAGAATTCTGTCTTGTCACAACGCGTTCTGAATTATAAATCTTATAAGTAGTGTTCCCGAAAAAATCAACTCAAGTCGGTATATATGCTCACTTGAGGGTTCAGATTCAGACAGTGAAGACTTTATAATCTAATTTTTCAAAGTTCTTCAATAATGATGCAGTGTCGCTATTTTCTGAGAGATCTTCCGGTCAATTTGAGAACATGACTATATTTCCGTTTTTGTTTTTAGAAAACATTTTGAGCGAGAAATCTAGGGCATTATCAAGCTGGGATCAACCCACTTGAATAAGGTTCGAATTGAGTCAGGAGACATAAGTGAGGAATTGATCTGAGTCGGTCGTAAAAGGTGAAATCATAACACTATCTCAAGCAAATCAAATAAGAGCATAAGAATTACCTGAGTGTTTAGAGACGAATTTGCTAATGAGCTTCTTTGATTTCTCAAGCCTGGAAATATTGATATTGTTATCTTTAGCATCAGCAGCTTCCATGCTTTTTGAGAGGTCTACTAGAAATAGTATATTGCTTGATGCGCCTTTTGACTGCATGCCAATAGTTCAAATAGGTCAGAGAAGTGCGACAAAGAGCAAGACAAATCAGATAATGAATGCTAGATTCCTGAATATGAAAGGAGTTTTTGCAAATTTGTAATTGAAACTTTTCGGGAATCTATTCATTAAATGAGACCATTTCAGGAAGTTCGAAAAAAACCACAAGAAAAAGCATGCGAATACTACTGATAAAATTATGTATGTCGGTGTAAATCTAAGAAATTCCATCTATGTTCAATCTTGTTTTAAATTCTAAAAAGCAAAGCAGTGCGACATCCGCAAGAAGAGCCAGCAGGAAGTAAGGGTAGAGCGGAAGGAATGATTTGATAGCATTTACTTTTATCTCTGTTTTATTCAGCTTTGACAGATCTTTGAATATCTTCTGCAATGCATCGTTTGAAATTGCACTATAGGATTGCCCGCCAGTCTCTGCGGATAAAAATTTCAATAATTCCCCATCTGCCTTTACAATTTTCGGCTGTCAGGTTTCTCTGTCGTATAAGCAATCCTTATTTCAAAATGGATTTGTTACACAAAGCGGAGTCCCCTCTTTTTTTCAGATTCATATCGAATAAATCTTTATTCATTTCTCTTTGACATATTTTACTGCAATCTTTGGGTGGATTCAAGTCTCGGCAGCTCAATCAGTGATGAGGATAATGACTTTTTCTCTCTTCTTATCTCACTGGTTTGCTGAGACTAAAGCATCCGTTCACATTATAAGCGCGTCTCAGATAGATGTTCACGAGAGATTTTTCAGGATTCAATCAAAATCTATATATTCGGCTCACTGATTGATGCTCATTGTTGAAAGAGTCGAGATATACTGAGAAATATAATCATAATCAAAAGTAAGGGGTATCGAGACAAATGGCTTTCAGGCAAAAAGTATGAATGCAAGCCTATCTGAAACAAGTTTCGATACGAAATCCTTTATGACTCATTTTGCCGCTTCGATCCTATTTGGCTGCATATCTTCAGCGAGCATAGAATTAGATATATCCAAAAGCAATGCAATGTCTATTCAATTTCTTGACTCTTCAGTCTGAGTATGAGTAAAGCCAGGATTAGAAAGAATAATCACAAACAATGCAAATGCTATAGATTTCAAAAGCAATTTCAATATGAAGTTCAAATCTGGAACTTTAGAATTTTTAAGGTTTGATGAAATGTTTGATTTGATTCAGAATCGGCGAGATTTTGATTCGATAAAGATAATCACTGGCAATAAAGCCAATAATCACAACATAAACGGATGTAAGAATTCAATTCAGAATAATTTCATAAAGATTTTATTATAACTGCTTAATTATATATGAATTGCAAAAAATTCAACTTTTCACAATCTTTTCACTGAATTTCTTTTGCTTAAGGATTTTAAATTGATAAAATGCATCAGCTTTTAAAAATTTACCGAAAGATGAAAATAATGTACAAGAAATTATTGATAATGCTATTGCTGATAGCAAGTTCGACTGCAAACGCATATGATTTCAACTATAAATGAAGCACTTGATATATTGACGATAATCTCAAAAACAAAATAGATATCCTCGTCGAGAGGAAGATGTGAACTCCAGAACTCAAGCTCAAATATTTCAACATTCTGAAAAAATATGATCTGAGCAATTTCAATGAGACTAAAAGATGAATAATCAATTACCTATTCCTTAAGCTCGATCCTTTAAAAGCAAATATCGTAAAAGCTTGAACTCCAGTAATACTCAACCCTCCGATAGTCCAGGAACCGGTTTTTACTCCGATAATTCCTCCTGAGAACAATACTCATTCTTGACCTAGAATTTTTACGAATTCATATTCCAGCGAACTGGAGAAGAGATATGTTGAGACTCTCAGAAAGAGTGTAAGAGAATATATAGAAGTCAATGCGGACTTTGAATACACAGAATACGGAAATGCTTTCTTGATAGATTTCAAAGAAACCTACAAAATAGACACAAAAATCCCATTAGAAAGCTACAAGCAGATCAAATGAATCGGCAGAGAATTGCTATTCAAAAGATTGTGAAATTATTATATAACAAGCTGAGGATATAGTGTCGAGAAAAAGCTAACCTTGAAAGATATTATTTCAACTGTAAAATTCTCATGAACAAGCGATGAGCCATATACATTCAATATTCGCGATTGATATTACTATATCTACACCTTCTACGATATAAAATACTACACGATTACCGACTGAGAGTATTTGAGCAGACTCAAATGAATCCAGAATCTTAAAGATACAGTGCTATTGAAAAAGTGAAATGAGCTGATTCTGGTATTCAAATTCTGAGAAAGCAGACTATTCCCTGCTTCAAATCTGTCTGAAATCAAAAATCCAAAAGAAATCCTGAACGCAATCTGAAGAGACATGGAAAACTATAAATGATCCGATTATGAGAGCACACTTGCATCCATAAGTTCAAAAACAAAGGAACTAATTAAATGAACGAAGACAGAAGAGGAAAAGATTAAGGCGATTTATTCCTGGATCACATGAAACATCAAATATGACGAATACTCAAAAAAATTCGTACAATGAAAAATCGATGAAAAAACTTATCTTGCCGCAGTCGACAATGATGTCTTCACTTGAATCTGAAGCTATAAGAAACTAAATGCAGTCTGCGACTGATATACGAAACTATTCTTATATATGCTCGCATTTGCCTGAGTTAACGGCATATCTACCGAAATCTGAACAGTAACGCAACAATGAATCACAGTTTCTCATGCATGGAACAGAATATGAAACAAGCTCTATGATTCAACCTGGGACATCAATTCCCTCTGAGTCGCCTCCAAATTCAAATGGTACGCACTGAGCCCTGAAGAGATGTACAAGACACATATTAAGAAATAGGCCCGTCCTTTACACCACCATCGTCATAATGAGCGTAGTGAAACGAGCTCGAATGTATCTCTTGGTAGAGCTTTATTATTATTTGATTCAAATAAAAATCCTTCCGTTACCGGAAGGATTTTTTAGAAGTTTCAATCATCTCATCATGTATCTGACTCAATTCAAGCTGTCAGCCTGTGAAATATGTTGAGAACTCAAGACAGAGTTGAGTCTGCTGCGTACTCGCAAGATTGGCAATCATATCTCATCCTCATCTTGGATTTCATGGGAAGATGTTTCAGGGTCAATTGATTCAGAGGGGCAGATAAATGCAGTCAGGCAGAGAAAGAAGAGGCTTCATGCTAGGATCTATCGAATCCTTGCATCCATAGATGAAGTTAGAATGCATTGAATCAGCTCGTCATGCATAAGGGAAGAGAATAGTGATTTCGTTATCCTTATTGGAATTCATGCCAGCTTCAAAACTATCTTTAAGTGTTCTGAATAATTTGAAATCGCTTGTGCCATTCTGTCTGTCGTTCTGCCTTATTGTCTCCATCATTTCCCTTGAATCAGCAGGTCAGAAGACGAAAGTAGTATTGAAGCACTTCACAAAAGGCCTGACATGAGTATTATAATACATAAATGCTCAGCATACTAGCCTTACATCCATATCGGAATCATGAAGCAGATCTTGTGTAAAGGCATAATCAAGGAATGGTGCATCGAAATGCGATATATGATTAGCCAAGATAACCAGTTTCTTATCTTTCGTTTTAGCGAATTCTATTGCATTTTTGAAATTCCTATGCGATTCCGAAGTTATGCTGATGCCGGTAATCATATTTGAAATAAGTTCATGCAAAATGCTTCGAGCCTTCTGATTTGAGTCGAAATCAAGTCATCTGTCCGTGATATTCCTCAGGAACTCTCATGTTGCAAATAGCTTTATATCTGATGAATCTGCAAATCAAATTTCCGTGTCTATATTCAGATTCCCTGAATTCCCTGCAAAAAAATAATCTGAATAGATTCATTCTCAATTCTGCAAATCGCTTTTCGAGCATATATTATTGAGCTTCCAGAGAGGCTTCACTAATTCTCAATTCTTGAGGAGTAGCCTGGTGATAGATGATATCTTAGCAATAATGCCAGAAGTCTTCCTTGTCTCGGCAACTCTTGAGTTTGCGCTTGATATAGACTCATTTGGGGATTTTGACATGCGCTGATAATTATCCTTTAATATAATACAATATCAAAAATATATAGAATCGCATTTAAAAATCAATTCTATTTTGAGATTTTTAAAAATTAATTTTGCAATTTTAATATTTTTGTATAGAATTTGCCCACTTTGAAATTTAATCTTACACATTATGACTTTCGCTCCTACCAAGAAGATGTCAAAATCTCGCTCTGGAAGAAGAACATCAAACTGGATAAAACTTACAGCAAAAAAAATCCTAGACAGAACATCTCTTCAGTACGATAAAGATGGTAACGCAATCGGACTATCTCACTTCGTATCTCCTATCACTGGAGAATACAAGGGTAAAAAAATCCTTAAAATAGGTAAAGCTAAAAAAGTAACAAAAGTTCGCGCGTAATCAAACTATGTCAGAACCAATCAAAAAATCAAGAAGAAAAACAAGACAATGCCTATTTCAGGCATTGTATTCTTCTATGTACCTTCAAGAAAAATTCGATAAATCAGAATTTCTTCAAGCATTTTTCGAGGATGATTTTTCAATCGTGCTTGATGAAGTGTACTTCAATGAAGTGTTTGAGTGAGTGCATGAGAAAGAAAGTGAACTGATATATGTCGTCAAGAAGCTTGCGCCAAAATTCGACATCAACTCTATGCCCCTGATAAATCTTTTACCGATTTTCATCTCGACATATGAACAGCTATTCCTTAAATGCGACACAATCCCATTCAAGGTTTCCATCGATGAGGCACTGGAGCTGGCAAAGACTTATTCCGACGATCAATGAAGGATTTTTGTCAATTGAGTTCTTAATTCATTAAAGGATAACAAAGAGATAATCCTAGAAAACATTAAGAATCTGAAAAAAACAGAAAGATCGTTTTTTAAATAATAACATCCCGCATATGGGCAAGAAACAAACCTCCCTTGACCATAAGGAATTTGAACAAAAAGTAGAATCGCTTCTTAGTTTTCTTCAAATCCCTTATAAGAATCTATCATTATATACCAAATCATTCGTCCACAAATCTGTGCTGAATGAGAAATCCACACAATTCAAAGACTCAAATGAGCGGCTGGAATTTTTTTGAGATGCAGTTCTGGAGCTTACTGTTACTGAAATGCTTTTTTTCAATTATCCAGAAAAGGAAGAATGAGAGCTTACTGATATAAGGAGCGCCATAGTGAGATGAAAGAATCTTGCGAATGTTGCAGACGAGCTGAATTTCAATGAATATATAGTCCTTTCAAAATGAGAAACATTAGCCGGTTGAAATGATAACCCTTATATACTTGCAAATACTCTCGAGGCTTTCCTATGAGCAATATATATCGATCTGGGCTATTCGGAGGCAAAAAAATTCGTCGAAGAACACATATATTCCTCTCTTCAAGGCATCCTGTCTCAGAGTCTCCACATAGATCCGAAATCACAATTGCAAGAGATCGTCCAATCTAAATTCAATATAACTCCAACATATGAAGTCCTTGATGAATCAGGTCTTGATCATGAAAAGAATTACAAGATAGGCGTTTACTTCTGAGAGAAGCTCATCTGAGAATGAAACGGCTCTTCAAAGAAAAAAGCCCAGAAAGATGCGGCAGAAAATGCGTTATCCGAAATCAATTCCTGGCTGAATGAGCAAACTCAAATCGAATTGACAAAAAAAGATTTGTAATATACTCATGAGAAAGGGAATTATTTCCATAACCGCCTACCCTATGCGGATTTTCCATACATCGAAGAACCTCTCAGACTCTGCTAGAATAGAGATAAATCCAGACAATGCCGCCTGACTCATCAGGCATTGAACCATCGTGGCTGTTTTCATGATTCTGGATCATATTGAAGTCCTTAGCTTAGAAGCTGAATATTATGCTGATTTCATCAAGAGCGAGAAGAAGAAGGGCAAGCATTTCGTCTCATCAGGATTCATCCTATCAGGATGAGAAAGTAAAATCCTATGAAGTGATAATTGAACTCGGCTGATAGATATAAAATTGCGTGATAACGCCATTACCAAAGAACAATCAGATGAGATAATGGAAGAGGTGAATAGAGAAATCCTGAAGATATTGCAAAAAGTAAAATAAATTTTGACATTACGAACTTTTTTCATAAAATTCTCGCACTTATTAAAGATTTAATTATTTATTAGTGACTTATGCTAGGTAAACTAAAGAAAAGAAAAAGACTTAGAACTCACGGGTTTTTAGCTAGAACAGCTACTTTCAATGGAAGAAAAGTGCTTCAGAACAGAAGAAATAAAGGTCGTCATGAATTGGCGGTAAGCTACCCAGTAAGATTTAAGGCTACTCGCGGTAAATCAAAAATGCATATCATTGCAGGAGGTACTGCAAGAGTTGTTACTTATCCTGGAAGCACTATAAGACTTAGAAAAGTCTAATCCCACAAGATTCTTGTATGATTAAGAAAATTTACAGACTCAATGAAAATGAAGTAAAAAAGGTTTTAAAATTCAAAAAACCTTTTTTTTCATATAGCATCGTAGCGAACACTGCAGCTAATAGATTGTGACACTCAAGATTCGCAATAGTTCTTGGCGCAAAGACATGCAAGACAGCGGTATCAAGGAATTTCTTCAGAAGGAAATATTTTGATTTGGTCAGTGATTATGCACTGAAATGAAATACAGACATGGTATGCGTGATTAAAAAGTGAAAAATCCTTGATAAAAAAGATGAAACGGCTATATTGGATTTTGAAAAAGATATGAAGTTTTTGTTAAAAAATATATTTAAACAATAAATCTTATGGGAATCTGATGGTTGAAAAATTTAGGCTCAAAAGAATCTAGGGATACATGAGTTATCATATCCGAACATTTCCCTGAAATTCCTAGACTCTCACCATGAAGCCTTGATTCTAGAATGTTTGATATAACAAATTTCTTCACACATAAAAACTGAGAAAAATTCAGAGATATCGCTATCTGAAAGTTCACCTCAAGAATAGAAGAATGATTTGACCATACTCATACTATATTCTGAATGCTTGGATTGGTTAAAGATTGAATTCAGATGGATTTGATAAACGGATACAACTTTTACCTGATATGAGAGATGAATGAATATTTCAAACCGTTGAGCGAATACTACAACTGAATAATGTCCAACAAAGAGAATTATCCGGACAAAGCCATCAGAGCACTTTGCGAATACTACACAACCGTTGAGGTTTCTATGCATGAAGTCATAGAAAGAGAAATGACTAAGGCAAAAACAGCCATTTGAATTAAGGATACTGAAACTGTTCAAAAAACAACAAAAAGAAGATTTTATTGACTTCTTCCTGCTTAATATTAACTGAAAAAGAAATGAAAAACGATAAGATATTGAACTTCATGATTGCCATGTTTTTGACAATCATAATATTCAATCTGTTCTTGCCGAAACAAAAGCAGGAAGCAGTAACACAGAATGTAGTGCTCAAATCTACTGAAAATGACTACACCACGCCCAATCTCCCAGTACTGCAGGTCATCAACAATACGGCTAAAAGAGTCACATTTGACACATGTAAGGATGTCTCAATCACAAAGGATTCAAAGAAGATTGATAATATCGCAGTTAATGCTCCGAAATTCTGCACTTCTGCCTATGTCGAACCCAATACAACCTTTACCATAAACATAGACTGATTATCTAAGCTTTTCTCAAACTCATGAGATTATATTTTCAGTGCTAAAATAAGCTGACAGGATTACCAGACAGTTTTTAAAGTATCTGAAAAAGGATTTTTCAATAATCTATTCTCGCACATGTTCTATGCGCCAGTATACAATCTTTTCGTTCTTCTGATAAATGTGCTTCCAGGACATAACCTGTGACTGGCCATAATCCTAGTAACATTGATAATAAGGCTTATTGTCCTTGTGCCACAGCACAGGATAATGGTAAACAGCAAGAAGATGCAAGCCATCCAGCCTAAAATAAAAGAAATTCAAGAAAAATATAAATGAGATCAGGCAAAAATCTGAATGGAACTGCTCGAGATATACAAGAAAGAGAAGGTCAACCCGATGTGATCATGTCTTCCCCTCCTCATACAATTGCCGCTTCTGATTGTATTGTATTGGGTAATATCAGGAATAACCAGTCCCGCAAATTATTATTACCTATACCCTACATTTGCCAACTTTAACATTAGCTCGATCAATCTGCATTTCCTTGGACTGAATCTGATTCAAAACGAATGGAAATCAGGTCTCATACTTGCAATCCTCATCTGAGCATCACAATGGCTGCAGATAAAAATGTCGCTTCTTGTCCACGAGAAAAAGAAAGACCATGGAAAAATCGTCGAAAAGGAAGTTAAGATTGATGATCCAGTTTCAGAATTCATGCCTGATCCGAATATGATGAACTGATTCATGCTATGGTGAATGCCGACAATGCTTGCGGTCTCATCTTACTTCTTCCCTGCTTGAGTAAGCATATACTGGCTGATTTGAACCATATTCACATTGATTCAGCAATATGTGGTAAATAAGGTCACCGACAAAAGCAAGAACCTCACTACAGAATGACATGAGATAATCATTAAAGAAAAGAAAAAGAAATAAATTAAAAACCCCGAAGCATGCTTCGGGGTTTTCTTTTATAATGATATTAAAATGTTGATATTACATTTTTTAAGAGAACTCTTTTATCTTCTGGAAATTTTATATTCTCAATATATGAGATAATCTTTTCAAAAATGCAGAATGCTGAGGAATTCTTCCAGAGGAATCAATTTCATTCGAATCTCATAGGATTGAATTCTTTGATAATTCAAGAATAAGTATTCTCAACAGGCATTATCGGTACGATTCATGCGCTCATATATTTCACAACATCCACGCCATCGACCTCATTATCATAAACGAAGAAATCAAATCATTGAAGAGCATTAGAATTAAGCTTATCAATGAAAGCGATGTTTTTAAGCTCGATATTCTGAACATTCTTTCCGACAACCACTGCCGATAGTCAGATATCAGAAATTCACTCAAGGATGAAATTTCTGATTTTCTCGTTTTCTATAGCGACGATTCAGACGCTTGGCACAGCCTTGGAGAAATTGAATTGTGTTTTGAGGCTATTCTTTGCCGCTTGCTTTAAAACAGATATGCTAGGAGTTTGTTTGTCCATATATTTTTTAAAAGAATATTTATTTTTGCTTACATGAATATATTAACACAAATAATTTCATAACGCGAGAAAAAGGGCTTGACACTATAAACTATTTATTGAGAATAATAGAAAATCAGAAAATAGATTGAAAAATCGATAAAAAAAAGTATAACTTATCGGCTTTAAAATTATAGATGTAAAATGAGTGATTTCTGGAAAGAACAAACTGATAAATGACCCATCGTGGCGCTTGCACCGATGGATTGATACACTGACAGCGCATATAGGCAGATTGTAAAAAAGATTAATCCTGAGGTGATATGCTTCTCAGAATTTTTCAGTGCGGACTGAATAGTGCATTCAAAGCGCCTTGCTAATGAGGTGCTTCCGCACCATATCAGCGAAAAGCCTCTGATTATCCAGATTTTCTGAAAAGACCCAGAAATGTTCAGACAAGCGGCAATAATCATAGAGAGCTACTGAGTAGCCTGAATCGATGTGAACATGTGATGTCCGGCCAAAAAAGTGGTACAGAGCTGACATTGATCAAGCCTGATGATAAATGTCGATACGGCATTCAAGATTATCGAAGAGATGAGCAAAGCGGTGAAGATACCAGTGTCTGTAAAAACACGCCTCTGATATGATAATGCAGATAATCTTATAGAATTCGCAAAATGACTGGAAAATGCTTGAGCACAGCTTATAACGGTCCACTGAAGGACTTACAAGCAGATATTTACCTGACAAGCAGATTGGACGATGATATATGAACTGAAGAAGAACCTGCGGATTCCAGTGATCTGAAATTGAGATGTTCTGGATTATGATGACTGAATAAATAAACTGCAGAATCTTGATTGATTCATGATAGGAAGAAAGAGTTTCTGAAATCCTTGGAGCTTCTTGCCATGAAGATTTACGCCTAGCATGTCCGAACGGCTTGATATCATGGAAGAGCATGCAAGATTGCTAATAGAGCTAAAATGAAGGAAATGAGCTCTTGAATCAAGAAAAAACATGGTTCAATACCTATTCTGATTCCCCGGAGTCAAGCATTACAGATCAGAACTCGTACAAGTCGAGAATTTCGAGGATGTGCAGAGAGTGGTAAAAGAAATTAGAAATAACATCTAAAGATGAAATATACTTCACTATGAATTAGCAAATAATCTTTGAATACTGATGTTGGAACAATATAGAATGCAAATAGACATTATCGATGAAGAGATATTGAGACTGCTGTCCGAAAGATTTTCTATCGTAGAGCAAATCTGAATCTACAAAAAAGAGAATAATATGGAAATCGTCCAAAACAGCAGATGGAAAGAATTGCTAGAAAAAAGGGTCAATCTATGAGTCAGCTATAATCTAAGCGAAGAATTCATAATTCAGGTGTGGGAAGAAATCCACAAAGAAGCCATTAAGAAAGAGACTGCAAAATAACGCTAAAGATCAATTTCAAATCTATTTTCTTTTCAGCTGATGATGTCTTTGATTGTATCGGAAATGCTATCGAGACTTGTTTGAAAATGGTCAACAGCACTATCCCCTAGCCTATTGTTTGCAAAAAAACCAGTATCCGCTATGGAAGGATTGATCAGATAGATTTTCTGCTTCAACTCATTTTTGAGACTTCCCGCAAATCACCTCAAAGCAAATTTCGATGCCTGATAAACAGCTCAGTGCTTGAAGAATTTTTTAGATGCAACGCTTCAGATGAATATAAGCTTCGCCTTAGGAGAAATTGTCGGGAGCATGGCATTTAAGAAAATAATTGGAGAAATAGTATTAAGATTAATTGTAGACAATATCTCTTCAGTTTTCATATTTTCAAACTTATCGAAATATCCTATTCAAGCATTGAATATCATGACATCGAAACCGATATCCTTTTTCGATTCTATATATTTCAATGATTCATTTATATCTGTAAGATCAAGACTGCTGAAATCGATTCACCCGATTTCAGGATTACGCCTAGATACTCAATAGATATTGAATTCATCTTTAAGTTGTTTGGCAAGATGATTTCAGATTCAGGATGAAACACCTGATATGAATATATTAGATTTCATGTTTATCAAGACAGATATTAAAATCAGATAACTTTTCTTTGAATAAGGAGTAGATGTCATTTCTGAAAACCAAAGGAGCCTTGATGAATGAGTCATCAGTTTCAGTCAGCCTATACAGATAATCCACTCCGGATTCTTTCTTTAGGATTTTAGCATAATCTTCTTTTGTATAAAGAAGGCTTCAGACTGATATTGAACTTATTTTCGATAAATCAATCCTATTCAGAATGTAATCTATAAATTCACTGTAAATCACCTTGTAGTCATCAATCGGAAGTAGGGGAAGGAATCTGAGTCAGGCTTTAAAGCCATTTTCCAAAAGCTTATTTACAGAACCTATTCTTGAATCCAGACTTGCAGAGCCAAGTTCATGCTTGGCTATTATAGTTTGCGGATTAAGAGAAAAGGCTACCTCAGTATTATTTGGAACAAATCATAAATCCAGAAGCTCTCTTATATTTGAAGATTTGGTCCTAGTTTCCATTTCAACATTATCAAATTTCTCAAAAAAAGGAATAAAGTATTTATGGAATCATGTAATTCATTCTGTGGCCAATGAATCTGAATAATCGCTGGCATAGAATAGCATCTTGCCTGTATATCCTGAGCTCCTAACTATCGCTATGCATTTCTCTATAGAACATGCGATTTCATCATAATTTGTGAAAATAACCTGAAAAGAATTCTTGAATGCTCATTTCAGATAGCAATAGCTGCAATTAAAAGGACAATTCAAGCTTGTTTTGAAGAAATATGCTTTCTCAACCGGAGCGTATCAGTGCGGCGCTTCAGAAATTCAATCTCACCTTAATTTTGCAAGAATAAGGATTTTCTCTGTTTTGAAACCAATATTCTTATCAAAAATATTCTTGTAATTAGAAATTTGAAGAATTGTCGCATCTGGATAATTGCTTAGAATCTCTTGAGTCAAGGAATAATTAAAGGCATCTTTTTCAACGTAGATTATCATCTTATTTCTTAAAACATATATTTTTATTGAATATTTCATTGAACTCATCTGGGTCTCAGAAATCGGCATAATGGTTGAAATATTTGCCTTCTGCAAAACCGCTTGTAGCATGTTTTATGGGGCACCAATATTGCTCAGTCCTTGATCATATTTCAACTGCAAACAAGAAAAGTCAATTTACATAAGAACAGTAAAGGCAATTGATCTTCTGAAGAGAATTAAGGTACTTCAAAAATCTCCTATCATAAGCGAAATATTCTTTTCTGGAAACTCTCGGAATTCCATACAGCGGAAATGCTGCATACTGATAAATCATCAAGAACAAGTCCAGAAAGACTGCTGGGAATATGATAGAATATATGAACGGTGCGGATAAGAGGTGCTTTATATCCGCTGTGAATATATATGAAAAAAGGTTTTCTTTCAGCTTGCTCTTCTGGTATGATTTTATTTCTTTTGAGAAAATGATTTTTCTGTTTTTTACGAGAAAATCATACTTCACCTGCAGTCTGTCATATTCATTTTTCAAGTCGTTTTTCAGGTTATCGATAGATTCATAAATTCTTTTTATCCTATCATTATTCATGTATGGAAAATTAATAATACGCCTTCATTATGCAAAAATCTTGAAAAAAATGAAATTTATTTCATAATGCATCTATAAAATTAATTCAAATCAAATGTTCAAATACATCATAATAAACCCTCCTGCTTGATTTAAAGCCAACAATAAGGTGATAGATGATATTTTTGAGCTCGCATGAAAAATCATAAATCAAGCTCAAAATTGAATAATCAATATAATTTTTGAGGATGACGAAGCCATAAGGAAGCTAAACAAAACATACAGAAGCATAGATAATACCACCGATGTGCTGAGTTTCCATTATTTTGATAGCTATGATGCTGTCGACAAGAAAACGATTGCCTGAGAGATAATATTGTCGAATAGCAAGATAGAATCGCAATCGGCTGAATACTCAATATCATACGAAGAGGAATTCTACAAGCTCCTTATCCACTCCATTCTCCATCTTATGTGATATGACCATGAAATAGATGAGGACTTTGCAGAGATGAACGAACCGGAACTGGCAATTGCAGATGAAATAAATAAGAGATATTCGCTTAAAATAAATTAAACGGACTTCATGTCATTATTCATTAATGATATCGGCATCCATATTTTTTTATTCAAAAAAGTAAGCAATCCCGCAGGCGGGAGAGGGAACGGAAATGCCATCTTGCTGTTTTTCGCAAATAAAGAGGTTTTGCGGATGATTCAATCCCCTTTAATGATTTTCACCATATCAGAACCCACTAGCGTGCCACCCTCTTTGTAAAAAGAGGGTTAATAGTGATGATGCTTAAATCTTAATCAACCTCCTTTCTACAAAAAGGGGGAGTGAAGGGGAATTATGATTTATGAATAATCATTAAAGGATTTCTCATTGCATTCGAAATGACAGGCGCTCCCCTCTCCCTTAGGG
>CAZKLD010000002.1:0-179901 GCA_964553745.1 uncultured Candidatus Peribacteria bacterium | reverse complement strand
TTATGTGATTAAGCAACAAAAGGCCTAGAGCTCTCAATTACGCTGTTACGAAAAAGTGAGCCAAGTCAGGAAGAAAAATAGAGAATACAATCGCTCATTACAAGAAACTTAACGAAAGGATTGCCTTTGAAGGTCAGACTAAATGGCTAGAAAATGCAATGGTGTTCGTGAAAGTCAAATTAAGAAAATACTCTATAAACATTAATAAGATTTAACATGCCAAGACTAACAACAAAAGCTCATAAAAAATTGAGAAGAGCAAACGAAAGAATCACTAAAAAAATGCGAAAATTACAGAAATAATCTTTTGCATTTTACGGATTTTTTCATAAAATTTACTAGCTTTTAAACCAAGTATTTATTTTTATTTATATAATTTTTTTAATATTATGGCAACTTTTGACCGTTCTAAGCCACACTTGAACATCGGTACAATCGGACACGTTGATCACGGTAAAACTACCACAACTGCCGCTATATCAATCGTTCTTAACAAGAAATTCGGTACTGGTGAAGTAACTGAATTCGCTAAAATCGATTCAGCTCCAGAAGAGAGAGCAAGAGGTATAACAATCAACACAGCTCATATCGAATATGAAACAGGAACTAGGCATTATGCTCACGTTGACTGTCCAGGACATGCTGATTATGTTAAAAACATGATTACAGGTGCTGCTCAGATGGACGCTGCAATCCTAGTAGTTGCTGCTACTGACGGACCTATGTCCCAAACTAGAGAGCACATCCTTCTAGCTCGTCAAGTTGGTGTTCCTTATATCGTTGTCTACATGAATAAATGTGACATGGTAGGTGATGAGGAAATGCTAGATCTTGTAGAAATGGAAATCAGAGAACTTCTTGCAAAATACGAATTCCCAGGTGATGACACTCCAGTTATCCGTGGTTCTGGTCTTGTAGCGCTAGAAAATCCTTCTGATATGGACAAGGCATACGGTGCTAAGTCTATAATCGAACTATTCGAGGCAATCGAAAAATTCGTTCCAGTTCCAGAAAGACAATTAGACAAACCTTTCCTAATGTCAGTAGAAGACGTTTTCTCAATCAAGGGACGTGGTACTGTAGTTACTGGTAAGATCGATCAGGGTATCATCAAGGTCGGTGAAGAAATCGAAGTAGTAGGTCTTAAAGATACTAGAAAAACTACTGTTACTGGAGTAGAAATGTTCCACAAACAACTTGAACAAGGTCAAGCTTGAGATAATGCTGGTCTGCTTCTAAGAGGTATCGAGAGAGATGATGTAGAAAGAGGACAAGTTCTTGCTAAGCCAGGATCAATCAAACCGCATACTAAATTCGAAGCTGAGGTTTACGTACTTACAAAAGATGAAGGTGGACGTCATACTCCTTTCTTCAAAGGGTACAAACCACAATTCTATTTCCGTACTACAGATGTAACTTGAGCAATCGAGCTTCCAGCTGGTGTAGAAATGGTAATGCCTGGTGATAACATCAAGATGACTATCGAGCTAGGTGCTCCTATCGCGATGGATCAAGGTCTAAGGTTCGCTATCCGTGAAGGTGGTAGAACAGTAGGATCATGAGTTGTTGCTAAGGTCATAGCATAATTCCAATTATAATTTTATAGGCTTAGACTCTGGCCTGGCGCTAGAGTCTAAGAAATAAAATTATAATTAATACTTATAATTTCTAATTTGTAATTCTATCTTATGTCTGCTAAAAAAACAGGAAATATCAGAATCGTAGTTAAAGCTTTCGAGCACAAACTAATAGATGAGGCAGTTAAAAAAATTGTTCTTACCGCAAAGGATTCTTGAGCAATAGTTGTGGGTCCTATTCCACTTCCAACAAAAATCGAAAAAATCACTGTCAACAGATCGACTTTCGTAAATAAGGATGCTCGTGAGCAATTTGAAATCAGAAGACACAAGAGAATCGTTGATATAAAAGATCCGACTCCAAAGACTCTAGAGCTTCTTCAGGGTATCAATATACCATCTTGAGTAGGCGTAGACATAAAAGTTATGTAATACTTCAGCCTACAGCAGTTAGCCTATTGACTAATAGCCAAGGCAAAATACAATTAAATAATTCATTAATTAAAAAATTAATATGGCACGTGTATGTCAATTGACCGGTAAGAGAACAAGCACTTGAAACAATGTTTCTCACTCTGTCAGAAGAACAAAAAGAACTTTCCAACCAAACCTATTTTGGAGAAATGTAAAAGACCCTGCAACAGGACTTGTTTTTAGGATGAGATTGAGTGCTAAAGCAATCAAAACACTTAAATTGAAATGAGTTCTTTAATAGATCTTAAGTCTTAGTTTTAGGGCATGCTTGCAAGCCCTAACTCCAAGCTGAAGTTCTGCCAAATCTTTCGCCCGGATGGTGGAATTGGTAGACACGCAGGACTTAAAATCCTGTTCCTTCGGGAGTGCGGGTTCGATTCCCGCTCCGGGCACCAATTAAATTAACATAAGTCTTTGCCAAAATGGTTTTTGATTTGAAGCTCTTCGATATTAGAAGGGAATCGAATAAGAGGGCATTTTGCAAAGCAAAATAGAAAGACAATGATTTGTCTTTCGACCCGTAGCCGTCTCCGGTCCCCGCAAACGGGAAGGAACGTTTCCCACTCCGGGCACAAATTAAAATAATTAAAAGTTAGAAGTTAGAAGTTTCCGCAGGAATCCTAGACATTAACTTATAACTTATACTTATAACTTATAACTCACAATACTTATGTTAAAGATTAGACTTTCTAGAGCTGGACGTAAAAACCTCCCTTTCTACAGAATAGTACTTACTGAAGCTAAAAAAGCTGCTCAACACGGTTACCAAAAAGTTCTTGGTTTTTATAATCCAATTACAAAAGAATTGAAAATAGATTTAGAGGAAGCTCAAAAATACATTTCAAACTGAGCTCAGTATTCTGATAGTTTGAAAAAAATCATTGAAAGAAACAAATAATTTATTTTTTAAATTTTTTTAAAATGGACGCAGTAGAATTTTTAAAATTTATCGTCACATCTCTAGTTAAAAACGTAGAAGATGTAGAAATCGAAAGAAAGGACGATGATATGGGTACATTGCTTTTGCTAAAAATCAATAAAGACGATATGGGTACTGTAATCGGTAAGGGAGGTAAAACAATTGATGCCATCCGCACTGTTCTTAGGGTATACGGATCAAAAACTAACGCTAGAGTAAATCTTAAAGTCGTTGAATAATGCAAAAAAAGTTCCTTTTCATAAGGAACTTTTTTTATAAAATCTACTTTACATTTCAGTGTCATTAATTATAGTGATTTTGTTTAAATAAATAATAAAAAAAATTTATGTTTTTTGAAATTGCAAATGCGGCTAATGAAGTCTGAATCGATCCGTCCAAGGCTTATGCAATCGAAGATATTATAAGGGTTGCAATTGCCCTTGTTGTGCTTTTCTCTTGAATGTTAGCAGTTTTCTTCATAATCTGGGGATGAGTAATGCTTATATTATCTGGATGAAAGGAAGAAAAGACAAAGCCGGCGATAAATAGCATAAGATATTCGGTCATAGGGCTTATTGTAATCATACTTTCGATATTCCTTGCGCCTAAGGTTGGTGATATGCTAGGGCTTAACGTATCCCAATATATCTCTCCGAACGCGATATTCTCTACGATAAAAGACTTATCGAATAAATTCTTCTGACCAAAGGATACTATTGATCTCGATTCCGGTTCACAGAGCGATCAGCTGCCTGCAGACTTTTCAGATTTGGATTAAATCTAATGATAAAAATCCCCTCTCGCGCGAGAGGGGATTTTTTAATTGAGTTTCCTTTTGAGGACCCGTTCTTTCAGTATATGATTTCAATTAAGGCAATCATAGTGTTTGTAATATGTATACTTGATGGTAAGGATTCAATTGTTGACAGAGTAGTCAAGTCCGCTTATTGGAAGCTTACTCTCGGTGTCTCTGGAGTTTCCGCTTGATAACATGCTATTCCAGTCTGTAATGTTGTCATCCCAACTCAGTGGTCATGTTATGTTATTCGGATAATTCAATCATCCTGTTAGTACTTCCAATGTATTTCAAGTAGAATGATATATCGATGAATCTCATATGCTGTAGTATGGAAGATATTCTGAATATATGCTGGATCAAGAGAACATGAAATCCATCCTTGCTGAATAATTTCAATTGAGAGTCGGCAGCGTGCCTAAATTATTGATACCTATTCAATAGCTAACGTTCTTATTGAGATTTCTTCATCAAGTGAACGAATAAGTCAGCGTTGTTCAGGTCAGAACAGAATCTCATAAGTTTGAAGTGATTCATGAAAAGCTGAAATCGCTCGCATTTATCGGAGAAATAACATTGCTTATTCAGTCAAATTCAATCTGTATTCCATCAACATTAAGATTCCTAGTGAGCTTGAAATTGAATACAGGATTGTTTCCGCTTGCGGCACTGCCATCTTTTAATGTTATGATGTTTCATTTTCAAGAATTTGCCACATATAGCTTTGAGCCTGTAAGATATATGTCGGTAGGCGAATATATGCCGTTGGTGGAATCAGCTACAACATCTATCTTTTTAAGTAAGGTATCATAAGCCAGGATCCTATTATTTCCGCTATCTGCGATATATAAGAATCATGAGGAATAGAATATCGCATTCGGACTTGAGAGCTCGGTTGCAAGAGGAGTATTTTGAGTTATGGAATCTCAGGCGTTTCAGGTTCAGATTACCCTGATTCACCCTTGGATAACACTGCTATTGCCCCAGTCTATGGAATATCATCAAGATGTCTGATGAGAGTTTGCTGGCAGGAGCTCTTTCAGAATTAGCTTTTGAACGGTTCATGTCTGTGTTGCGGATGTTCAATAAGCATCGCAGTAGCCTGTGGATGTCTTGATTCATATAAAGGCAATGGGCGATCAAGGATTTGAGGTTGATAGGAATATGGAATTGCCATAATTGGAAAATAAGCTTCAGCTCATCATCACTCAGCTTCAGCTTATCGTATTCACCATATCAAGCAGTTTTTGCTCGAAATCAGAATTCGAATTGAGTGAGACTAGGATTTTCTGGCTTTTCGTATTGCTCTTCAGCGATGATCATATAAATACCATGACTGAAACCATCAGAAGAGTCGATATCGTTACCGCAATCAGTATCTCAATCAAAGTAAATCCCTTAGAGCTGGGGACTGGGGACTGAGAGCTGGGATATTTTTTCGTTTTGCACATTTGGAGGTAAGGTTAAGCCTTTTTTGACAATACAAGATTCAATAGCTTATCCGATATCTCCTCGGCACTCAGCATGTTTCCGTTTGCATCTTCGCATTCCAGTATGGAATAATTGTGGAAGTACTTCGGGAGAAATTCTTTTCCTACCCTTAGCGAACATTCCTGATGTTTTATGTCTTTTTCTGCCAGATCCAATCATCACTCATGTATGTATCATCTGTTTTCTTCTGTTTTTTTCTGGATCATCCCCTTTATATTGTCCATTGATAGGGAAAGGAAGACGATGAGATCAGGCTTAGGCAACATCGCTTTTTCGAATTCGAAATCATATACCCAATCAAAGAATTTATGGAGTCATTCAGTATCATTGTCCTCTAAGTATTTTGTTCCCCTATGGATGAAATTCGATACCGAGTATCTATCAGAAATTAGGAAATCGTTTGTGCTCAATTTCTCGACTATTTTCGGCATCTGCTCAAATCTGTCCAAGACATAGAAGCTGGATGAGATATATCAGTTCAATTCAGAAGGGTGTCCGTAGGTTCAGTGAAGGAAATTCTCGACAAACCTGCAAGATCATTCTCCATATGCCGGAAATGTCACAGAATCTGCACTATGTCATAATTTTTTCAGTGTTTCAACAAGCAGTCTTGTCTGCGTTGCTTTTCAGGCTCAATCAACTCATTCGATAGCAATAAACATCTTTTTTCGGTTAATTATTAGGTTAAGCAATTCTAAAAAAATTATTGATTTTTGCAAAAAGAAGTTGAATATGGTAGACTGCATATGATATAAATATTTTCCTATGATTAAAACAAAAGAAGCAGAAATTACAACGTTTGCAATAAATAAGAATGTTGAGAAAGCCCTTGATATGGCAGAGCAATATAAGGATGCTTTTCTTGAAGGAAAAAATGCTCTTATGATTGCAAAGTCCCAAGGTAAGAAAATTACACAAAAAAGGCTTGATAGGATTTTCTGACTCGGAAACACCAAAAAGGAGGATTTGCTGAAATTCATCGAGACACAATGCAACGATTCTGATTTCAGGGCTATACGCTCAGAGATCGAAGAGAGATCAAAAACCCAATGAATCGAGAAATGGATTTACATGGAACTCAGGGCTTGATTGATAAATATTAAAAATATAACTTCTTAATTATGGCGGAAAGATTCAGGGAAGATCCCATAGGTGCTGAACTTGAAAAATCGGAAAATGCTTTTGATGAGATTTTTTCGATGGTGGACAGGAATATGCCGAAAGAGGAAATAGATGATAAGGTTCAGAATGTCATAGAATATCTAAGGAGAATCAGAGATCCTAGAATAGCAACAAGATTTCTGGATATGGAATTCGATCTGGTTAACAGGGATTGAAGATTCGATGCCAGAAAGAGATTGATGCTAAAGCAGATTATTTGAAATATCAGAGACTCATTGACACCTGCCCCATTACCTACACCTGCTCAGCCGAACTTCATAGAAACCAGGGAATCGCTTCCTGCTTCAGTCACCATAAGGTTAATTTGAGGTCAGATAGAAAGGAATATCCTATGAAAATGAAAGAAAATGCTTCACCTAAACTCAGTTTCAAATCCTATTACGGTTTTGAATAAGTGAGAGCTAGCAGAAAATATCCTGAAATTCAGCGAAAAAACCTGAAGTTTTCTGAAATGAGCAGAAACGGTAGAGCTCAGTTTTTACTATGATACGGAGAGCGGTTTAATAAAGATATTCTCAAAGGACAGGTTTTCTGGTGAACAACAGCTTCTGGATACCGTTATCCTAGGCAGGAGAAGGCGTTCTTCGGATTCGAAGATAATCCTTCCTGATTGATGATATATAATTGTCGACTTCAAGTGGTAGATTTGACCTCTAACAAGCCCAAGAAAAGCTAAAAAACTTTTGCAAAAAAGCCAAAAATGCGTATATTTTAAAAGTAATTTTATTCGTTTATACGTATTTTTTTTATGTCAGAAAACTTAGACCCTGAAGTTAATGAACTTTTCCCTGAAGAAAGCCAACAAACTCCTGATGAACCGACTCAGCAGACATGAGCTATCACTTATGAGTGAGACAAGGATAAATCAATAGTCGAAGAAATGGAAACTTGTTACATCGATTATGCGATGTCGGTAATAGCATCACGTGCTTTGCCAGATATCAGAGATTGATTGAAGCCAGTCCACAGAAGGATACTTTATGCGATGCACGAAGGATGACTTAAATCTACATGAAAACATCGTAAATCTGCGAGAGTGGTCTGAGATGTTCTCTGAAAGTACCATCCTCATGGAGATTCCTCAGTTTATGAAGCCATGGTTCGTATGGCACAATACTTCTCGATGAGATATCCTTTGGTTGACGGTCAGGGTAACTTCGGTTCTATGGACTGAGACGGTGCCGCTGCGATGCGTTATACCGAGGTAAAGATGACTAAGCTGACAGAATACCTTCTGGCTGATATCGACAAGGATACTGTAGATTGGAGAGATAATTATGATGCCTCGACTCAAGAGCCTTCCGTCCTTCCAACTCGCCTTCCAAACCTGCTTCTGAACTGAGTGATGGGTATCGCGGTCGGTATGGCTACAAATATCCCTCCGCATAATTTAAGGGAGCTAATAGATGCAATCCTCTATATCATCCGACATCCCAATCCATCCGAAATCACAATTGAGGATCTTATGGATTTCATCAAGTGACCTGATTTCCCTACGGGTTGAATCATCTATAATAAAAAAGACATACTGAATGCATACGCAACAGGAAGATGAAGCGTTATACTGAGATGAAAAGCGACCATAGATGAATTGAAGAATGGTAAGAGAGTGATAATCATCACTGAAATACCTTACCAGCTGAATAAATCGAATTTCGTAATCAAGATCGCTGACTTGGTAAGGGATAAGGTGATCGTATGAATAAGCGATATCAGAGACGAATCCAATAAAGAGAATGTCAGAGTCGTTATCGAACTGAAAAAAGACGCCTTCCCTAAGAAGATACTTAACCAGCTCTATAAGCTCACTCCGCTTCAGACTAGCTTCTGATTCAATATGATCGCCCTTCATGAGCGCGGAATCCAGCCTAAGCTTTTCAACCTTCTAGAAATCCTCGAAGAATTCATCGAGCACAGAAGGGAAGTCGTTACAAGAAGAACAAAATATGAGCTATGAGTTGCAGAGGCAAGGGCCCATATCCTTGAATGACTGAAAATCGCGTTAGACAATATCGATGCTGTAATCGCTACTATCAAGGCCTCAAAGACAAGAGAAGAGGCACACACCAACCTGATGGCAAATTTCAGCCTTTCTGAAAGGCAAGCGCAAGCTATAATGGAAATGCAGTTGCAGAGATTATCGTGACTCGAAAGGCAGAAGATAGAGGATGAGCTGACTGAAAAGTTGCTTCTCATTACCGATCTTAAGGATATCCTCTCAAAACCGGAAAGGATAGACTCCATCATAGGAACCGAACTTGAAGAAATCAAAGACAAGCATTGAGATGAGAGAAAAACTCAGGTGAACGAGTGAGCGATATGAGAATTCAATCCGAAAGATACGATTCCAAATGAGGATGTTGTAATCTCACTATCAAAGAATTCATATATAAAGAGGATGAAATCTTCATTATTCAGAACACAAAGAAGAGGATGAAGGTGAGTGAATGTTGCAGTCAAGGATGAGGATGAAGTAAGACTCCTTCTCTCAACTAAGAATCATAACGATCTTCTTTTCTTCACGAATACAGGCCGTGTATTCTCGTTACCTGCTTATGAGATTCCTGAGACGCAGAGAGCAGCCAAATGACAGCCTATTATTAATCTGCTATCCCTTCAGAAAGACGAAGAGATAACTTCAATCCTTGATATGAACTCAATCAGCGGAAAGCATTTTGTTCTAATAACAAAGAATGCAATCGTAAAGAGATTGGATCTGGAAGATGTCCAGAATATCAGATCTTCTGGTCTTATAGTCATGAAACCTAAGGATTGAGACGAGCTGGGCTGGGTGAAAGTCACAAACTGAGAAGACAACGTTCTTATAGTTTCAAAAAAATGAAAAGCCATCCAATTCAATGAGAAAGACGTTCGTGTAATGGGGCGTGCTGCAGCATGAGTAAGATGAATGAGGATAGCCAAGGACGATTACGTTATTGAAGCGGACGTTGTTTCTGAGGGCGATAAATATGTTTTTACGGTAACGGAAAATGGTCTCGGTAAGATGACTGATGTCGACGAATACAGAGAACAATGAAGAGGATGAAGCTGAGTTAAGGTCCAGGCAATGACAGCAAAGACTTGAGATATCATCTGAGTAAGCCTGCTTACGGAAGAAGATAAGGAAATAGGGGAAGTCCTGCTGATATCGAAGAATGGACAGACGATAAGGATAGGAATGAAAACAATTAGGGTTACGTCGCGCGTTACTCAAGGCGTCATCCTTACTAAGATAAAATGAAAAGCAGATGTCCTGATAAGCGCTACAGTGATGAAAAAATGAGAAGAAGAGGATGAGATTCCTTCAAATTGAGAAAACTCTGATGAAGATCAGATAAGCCTTGATGTGGAATAATTTAAACTGATGCTCTAATAAAAATCTCCCGATTAATCGGGAGATTTTTATTTAGTCATATTTCAATGAAGATACCTTAAGATTAATATGCGCTATTCGGAACAGGGAAGGTTGTTCAGTTCGATCTGTCGATTCATTTGGAGATTCTGACTTCATCGAGATATCAGTTGAAATATTCTCACGCGGAATCTCATCATCATACTCCAAAATTACTGCTTGATGTCCTAATTGCCGTTGTTCAGATATTATATGTTACAGAGTCTTTGACTCAATTCACATACAAGCTTATTGTCGATCCGTTCCTTACTAGCGCAATATGTGTCCAGACATTAGCGGATATTGAAGTATTGAACGGAAAACTTATATCAAAAGCCGCTACAGTGCCCGTTGATATTCATAAGTGTATTTTATTTGAATTCATGGCCAGATATATGCTCCTATCTGAATTGGTACTTCACATTTGAGAGAATATCCTTTGCCATCAGCTTACGGTAGCCGGGTTCATCCACGTCTCAAGTGTGAAATTTCATGATCAGAATGTAATATCATCCGATGCGGGAATGCTTAGATAGCTAGTGTTTCAGTTAAGGTATATTGCTCAATCGCCTATTTTTAAAGAAGATTGGGTAACAGATCAAGATGGCGTTATCGGCCTGTTGGAGCTTGATGAATCTGTAAAAGCCGATCAAGCTCAATCAAAATGAATGAGCAGCTTAGTGTTGGCATCATTATCATAGTGTCATGTAGGCAAGTTCGTATCAAAATTAGAAGTCCATCTTGCTGTATTGGAAATCCTCACTTCATCTATGTATCATCAGAAATATTGATTCGCTCAACCGGAAAGGAAGCCTCAGATCAGCAGCGGATAAGTTGAATTTGTCCAAACTGAAGTGGTCGCAGATGCGACATTTCTTCAGTCCACATATATCGTTGTGCTTGTTCAGTTTTTTACTATTGCAATATGTTGCCATTTATTGTTCACAATTACTCAATCTGCGCTCTTTATTTCATTCAATCAAGAAACTCAGACGGCAATTGCGCCATTCACATGGATATATGCGCACCAGTTTTTATCGGTATTATTCAACTGTCCGATAAATCAAGGATAAGCACTGATATTTGTAGGATACAGCCATAAATCAATAGTTCAATTGCTGCTTGTGAAATCAAAATCTGAAGAATCAGGAATTGAGATATTATTTCACGCTGTTCAATTAAAATTCCCATATCAGCTTTTTTGGATGGGATTACCGATTGCAGTTACAGTCTTCGGACTCGCAGAGCTGTCTAGAAAATCCGAAGGCGATGCAACATTGTCTCAGTGCAGCAAAAGAGAAGTCAGGGTATCTGCTGCGGTACCGCCTCAACCCGTACCGCCTCAAGATGCAACAGCGCCTCATCCTAGGCTATTTTTAACAAGTCAAACTCAAAGATCCGTCAGCGCGCTTCAGGTTGCAGCCAATACTTCTTGGACAGCAGGTGTCGTCACATTTCAAGTCAGATATGCGGACTGTATTGTAACCATAAGACTCTCAACTTCAGCCGCAGTCAATCAGGTCGATGATGTGCTAGCGTATACTTTGCTGGAATCGAATACAGCTACATTGTTCACGCCCGGAAGCAGATCTTTTCAGCTTCAGAAAGTGTTGTCATATACTGTGCTTCAGGTTCATATTCAGAACAATGTCGGAGTGGGAACGAAATAATAAGTGCTTCAAGTGAATACCTTGAGCATGACTCAGTTGTAGTTTCATGAGATGTATACGTTTGCTCCAGTTCAGCCTAGGGCTGAGAGCTTAGGGCTGAGGACTGAGGAATCGAAAGGATTGTAGTTCCTCTCGAATGATGTCGGATTCTCGAAGTTTCAGGCTACTTGGTATTCTCTCTTGTTTGAAGCTAGTGAATAATCGTATTCGCTTCATTTCAGAGGATCCACGACTTTCTTGGAGAGATTCTTCTGGAGCATTTTATAGACGGAATCTCAGATGGTTCATTGGTTCCAGATTATTCCTCAGGAATATGTATATGAATAGGCGTAGTCAGGAGTCGGATAAGTTCAGGCGTTGACATTGTACATCTCTACTGATTTCTTTATGGAAGAGATATCGGAAAGGCGTGTGGAATCCCGGGCAGAGCCTGACTGGGAAGAGAAAGAGAGGAATGCAATTGTTGCAAGTATCGCCAATATGACGATGACTACTATGAGTTCTACAAGAGTAAAACCTTCTTGTTTTTTTATGTTGGACATGGCATGAAGTTAATAATTAAAAATGCCCCAATCGGAAACAGGGGCATTTTAGCACAGAATAATTATCTTGTCAAAAAAGAATTATACGCTTATTATTATCGGCACAACCATAGGCTCTCTCTCAATCTTGTAAGCAAGATATGATTCTACGTCCTTCTTGATTATCTTTATGAGCTCTTTTTCTTCCACATCAGGCACATCTTTTATCATTCATTCAAAAGATGTCCTAGCCTTCTTGATGATCATCCTGTGAACTTCTCTTACCTCATCGAGATAAGCTAGTCCGCGGGTCTCTATCTTAAGAGGTCCAAGTATGGATTTAGTCTTTTCATCTACTTTGAATACTATGACTACAATTCAAGATTTCATCATTTGCGCACGAGCATCGATTATATGGCTTGTCGCCACTCAGATTCCTTGTCCGTCGACTATGATTTCCTCAAGCTTGAGCTTGTACTTATTTTTCCTGATATTCCTGTCCAGATCGATATCAAGGATTGATCCGTTATCCGTAAGGAAAATATTCTTATCATTTATTCCAAGGCTCATTGCAGTCTTCTTGTGAGCAACACGCATGAAAAGTTCACCATGGCAAGGCATGAAATATTTTGGCTTGACGAGGTTCAGCATTATCTTCTGTTCTTCGCGTGAAGCATGTCCGCTGGTATGTATATCCATTCAATCCTTAGTGTAAAGAGTCGCACCAAGCTTGATGAGCTCATTCATAAGATTGATAACTCATCTCTCATTACCTGGAATCGGGCTAGAAGAAAGGATTATGCTATCTCCTGGACGGATTTTAAGAATCGGGTGCTCCCCATAAGCCATTCTGAACAATCATGAATTTTCTTCTCATTGGCTTCAGGTCGTAAGAATTATCACTTTTTCATCCGGTGCCGAATCAACTGCATTGGTAAGCCTTCTTACCATATTCGGATTGCATTTTATATAACCTAATTCTCTTCAGATCCTTACATTCTCAACCATAGAACGCCCATTTAGGAATATCGTTCTTCAGGTCTTTTCGGATGATTGGACGATTTGCTGTATTCTTCAGATAAGGCTGGCGAATGTCGCTATTATGACACGTCCAGGGGCTTCAGATATGACCTTATGAAGCTCTACTCAGATGTCTGCTTCCGTTTGTGTGAATCATTCCTTCAGGGAATTTGTCGAATCGCTCATCAGCAGATCGATTTTCTTTGATCCTATTTCTCAGATTTTAGTGAGATCTGCAGGCTTGTCGATCGAAGGGGTGAAATCGAATTTGAAATCTCATGTATAAACCACTCTTGCATTCGGAGTTTCGATGAAGATTCCGCATGCATCAGGGATATTATGATTCTCTCTGAAAAATTCTATCCTGAATATTCATATATTGAATATTCCGTCAGTGTCAGGGTTTGTAGTTATAAGCTTGGCTTTTTCTTTGATTCCTGCATCTTCCAGTTGTTTCTCGATAAGTCCTATTGTCAGTTTTGGAGCATAGATTGGCGGAAATCCGAGAGTCGGCAAGATGTGCTTGAGGCCTCAGATGTGGTCAAGATGCCCGTGTGTTATCACGATTCACTTGATCTTATCTTTCATTGGGATCAGGAATGAGATGTCAGGAAGGCAATATTTCGCTCATAGCATAGTGCTTTCAGGAAATTGGAGACCACCGTCGATAAGCAGTATCTCATTGTTGTACTGCATGACGCTTAAGTTTTTTCAGATTTCGTTATGTCATCATACTGTTATTATCCTTGTGAAACCCTTTTCCAGCGGAGGAAGAGTCTGAGGTTTGAAATTAGGGAAGATATGGGGGACATCACTTGAGCTGTTGAAATTGGTTATGTGGCTTTCTTCAGCATCCCTTGCTCAATGGTTCTGATGAGATGAAGGAGTTGGAGCAACCGGTTTTTTGGCAAATTCGTAGTGATCCTCAAGAGTTGAAGAGAATTCCGGAGATTCTCATCTAGAATCTTTACTGGGTTTTTCTCAATCATTGACTACAAGATCTGATTCTAAGTCATCAAAAAAATCGTTTGACATAATTTATAAATATGTAAATAAATAAAATTGAAAATGAAAAGGGGATATAAAAAGATGCGTTGTGATATTCTTTTTTGTCTTTTTGGACGTTCCTGAAATTCATTTTTGTTTTTGCTAAGGCACTGAAAATCGTAGAAAGAGAATTTCTTTTTTGGAAATAAAAAACTATCTTTATAGATAAAATATGTGACTAATTAGCAATTTTCAACCTAAAAGAATTTTTTAGACTACGTAATCACTAATTAATTATATTATTGAGAAAGATATCCTTAATTTGATTTATTATATCGATTATCTTATGTAATACAAGTATTTTTTCAAATTAACGGGTATTTTTGTGGTATCCCAATTGTAATGAGCGATTTTAAGTTTTTCAAAACTTGTATTGGAAAATTCAGAATCGATGAACACATATTTCTTGAAATAATTGTATTTTCGCGCAATCATAAGATTTTTCTGGGACCTGCTCCTGAATTCCTCGTTATGGAATACAAAGAAGCTGAAGCTTTCGGCAAAATCCTCATACTTATTCGTCAAGGCGTAACCCGATAGGAAATCCTGCATCTTTGATCATTTCTTCTTTACGTTATATGAAACCCAGCTTATATTGTAGAAATTCTCAGAAGGGTCATAATCTCATAGATTCGGAAGAAAATGAAGGTCCACGATATGGCCCAGCTCATGCACTAGGACTTTCATGCTTTCCGACAAATCCTTTATCTGTCATGATAGCATCAGCTTTGTTCACGTTACCCGTCATCTGGGATCTATTCTTGTCGTATCTATGGTAAGATCAAGCGGAGTGACCTTTTCTTTGAAGATGCGCGACTCGACATTGTACTTTATCGCTTTCAACAAAGTCTCATCAACTTTTGCCAGATCGGGATTCAATTCTAGGGATAACACCGGTTTTTTCTGGCTTTTTTTACCGAGAGAAAATGTGCCCTCATCATTCCGCGAGCTTTCTGTCTGGAAATATTTTTCTCATGCGCTATTGAATTCCACTTCTCAGATTGGTGAATAAGCTTTTTGCCAAGCAAAAAGCAAGTACGAAAAAAATGCTGCATAAAGGATGAACTTAAAGGCATCATTTCTGTTCTCAAATATATAATTGAGCCTAAGCCCGATTATTTTCATGTATTTGTCTTTATTGCTGAGCATTTTATTTTTAGCCGGAAATTCAATATATCAGATTTATTACCGCGTTCACCAATTGCTGGGAAATGAGCGCCAGAAGCAATCATATGAGCGACCATTTTATTCATTCTTTCGCGTTCTTTATCTTGTCGTTGTTTCAGTATGCTGTTGTAAAAAGGAAACCTGAATACACTAATCCTCAAATTGCGATTATAGTAGCTAGAATTATAAGCTTATCGGTTATCGCCGTTATCTTTCATTTCGCGTTCTCTATCTCGTATCACTTGTTGTCTGATGAGCTTAGGGTAATGCCCCCCACTTCCGCGATAACATTGCCCTGGGTTCAATCTATTGCTCATTTCGGCTGGCAATTTCACAGTAGCTGGCTTATGGTCGAGTTGTCCAATTTTTCCTTATCAATGTCTCAGCAATTGCCGGTATCGGCAAAAGCCATTTGTCAGATCCAAAGATTAGAAAAGATCAGCATCGCAATTAATATTTTCTTCATTTTCAAAATTTAAAAAGTAAATCAGGTTGTGATTCTTACTACGACATAGGCGAGTGGGATGATTGCAAGTCAAACAGCAAGATACACTAGTGCTTTCATTGCTTTCGTGAATTGATCTTGCTTTCATTCTGCAGTAGCAAGCTGGAATCAGATATAAATGAACATTGTAACTGCTACTATTCAGACTATTCAAAGGGCATATTTCATAGCAACCCTTATGAAATTATCCTTTATGTTCACATCCTCAGCATCGACTCATAACGAAAGATCGACCTTATCATCTCAGGTATCAAATAGTGCCGGCTGCTTGCCTACCATCAGCTCCGATTGGTTTATATCCGTCTCGGCACTTGTAATCTCATAAGCGCTGAGGGATATTCAGAGGCAGGGTATTGACAGCAATATCAGAATTAGGATTTTTCTCATTTTCTAATTAAGGTTAATGTTATTCACTATCTCCACAAGCGCGAAAGCACCTATAGAAATCACAACTCAGATTATCGAATACAATATTACATTTTTCGCTTTTTTAGTCTTGTCATCGGTTCAGTAGGATGTCATATACATGATTCATCAGATTGTCAGCGATAATACAGCCAGCAATCAGACGTATTTGATGCCTTCTGATATGGCTTTGACCAGGAATCAGTGAGAATTCTTCCTATCGAACTGAATTAGTCAATTGATGACCTCCTTCTTAGTTCAGAAAGTCGGGAGTCACATAGGATCTGCCGATATTATATCTCATTTCACTTCAGCAAATGCCTGCGCAAAGATAGAGAGATAGCCGACTGCTGCGAATAAGATAAAATTTATGAAGCGCTTCATATTGTCCAAATGATTAATTGTACGATTGACCAACTTAATAATGCCAATGCAACTGCTGTTATATTGTAAATGATTATTGCCCTTCAGTTTTTGATCTTTGCCGAATCTCATCCCGCGAGCATTATCTTTATGGCGCCTATGACCATGAATAATACCGCAAGAGTAGGTATTACCACGAGCAGTAGCTTTGCTATCTTCTTAAGGATTTCGGCCACATTATCATTGGCTCATCAAGTGTATTTGGTACTTCAGGGAGTCAGACTGTTGACATTGAGCGAGAAATTCGTTCATGCAATATTGTCGGGATCGCTGGCCCATGCGGCTTTTGCGGCGGCATTGGCAGCGTCAACAGTAGGTCATACTGTAGGAGCTGCGGTTCAAAAAGTTGAATCCGCACTCGGAGCGTTAGTGTAACTGGATCAAGGTATTGCAGAAGGGGTGGCGGTTGATGCAAAAATCGCATTAGGAATCAAAAGGCTCGAAAGCAGTGTAAAGATAATTATCTTCTTCATATTTTTCCAATTTAAAAACTTTAAGCCATTGTACTATAAGTCACCTAAAAAATCAAAAGAATTGAAAAATTCTCATAAAACCATAATATATGTCCGCTCCTTAGTATTAATCATATTTTATGAAAATATTCTTTTCCATATTTTTTAATGCGCTTATCCTTTATGCGATAGCATTCTTCATGCCAGTCGTCTGAGACACATGAGTTGTGGCAAACTGAGGAATCCAGCTTTATTTCATCGGATGAGTCATCCTAGGGCTTCTCAATTTTGTCGTAAAGCCGCTCCTTAAGCTCATCTGACTTCCGTTCATGCTTTTGACATTCTGACTATTCATCCTTGTCATAAACGGGATAATCCTTTACCTCCTTCAGAGAATCATAGCAGGATTAAACATTCCTAATGTCGTTTTTGAGATAAATTGAGCGCTTAATTTTATAATTGCTGTTGCAATTTTCACTGTTTTTAATATTATCTACAACACTTTCTTGAAGAAATAATTTTTCAAGGAGGCATTTAGCAAGTTATAAAACATTTTTTAATATAAATTTTTAATCATGTTGGAAATCATAAAAATCCTAGAAATAGTCGTTTGAATACTTCTTATCCTGGTAATCCTTATACAGCCTAAGAAAAGCTCATTGAACCTTACTACTTTCTGAAATGAAGGAGTTTGAAAATTTGAAAGAAGAGGACCTGAAAAGACCCTTCATCGTCTGACAATAGGACTTTGAACACTCTATATCGCGCTAAGCCTTGCTTACTTTTTCATGGCTTAATCAATTAAGACCTTTAAATTTTTCAAAATGTCAGTTTTTTTAAAAGTTAAGAAGTATTTGCTTCTGCTTTCTGTTTTTTTCTCAGTCGCTATCATTTCCCATTTGATTTATGCTTATCTGTATGACGGATCGGCAAAATATCCGATTGTGGGATGAACCGTCAGCGTCTGATTCGTCTGAGACATACCTAGCATCAATCCTCTCGAAATCTCGACTAATCCTACAAATGATTACGTTCTTCAATTCCTCTATAAATCGCTTTTGAAATATGACATCAAAACAAGGCGAATGGAAGGGGACTTGGCTAATTGTGACCTATGAAAGGATTTTTCAAGGATCAAGTGCTTCATTAAGTCCGATAACAGATGGAGCGACTGAAGCCCGATTACAAAAGATGACGTATTTGCGACCTATAATGCCATAAAGAGCACCTGAGCGAACAAATCCATGAAACAGGTTCTGGACGCTATCGATATAAAGGATAAATGAGATTATATAGAATTCGCCTCCAAAAATGCAGATGTGCTGCTTCTGGACTCGTTTACGATCCCCATCATGAAGAAATCCCAAGTGGACGACTTTCTTGCTGGGAAGAATATCAGCAACTCTCCGATAACCTCAGGGGATTATATCTTCTGAAAAAAAGAATTCGATGAAAAATACAATATAAAAAAGATCACCGTCTTCAGAAAGGAATGAGGATGAATAAAAGATGTATATATTTCAAAATACGTATTCAAATTCTTCTCAGATCCGAATTCCCTATCAAAAAATGAAGATACGCTCAATCTGATTTTCGAAGACAATAATACCAAGAAGCTTCTTGTTTCGGCGAGATTCCTGAGCTATAAATATACGCTTCCCCAATACATATGAATGTTTTTGAATGTAGATAAGATAGTAAATCCGGACTTGAGGAAATTCATAATCTTCCAATTGGATAATGCTAATTTCAGCGACATCTATTGAAAAGAGCATTGAAAGACGGTATTGAACCCTTTCTTTACAAATGAGAATATCTCTCCCGAGCTTAAGAATAAGAATATCTCCTCGATACTTAATTCTATGGGGTATTTCAAAAAAGATGAGCTTATCTGAAACCTTTCCAAGAAACTAGATGCCCAGATCAAGCCTGTCGTTAAGGTTGCGAGCATCCCGAATAGTGCTTATTTCTCTACGCCTTCAAGCAAGAAGATTTCCTTCACATCAAACACTTCTGAAATCCTTATCTCATGAAATGTCCCGGTTTGAACCGAGAACGTTTACATAAACGACTACAAGCTGAACTCATTTAAGGTAGGAAATACAAAATTCTACTTTAGGGCAAAAAAGGAATTCGGAACCCTCAAACAAGGTGCGAATTTCTATTCTCTGAGCACCGAAATCTGAAGCAAGAAAGTGAAAAGGGAAACCATCACCGTTTATGCCTATGATAAGGCGGCAGATCTGGATAGCAAAAGAAATGAGATAAATGAGGGGCTGACCAAAGTTCAACAGGCTAGCAAGGAGGATACGGAAAAAGCATCAAAGGATAAGGCGGCGCAAATTGCAAAAATCCAAGTTCTAGACCCTCTGTATTATTATAATATGGATCTGAATAGGTATACGCTTAATCTCGAGTACTCGAACAATTGACCGGTTTTCGGTGATTTGGCAGAAAAGATAAAGAATGAGCTTAAGATAATCTGAATCAATGTCGAGATCAAAGAAGACGATCAGAAACAGACTGAAAATATAGTCAAGTGAGGAGAGAAGAATTACGACATGATGTTGACTTGAGTCAATCACTGATTGTATTACTATAACATTTCTCCGTTCTTCCACTCATGACAGGCTAAGGAATGATTCAATTTCTCAAAGATAAAGAATATCTCTTTGGATGTTCTCCTCGAGAAGCTTAAATCAAGCACCCTTTCTGATGAGAAACTATCGTCAATAGAAAAAGAATCTCTCTTCGTGCTAAAGAATGAGGCTGTTGTAAAGACTTTCTATAGTCCTTACTCTGTGTTCTATGTCGATAAGAACCTGAAAAACATAGAGTCTGCAGAAATGTTTCCATATACGTATAGCACCCATGAAGCCATAAAGAATTCATATATGAAAGAAGACTGGATAATCGACTATACCAAAAAAAGCCTGCTGTGATTCTTAGGCTGGATATCAAACAACCTGTAGCATGAAGACTAATATAGTCATACCTTCTTGGGAGCTTGTCAACCACGCGAATGTGATAAAGAAGTTCAATTTTATCCCATCCCTTCTTTCGACCATCTATCTTAGTGTGATAGTGCTCTATCAAGTCGCATACAGCTATATCATGATCTTCCAGAAGAAAGACGAGTTCTTTTCATTGGTGATAAATTTCATCCATCAGTCATACTTCATCGAAGTCGTCATATGGGCAATCATATGACTGCTCTTATATCTGTTATTGCAACCGATAGCCGAAGCTTGAATCATTTTCATGATAGATGCCTTCTCAAAAAATGATGAATCGAAGCAAAAGATCTCTTACTGAACTTCCCAATGACTTCTGAATTTTTTGCCGCTTTTTGAGTTCCATAACTTCATGTGACTATTCAGGCTTCTCTCAATAGTAACCTTCTATTTTTTGCTCTTGAGGGTATTCGGTCAGGAATATGCTATACCGATAAGTGTAATCATGTGATTCTACTTGGTATTTGCGGTCTGAATAAATCTTCTTTTCGTTTATACAAAATTCTTCATAATTTTTGAGAAGAAAACAGTTTTCGAAGCGGTTAGCAGTTCGATCAGCATGTCTTTGAACAATATGGAAATCACCCTAAAACTTTTCTATACCTTATTTTTAGTCTATGCAAGAGTTATCATATCTATAGTGGTATTCACGATATTCCCACTAATATTCTCAGCACTTTTCGCTTATGTCTCAACTCAGATTTTCTTTGTAGTCTGAACAACTATCATATTGATAATATTCGCCGCATTCCTACTATTCATTTCTCACCTGAATTCTGTTCTTGAAATATTCGTCGAAGCGCTTTGGTATAATGCATTCATGGAAAACAAAAAAAATTCACCCGATGAAGAAGAATAAAAACTTTACAAATCAATAATATTTATTATAATTCATTTAAGTCTGTGGGACAACTTTCCTCCTTTACGTTGTCTCCAGGCTATTTTTTTGTTTAAAAAAGCATTTAAACTTCAGATTTCATCTTTAAAATTTCCGCTTCTCGCTCATTGTGGCGCTGCCACATCTCGCTTTTATGCTCAATTTTAAAAGATAAACTCTTTTATTTAAATGTTTTTTGGGTTAAAGTTGTCATCCCATTGCGGTACGCAGTTTTAAAACAAACCTTATCGCCTAATCACCTTTTTTTCAATCTAATCTGGCTCCCGCTCTTTTGTTTAATGTTTTTCTTATATCTACTCGAGGACATCGCTGAAATCATCTGTTATTCAGTCTTTCAGATATTTATGAATCGCATTCCTGGTAGCCAAGATTGCCAGAGTTGCAGCATGCTTCCTTTTCGGAGATACAGCTCAGATCAATGATACTATATATTCGATATTCAGGTCAAGGATTTCAGATATTTCCATCCCTATTATAGATTCTCAGAAAATAGATGCGCTCGCAGTCGTAATTATCGAAGTGTTTCATGTGAAAGAAAAATCGGCTATCTTGCCTCATTCGATTTTCAGAAAAACCATCACAGTATCTCAGCAAACTCTGCTCTCTTCATTATGAACAATATCAAAATTCTCCATCTCGTACTTATTAGATGGGTTTTTTGCGTATTCCGTGATCAATTCTATTCCTTCCGACATGACTTCTTGGTTTTTAGATTTTTGAATTGTATATATTAAATAAACAAAGTCAACATTTGAAATATCTCAATACACTTGACTTTAAGTCTGAATTCGGCTAATATCCTCATTGTAAATTTAATCATAACCACAATTCATGCCAGTACAAAAAATAAAAAATTACAATGGTTTCACCCTTGTAGAGCTCATAGTGGTCATAGTCATACTTGCGATACTTGCTACAATAGCATTCCTCTCTTTCTCTAGCCAGTCAGGCTCTGCAAGGGATTCAACTCGCTTGGCAGACATTTCCTCGATAAAGAAATCAGTTGAGATGTACAATGTATATTCCTGAACCTATCCATCTCCCGATAATTCTTATTCCTATACTTATTCAGGATGAACCATCTGGAACCAATGAACCATCTGAGAATCAGCCTACAAGATGCTTCAGAAGAATCTCTCCAAGAAAGTCACCGATCCCCTCAAATGATCAGAATACGATTATTCACTCGCTTCCAACAAAAGAGAATACCAAGTAGCCTGAAACTTCGAGAATCCTACTTCATACGAAAAGAGCCTTAACCCTTTCCATCTTCTCAGTTCTCAGTTCTCATCTCTCAGTTCTTCCGAGGCGAACGCCCTAGGTTGAACTGGCGCCAACGTCTACATCTCATGAAACTACAACTGAGTCATGCTCAAGGTATCAACATGAAGCACTTACTACTTCATTCCTACTCCGACATTGTTCTGACTTAATTCATGAACTTGAAATGTCGTCTATGACAGCACTTTCTGAAGCTGAAATATTTTGCTTCCGTGAGTCAACAATCTAGCTGTGTTCGATTCCAGCAAAGTATACGCCAGCACATCATCGACTTGATTGTCTGTGACAGAAGTTGCTGATCTGATGACTAAAATCCAGTCTGCTTATTCTAATTGAAATGTCACTGCTCCTGCTGTCCAGGCGATAGTAGCAGCAAGTTGAGCCTCGCTCACTGACATCGGAATATGACTCTTAAAGAATAGTCTAGGATGAGGAAATACACAAAACAGTGGAGGATCTGATTGAACAGACACCCCATCGTCGGATGATACATGAAGAGTTCTTTTGCTCCACTGAGATAATCCTAATACAGCTTCGGTTTTAGATAGCTCTTCAGGCAATAAAACCATGGTCACGACTGGGAATGCTACGCAGTTGTGAAAATTCAACCGTGCATGATATTTCAATGGTACCAATAGTTATCTGAATCTTCCGAATTCTTCTGATTTTGATATGTGAACTTGAGATTTTTCAATAGATTTTTGGTTTAATACGACAAATGTAGGCGCAGACCAGACAATGCTATTCATGAATTGAGCCTCATCGACATATGCCTCTGTCTTGGTCAAGATGACAAACCGTAAACTATTGCTTCTAATGTCTACAAGCGGAGCTTGATGGAATCAGATAAGCACTTCTTCTGATTTGATCCAGAATCAATGGTATCATGTCGCTGTTGTCAGGAAAACATGAACTGTCGCCCTATATCTTGATGGCGCCCAAGTCGGCACAGCATCTATAGCATCACAATTATACTTAGGAGGAATAACATATGTTTGAGCTTTGAATTATTGAACCGTACAACAATTCTTCAACTGATATATAGATGAATTGAGAATATCCAAATGAACTTCTAGATGATTTGTTCCCGGCTTCTCTCTGCCAACATCGCCTTACAATTTTGACGCAAATGACTCTCTGCTCATGCATTTCGATGGAAGCTGAAACTCATTCGCCGATTCGACAGGCAAAAATACCATAACGGCAGGAAGCACCGCAACTCAGACAGTATCGCCTAAATTCGGGAACTGATCGCTTTATTTCGATTGAATCAATAGTTATCTTTCATCAGCTGGCAATTCTGATTTTGATTTCTGAAGCGGGAGTTTCACTATAGACTATTGGGAATACAGGACAGCAGTTTCCACCCATTCTACTGTCACTAACAGGAGAATGAATACTTCCTGAATCTACGATTGAATTTTCAGGATATGATATGTGGATTTGCCCTGATATCTATGACATGTCACAGCAATATTCGATAATGGGGCATGAACCCCATATAACGTAGTGGATATGGGCACTTATGAGCTTAATGCATGGAATCATTTTGCGGTAGTCCGCAGCTGAGGAAACTTATACACTTTTAAGAATTGACAGTTGGTTTCGCAGATAGCGGTGACTTTCACTCTTCCGTCTACTACAGATTCTCTTCTTATCTGAAGAATGCAGAATAATGGATATTATTATAACGGATACGTTGATGAGTTTCATATATCCAAATGAATTGCGAAATGGACTTCCGATTTTACTCCCCCAACTTCATCTTACTAAATATAAAAGGAAAAGGCGCCGATATTCGGCGCCTTTTTTTGCGTTTAATCGATGCGGAATGCTCCATGATTGAGTTCAGGAGAAGACTCGCTTCAGACGCGTCAGTTGGTAATGCTTACCTGAGGAAGTGTGCTCTTCGGGATCTGACTGAGGTCAAATCCGCTTCTCTGAAGCAGGGAAACTGCCTCAGGGGCAACGGTTCTCCTGCTTCTTGTGATGAACTCGATCACGACTTCCTGCATGCGGGGGTTATTTCCATGAGACCTCATAAGCGTACGGATTTCACGGGGGACTATCATTGTCGGCACCACGGATTTGGAGGCGGCCGGATGTTTCCCTTTTTTTGTCTTTGTTCCCTGCGGTGGAGTTTGTGCTGGTTTTGGCATTGGGCTACCCTCCGGTTTTGTTTTTATCTGCATTAGAGTTGATATGTTATATAAATCATATGAGTTGTCAAAACTTTTGAATCTTTTTGAAAAAACATTTTGACTTTTTAAAACTATTTTATAAAATACCCCCACTTAAGAAATATTTATGGTCTTGTTGATTGCAAATAGCCCTCCTAGGTACAAGCTCATTTAAAATAATCTATACATATTATGCCACTTTAGCTCAGCTGGTAGAGCGCCCGCCTTGTAAGCGGATGGTCGTCGGTTCAATTCCGACAAGTGGCTCCATTTAAATAGAAATGAGAACTGAGAAATGAGAACTGAGCAAAGCTCTCAATTCAAATCTCTCAACCATCAGCTCTAGTATGGGTCGATTCCAGAGCGGTCAAATGGGACGGACTGTAAATCCGTTGACTTCGTCTTCGAAAGTTCGAATCTTTCTCGGCCCACCATTTTTAAAGTTAAGAGTTATTAGTTGTAATTCTGACTCCCAACTTAATAAGTACCATTATAGGAGCTTCTCCTATAACAATCCCTGCCGGGATGGTGGAATTGGTAGACACCCTGGTCTTAGAAGCCAGTGCTGCAAGGCGTGAGAGTTCGAGTCTCTCTTCCGGCACCATAATTAGGATTTTTACTTATAAATCCAAATAACCACAAATACCATGAAAAAATCAATACATCCTCAAGTTAATGAAACAAAAGTTATCTGTTCTTGCGGGAATACATTTACAACCTGAAGCACAGTTAAAGGTGATATACGTGTGGAAACATGTTCTGCTTGCCACCCTTTCTATACTGGTGAAAGAAAAATCCTTAAAACAGGTTCTGTTGATAAATTCTACGCTAGACAACAGAAAACAAAAGACCTTCAAAAATAATCCAAAAACAAAAGACCTCCTTCAATCCGAAGGAGGTCTTTTGTTTTTTCTAATAACTATTTGAATGAGCTTGTTACTCATGAGAGGTCTTTTCAGAGCATGAAGTTGAACAAGATTACGCTTGCTGCAATGAGTATCATTCAGATAATGATATATTTGACGGTTCATTTTCATTTTTTCACCTTCTCTTCATTTCAGTTGCTCGTGATAATCATGAATCCGGCATAGACGATAAGGATGATGGTGATAATTCATATGAACCCCGTCATATACTGTATGATAGTTGCTATGATTCTAGTAGTTTCAGGCAAATTCGGTTTTCATAATTCCGTATCCACACAAGTCTGAGTTCAGATAAGGGTATTCGTACATTGTACGCTTCAATAGATACTGGTAACCAGTTTTGCTGATACTTTAACGAGGATGAATCAGATTACTGAGTTTATTATCGTATTTATACCTTTCTTGTATCAGTCATCGCCTCACCCGCCTCACACTATTCTGAAGAATGCCATTATCGCCATAGCGATGAAAATAAAGGATGTTACGACTTCGAGGAGCCTGATTATAGGCATTATCAGGTTGGCTGTGATGTCTACCGCAGTAGCCGTTCATATATTCTTATTGAAGATGGTATCCACGGCTGCGAAGGACATCTGCATAAGCAGGATTCATATTGTTGTCCACAGTATTCAGATTCTCCATTTCTTAAAGTCATCTTCAGTTCACTGTCAGTAAAAGAGCCTTAGTACAAGGACGACCATATATAGGACAGCAACCGCTATGAATACATTTTTCAAATCCCTTGCGACGTTGAACAGGAATCATTGCGCTCATTTCTCTCAAGTAAGGCCTCAATTGAAGAATGAAGATCAAAACCAATATTTGGCATCATCCGCATAGGTGGCTCTGGCTTGACCGCTCTTCGCATCTCATTTCAGGTCTGTGGTATCGGCATGCGCAATTGAAAATGCCGCAGGAAGCGTATAGAATGCCATCAATATGATTACCAATAACTTTTTCATATTTTATCTATTATTAATTAATCGTTCAATTCTCATTCCTCACTATTCAGAGGCGGGCCTCGATTTCCATATCGACATATTCTTTTTTCCTTCAATACATCTTCCTGGAATATTCCTTGATGATTTTGGATACTTCCTTATTCTTGTATGTATTATCCCAGAATGTCTTCAAGTCAAAAGGACGAGTCGTTGCATTGTCGATATTGAGTTTGCAATAAGTTGTGAAATTGGCTATTCAGATTATATCTTGCTGACTTAAGATAGGAGCATACTCCTTTTCCAGATATTCAGCATCCTCGGCACCTACTTTGAAGCTCATTATCGTTCAGGCGTTTCAGAATACTGCATCCTTGATCGACGGTTTGTCTGATTTTCATTTAGCTCATCCGATTTGCGCGATGAACTGGTGCGCCATGATAAGCGCCAAGTGGTATTTACGAGCCTCTGAAAGTATTTCTCAGAAAGTATCTGTCGCGAAGTTCTGGAACTCATCGACATACAAGTAGAAATCTTTTCTCTCATCCTCTGGCATATCGGCTCTGGACATCGCCGCCATATTTATCTTCGACACGAATATGAGTCAAAGAAGCTGCGCATTAAGATCTCAGATAAGACCTTTTGACAGATTTACCATCAGGACTTTCTGATCATCCATCACCCTTCTCAGATTAAATGCAGATTTAGGCTGTCCTATGATATTGCGGATTGTAGTATTGGTTATGAACGGACCGAATTTAGAAGAGAAATAAGGTATCATCTCTTGTTTTTCCCTGTCTCAGGTATTTGCATATTCATGATCCCAGAAAGCCTTTACGACAGGGTTCCTAACTTTTGAAACCTTGTATTTGCAGAATGCGTCATCGACGAACAGCCTTGGTACATCTATAAGGGTTCATCCTTCATCCTCATCATCCATGAGAGTCAGACAACCATTACGGAAATAATGCTGTATACGAGGTCAGAAAACCTCTTCATTGAATATCTTGATGAATATCGAAGTCGCATCGAGTGCGGCCCTGTCTTTTTCTATAGCCCTTAAATTCGGGTCTGTAGATATCACCTCGAGCATATTCAGCCCCATCGGACGCTCATAGTCTGAAGGATCGAATATCACTACATCTTTAGCACGTTCCTTTGGTGTGAAGCTGATTACATCCTCTACGAGATCGCCATGCGGGTCTATGACGCATAGTCAGTCTCAGTTCCACAGATCTTGACGGGCAAGGTATCATATGAGGACGGATTTTCAGCCTCATGACTTTCATATTATATAATGATGCCTTCATCTGTCTTTCCTCATGAAATATATCGGAAGCTTGGAGTTCCTGTATTCATTCCAACCCATGAGTATTCAGTCTTTGAAGATCGGGAATCATCAGATTTGCCTTTGTTTGTCTTCTTGTATCGGCGTCTTTCCTTCATCTGTAGGCTTTCATTTACTGTCTCATTCTTTTCATACCTCGACTATAGTTCAATCCATGAGCACGAGATTCTTAGAGGCATCCCTCACAAGATTCTTGTTTTCATCAACCTTGAGAAGCGATCAGTCTTTGGTGAAGACATTTCACGCATCATCTCTCTTATAATCACTTAGTATTGTAGGGATTTTCGGGAATTTGATATTTGAAGGCGGCGCGATCATCTTGTAATCGAGCCATTTGATGACTGGAGATTTGTTATAGTTTATATCGGGGAAGTGGTAAAGCGTCGATAATTCATCGACAGAAAAGACGCTCTTGCTCTGCATCAACCCGACTAATTTATTCTTGAATCAGATATATCTTAATGGAGTGAGTATGAAGCTAAGCAATTCTTCCATGAATCGGGGATCATCGAGCTTATTGTTGTACTCATCGGTAAAGATAGAAGTGGTGGTAAGGAGGTTATCCAATCATTCTTTTGCTGTTGCTGCTGTTTTTGAGGACACCAAGAACCTTATAGACGCCTCGAATCACGGCTGTCATGCCGACTCTCAGACTGCCTTATGGGATTCTTGCTCTGCTTGATTGAATATCTTGTATGAATCTCATGATGATGCTCCTGGGGCATTCGATCAACCTACTGGCTCGTTTTCGACGAACCTCCTCATGACCCAATATAGAGGCCCGAGGACCGACTGGATTATCTCTAATCACAATCATGCCTTATTACCTTTTTTGTATTGTCATTTCGCTACCAGATTTGCGGCTTTTTTCGCTTTGCGGCTCCATCCCTGTCATAGCGGCTTGACCACAATCTGATATACTGCTATATCATCTTTTTTGAGCGATCAGAATGCATTGGTGAAACTTGATAGGGGATCATCCTCAAAATACTTGTATGTCTTGATGGGGAAGATGTCAGATACCCTTTTACCCGAACTCATTGCCTTTAGAGAGTATCCTGCCGGCTTGATGTCGATATATTCTTTTTGGTTTACGATCTTAACTTCTGCATCGGGATAATTGGAGGTTATCTGCTGTGTAAGCATTGTCGTGAATTCTTTATATGTGACAATATAGAAATGCACTTGTCAATCCTTGAACACCATTTCAAGTGAGATTTTCGCATAATTGAATATGAAATTCAAAACGGTCTCAACCGGTCACCTATCTCCGATTTTGTGTATCGCTTTATAGAAAATGGACATTATACCCGTTTTTTCCTTGAAATCCTTCTTTGTCTCCTTTTCCTTGTCGAGCTTCGAATCTGCCCTAGGCAAGGTGACCTTGATGTAGATCAGGTCTTTGGAGGTCAGTATCTCGTACATGAAGCCGACAAATTTCCATGCTAGCCAGAATAATATGATTCAGATGACGATGTTCCAAAAATTGGAAAAAAAATCAGTGACTCATATCGGAAGGGAAAAATCATCTGCAGCTCATGATCAGGTTCTGACCTTATTGATATCTTTGCCTGATGTTCATGCTATTATTGCGTGTGCTTGGGGTATTAGGTATTGGAGCATTTTAATAAATTTAAGTTATCTTCTCGGATTCTACCACAAAACGAGATAAAATACAAAAAAAGTATAAACTTTTCTTGGCTTTTTCAATATTTTTCTTTGTTTTCTATTTACAATACATTTTGTTACTTTTTAATATTTTCCTGATGTTTACGAAAATACATTCCGTCTCCATAAATTGATTGGAAGGGGCTGCCATAGAAGTGGAAGTGGATATCGCTTCCTGAATGCCGAATTTCTGCATAGTCTGATTGCCGGACGCCGCGATCCAAGAGAGCAAAGAAAGGGTCAGGACTGCAATAATAAATTCATGATTCTACTTTCCATGGACAAGGATAACCGTAAATCTTGCTCCGGCGGACATAAAGAAAAAATGACCAAGCTTTGATTTGGCGATTGCAATATGAATCCTGTGAGCTGAAATGTGATTCGATAAGAAGTTTCTGGGCAACTCGATTTTTCTATGAGAACTCGCACTGGATTGAAAATTGAGGCCCATAAGCTCAATTCTGCCCTCGGTGATATTCGCGAAAGAAAAATGATTCAAGCACATCTTCATTCCAATGGAAAACAAGGATGAGGCGAGTCTTATTCCAGGGATTTCAATTGTTCCCGTGAGTCGGCTTGATGATATCGTGCAGATTCTGCTTAAGAATCAGAAGCCGGAGATTGCTGAGCCTATGCGGATTGAGGATTTGGCCGAGACGAAAAGAACGGGAGACACTATCGGATTTGAATCTGTACTATGACAAGAGCAAGCAAAGAGAGCATTGCTGATAGCCGCCTCCTGATGACACAATATCCTTATGGAATGACCTCCATGATCAGGAAAGACGATGCTCGCTAAGGCTTTTGCCTCGATATTGCCGAAGATGGAGATTTCGGAGATAATAGAAGTCTCCAAGATATATTCTGTTGCCTGACTCTTAAGCAAGAATGAGCCGCTGATATTCAATCGCCCATTCCGCAGGATCCATCATACCGCAAGCGCTGTCAGCATTGTCTGATGAGGAAGGGATTCGCGCCCATGAGAAATCAGTCTGGCGCACAAATGAGTGCTGTTCTTGGATGAATTTCTGGAATTCGAGACGAAGCTCGTGGAGATGCTGCGCCAGCCGATAGAAGACTGAGAAATCACTATAAACAGGATAAATGCGAGTTACAGGTATCCTGCAAAATTCATACTGATCTGAGCGCTCAATCCCTGCCCGTGCGGATATATGTGAGACAAGGAGAAGACCTGCATATGCTCCCAGTGAAGCATAGAGAAATACAGGAAAAAGCTATCCGGCCCGATTCTCGATAGGATCGACATTTTCATAAATGTCCCCAGAGTCAAGATAGAGGATTTTGATGTGCCAAGAAGCCAGAAATCCACAAGCGAAGAATTGAAGGCAAGAGTGGAGAGCGCCAGGATATTCCAGCTTAAGAGATTCGATTGACTCGATAAGACATTCAATTCGGAGATGAGCAACAAGGAAATAGAATCATTTTGCGAGCTGGATGCGGAATGCGACTGATTCCTCAAGAATGCGGTGATGAAACTGGATCTGTCGACAAGATCATATTTCAGGATCCTCAAATTATCCCGCACTATCGCAGATATAGAATGATGCGAAAAAATAGAGCTTCCGCACCTGGCGGAAGCTCTAAGCTATAGGACGAAGTAGAAAGGATAAGCTTAAAGAATGATTTGCCTATGGCTCTGGGGTGGATTTCAAAACTAAGAGAATTTGTATATAAAAAAGGTTAATATCCGATACATTATCTTATTGCATTGTACATATTTGCAATCTCAACATCAGAGAGAGTTCGATTATAGATACGGATTTCATCGACCGTTCATCAAAAAAATGAATTATGAGTCTCGGCTCAGACATTTCAGTATACATGCTTTCAGATATATATGATATCATCGCTTAATGTAGTATCTCAAATGACATTTCCAGTAAGTTCGTTTAAAATGGCTCAATTCAGGTAGGCGTTAAAAACATTGTTCCCTTTTTTCACAAAAATCATGTATTCGCTGTTATTTTGAATTATCTCATTTCCTGATTCAAGTGTTTTTTGGATGGAATCTCAACTTCATTTTATAACCATCTTCAGATTCTTATTCCTGATCTGCAATACTCAATTCTTCCTATCATCACTTGAACTAGTAGCCAACCTTCATCTGATATTAAAGATGATATTGGTCTTTTCCGTACTCTCGTTAACTTTAAATTTAATGAAATAGCTGAAGTTGGAATAATTTATCTTGTTAAAGAAGCCGTTAAGTAAAATGGAATCATCAATTCAGTCAAAACTCATAACTTTGCCATTTATGACCTGAGGTCAAGATCCTAAAGTTCAGCAATTAACCGGAGTTCAGCTATTATAACAAATACCATTGTTTCATTTTCAAGACAAATCTTTTAAGACAATCTGGGATCAGCTTGCGGTCATGGTTCCCATATCCCAATAGCCTATGAGGCTTTCATCTATGGAAGCAATGTTCGGATCTGAGATAAGATCAGTCCTCCTGCTTATGATGTCATTTATCAATCATGTTCATGATGCGGCAAAGGAGTTTTCACTCTCGAATACAGCGCTATAGTCTGTTGATGCATTCGTTAGCATTAAATCAATATTCTCATTTCTTGCTTGAACCGGAACTTTTGTTGTCCCATCCAGCAATATCCCCAACATATCGCCTCTTGTGAAAACATATCTTCCGCTGTAGCTAGTCGGCTCAGCGCTTGCCCTATTTCAAGCAAATGGCACAATACTAAGTGCGCTGTTGCTTCAGTCCTCTAAAAATCATAGCAATTGGAATTTGCTCTGGGCGGCATTCGTCGAATATGTGTAATATGTGTTTCAGTCCAAAGGATCCTTTCATCATTCGGATAGCTTTATGATATCAAGCACAGAAGACCCTGCATATCATTGTTTTCCTATTACGATTCAGGATGCGGAGATGTTGATGCTGGAATCTGGCAGGGGATATTTGCCTCAGACTGCATTGAACACGCTCAATCATTTTGCAATATTGCTCATATCAGCTAATCTTGTCGAATCCCTGGCGGAAGCCGATTGAGAAGAGAACGAAAGGAACGCTATTGTTGCGAGGATGGCAAGAATGACGATTACCACGATGAGCTCCACGAGAGTGAAGGCTGACGCTTGTTTTTTGATATCCATAGGCAAAAAATAAAGAATAAGACTTAAAATGGGATATTTATGATGAAAATTATAATACTTTTTTTGAAATTTAAAAAAGATTTAAAAAACCCTTCCGGCCCGGAAGGGTTTTTTTCTTATTTGGCCATTAATCCATATTCACCTCTTTTATCGCGTTGAAATCTGAACTCATGTCATTTGCTTTGATTTTAACATTGCTGACCGTATACCAGATATTATCCAAAAAGAGGTTTCTTGATATGAAATTTTTCGAGAATTGCCATATCTGGTTTGCAAAATATTCACCAGCTGTGCTTGACTCATAGCAGTATGGTGGAACGTATGTAGTCACAGGAGGGCAGTATTCTTGGCCATTTATGAGCTTCTGGCAGGCAGGTTTCGTTACATTGGCGTATTGTGCGCAATCCGCAATCCTCTTCGCTTCAAATCAGGAAGTATCGATATGGGTTATCCTTGCAAGCTCTTTGATTCAGGAATCTTTATCAATCTTCACCGCAAGTGCGCCTTGGAACGCATCTTTATTCCTGTAAGGATTGGTAGTGTCGTTCGAATTCGTATATATAGTGGCAGGCATGAACAATATACGCTGCGCCGGATTCCATACGAATAGCCTTGGATTCTGGAGCACATCGGAATATGATCCCTGATCTCAGAATGTTTGGGTATATTGCTGTTTCGGGTTGCTGAAGTCTGAAATGTCATAAAGATCGACTTTGAGTCAGTTGTTCACGGTTCATCCATATTGGTTTGTCTTCGTATCATAGCCCAATCAGATCAGATGGGTTTCGTCATATGGGTGGAGGTAAGTAGAGTATCATGGAATCTTCAATTCTCATAGGATCTTTGGGTTCGTATTGTCTTTCAAATCGATGACGAAAAGCGGATCAATCTGTTCGAAAGTAACCAGATATAGCTTGTCTCAGATGAATCTTGAGCTTTGGAAATTCTCTCATTGGGCAATTCCGCTAATTTTTCAGGTCGTCTTAAGATTCTTGTCAAGGATGAACAGGTTTGTATACTGATTCGGATATGTAGAGGATGTGACTATCCTGAAATTTCAGCTTGCTGCCTGATCCATGGAATATTGATTCAGCGGCGAACCGGGAAGTATGGTCGATGCCTGATATTTTATGTCTCATCATAGAAGATTTACCTTGTGCACTATGGTATTCTGTCATCCTGGGAAAACCGGTAAGGCACAATCAGGCTGTATGCAAGGTGCACTGATGCACTGTATCTGAGGACAAGCGAATCTGTATGGCGTATAAAGTCAAGATGTGATATAAAGGTTATCAAGGCTCATGTAGACTTCGGAAACATCTCAGAAGAAGAGTTTGCTCTTGATCGCTTCTTCAGAATCATCCAGATTGACTATGGAGAGAGTGAGATAGCTTGGAGTGAACGAGTATTTTGATAGAGTTTCAGTATCTGGTATCACATATTCGATATCGCTGCATTTTGATGAATATCATTGAGCGATATTGTAGGGAAGGCTCCTTCATTTCACATTCACATTCTGATCGGCTGGATTGTCTGTAAGCTTGAGTTCGGTTCTCTTCGGAAGAATTTTTTTAGGATCAAAATCGGTCTCAAGCTTTTGGCTATCGAATCATTGCCCTCAAGTCTTCATCATAGGGCTGTAATACTCAAGATAAGGGAAGGCGAAGCTGCTCTGAGAAAGGACATAAACATACTTGCCTATCCTTCTTGATTTGGACAAGCTTCAGTCTATCTGCAGATATTTCTCAACCTTGAGATTATTAAGGTCGCTTATGTCATAATTTACAATAACTGTTTTCACGGCTCTATTGAACCAATAATAACTCCAATTCCCTTGGGAGTATTTTGTTGCGACAATCGTAAGGTTATTTCAGTTCAAATATAGTTCCGGGTTTGTGAATGTCGTAGGGATCTTTATGACTTTAACGATTTCCAGCTTATCAGCAGGGAAAGCATTGGCCACGTATATGGCTTGCTTTGAGCTATTGTAATAATATATGTATTTTCAGTCTGTCTTGATTATTTCGCTCTCATCCACTCATGCGACCTGGATATTCGTTTCGCTGAAATTCTCTGCTTTTATTTCTGGAGCCGAAACAGATGAATCTCATGCGGCAGCTCAATTTGTAAGTCATTTTGTCATTGAGGGCACCATCGTATCATATTGCAGTTCAGGTGTTCAAAACCTGGAATTGGGATTCGCATCTCAATATTCTTTGATGAATTTCTTGAAGACATCCTCCATGTCGCTACAGCTAGAGAATTTCTTAATATTGAAATTGACTTTCAAGTCCTGTTCTTTATCGATAATCTGAGTGTCAGTACTCGGACAAGAGCTTACTTTTTCCCATCATGTTTCAGGGACATCGCAAGGAGTTGGGAAATCCTTGCATTCTCAGGTTGTAGTATTCTTAGCGCTTTGTATGACTTGTATGCACGCCGCATCTGCAGCAAATGTCTGATATGTGCTCAAAAGAAGGAATATGAGCGCAGAACAAAAAGATAATGGTATCGAGTATTTCTTCATAAGAGCAAATTATAAAATAAATCTACTCGGGCAGTTTAACAGTTCATGTGAAAATTACAACAGGTTCGGTGTGAAAATCGTGTGAAAAAGCGCTTAATGTCTTGGCAGCCCTCAGTTTAATCGAGACAGGAGCGTTCTTATCTAGCTTGTCATAATCCATAAGGACATCTCAGACTCAGGAATAATAGTATTTCTTGTCTCCCTGGGTAACTTCAAGAATGTGAAAATCATTATCTGTCAGATTCAGCCTATATGCATAATCGGATTTCTTATCATACTCTTTTGATATGATGACAGAGTCAAGCTTTTCCATAGTCTGATTTCTGAATTTCTTCCCTCAGAATATATTAGAATCTAGGACATATATTACCTCTTTCTTATCTGATCAGGAGAAATTCACTTCATATCTTCCCACTTCATCTGCTATGAATGAAAAACCGAACAGCCTTTCTGAGTATTTTGCCAGCGTCTTCTTCTTTCAAGATGGGAAAATGATCTCGAGAGTCAATTCTCTATTCGGAAGGGTCAATTCTCAATTTATCGTTACGGTCTCATTCTGCAAATATGAATTAGGGATTTTCGGTGACAGTTCTATGCTATCATCCTCAAATGTTCACACAGGCAGATATTGCTTGTAATAATCGCCAGGAACAGATCATAGTTCTATATATTCGCCTTTCTGCTTTCATTTGTATCTTTCATAGAGCAGGTCGAAAGATGTTGTTGACAGGTCTATAAGGTCTGGGTACCTTGTGCAATTGGGCCTATCATTGACCTTGGTTATTACGCTTCTGTCTCAGAGCCATACTTGAATCATCTTGTTGTGCGGAGTTCCGCATTTTGCAGTAGAGAAATATCTCTGCGAGAAAATATTTCAATTAGAAGTTTTTCATCATTCGAACGCATCGCTATAATAGGTGATTTCTCAATATTTGCTGTCTTTGGAAAAACTATTCAGCTCTTGGACGCTTGGCGAGTCAGACTTGTTCTGGGAAGTTTTCAAGAATGCAATGAGGTCTTTTAGGCTGGCTCGGAGTTCGTTCACTGCAGACGGGATTTCTCCTTTTTGTCTGTTCTTCGCCAAATAATCGATTTTTATGAATATAAGCCTTATATTATTCGCTTTTTCTTCGAATAAGGATTTATCCTGTGCTGGAAAAGATTTTATCTTATCCTCGAATCCTCTGGTAAGATAGGCCTCAATTTTGGCATATTGTCTCTTGAGAGAAAGGTTGGATAAATCGGCTTGCGGTAAATTATAGGCATTTGCCCCATCTTTCATGGATAATAGGATGATGAGTCAAAGCAGGATGAATTTTTTCATATATTGTTTTTTTATGTTCGCATATTGTATGGCTTTGATCTGAATTTCCAAATCGAAGTCACAGGTTTAGGGAAGGAATGTCTTCAGATTCGGCATATCTAAAGGCGGATATCAAGGTTGAAAATCTTTAAAATAATAAACCCCCAGATTTGGAATCTGGGGGCTGTTGTTTCGGATATTGCATTTAGCGCATAAAAGGCAAAAGCCCGACCTTGGTAGGCCGGGACTTTCAATGTATTATGCTCAAGGGGTTACTCGAAGACTCTAAGGTCTTATGTGAGAACGCACGATGTAGCGGTTTCTTCCCTAACTTACGGGGAAGGTAACTGACTTGGGAGTCAGGGGCCCTGCTTCGGTAGATTTATTTGGTATGGACATCTTCACCTATTTTCCATTTTTATATTTTTATTTGAGAAGGAGCGAAGAATGCTATGGTCATTTGAACTGATTTTGGTTCAGAGGATTTTACCACCCTTCGCTACTTCTTTTTTAAAGACTTTTGTTTTTATATGATTTCAAAAGCGTATTTGTTTTTATTTTGAATTTTGTAATCGGGTTGTTGGTAAGTTACGCCAATCCCTATTTGCAGAGCTTTATGTAAATGAACGCTAAGTTTGCAGTATCTAAGCCTTAGCTTGATGGATGCATAACTTGCTGACATCAATACTATAACACATAAACTGCTTTTTTAGCAAACAGAGTGACTTGAAGAATTATCGTTTTATGTTGTAATTATTAACGATTGTTTAATCTAGCTTTTACTGAAGCCAAAATACCGAAAGTAAAAAAGTTTTGGAAATCAAGTGCATATTTTCCTGATTTTGCCTATTTTAAGCCACAATGTACAAATAAATAATTCAAATTCCATAGCTTTGATAAGCCAAAAACCATATGTTGTTAATATGGTTTTTGACATTTTTCTGACTTTGGTAGGTATGGTTTTTGACAATAAACCACAATATATAGTGTTTTAATGACCGATTTTGGAGTGAAATTCTAGCTTATTGGCTTATTTAAGCAAAATATTGTAAATTCATCTTGTGTTTGGGCTGATGATTAATTTATTTGATCAGAAATACGTCTTAAAGCGCCATCTGAAATACAAATTTTGACTTAAAGCATTTTTTTCTATAATCAACAAAACAAATTAAACTTTTCTGCAATGGCACTAAAAAGATTATTCTCAATTCCTCTCATAATTACTATGGGTATTTTTCCTCTTACCATGAATTCCGCTGATATATATGAGCGCTCAAGATGATGAGGGAGGATAATTTCCAATCTTAATCCGAACATTGTCACAGATGATTCCAAATTGGATTCGACTATGCTCATAGTTAAGACAAAAGAGGAATACAAGGCCCCGGAAATATACTCTAAATGCCTGACTTGACAAAAGCTTGCCCTGTCTGAAAAGATAAAAGACAACTACATATATATAATAAGTTTCAAATACCTCTGAAGTTGTAGCGATAATACGGTTTATCTCAAAAATTGAGACGAAATATACACGGATACCGCAATGTTCCTGAATTTGAGCGATTACGCTAAGAATTTCACAGATTTCTCTGATTTGAGCGACAAGAATATCGAAGAAAGGATAGCAAAGACAGATATAGCTTGAATGAAGCTCGATGAAGAGATCCCTTCGCTTCTGGAGAAGAGGGATCTCGCCTCTAAGATGAATCTCATAGGAGCGTTGTACGAGAAAAAATGAGCCGAATATGAGAATATTTTCCTATCTAATATGCTTTCAACTAGGAAAAGCCTGAAATACATATCTCCTGTTGCAGGCAAAGTCATACCTATAAAACGTAACATCATACCGAATGCAGGAAGGCCATATCGTGAAAAATACACAGATTGAATCCATCACGGATGGGATGTTTTCGCAAGCCATTGAACTCCCGTGAGAGCGTTGGCCGATGGTGTTATCGTAAGGATATCAAACGATTTCAATTGGAGCAAATTCGATAATATCAAGTGGAAAAACCTGACCGACGAAGACAAGGCAAGGAATCTTGACATATATAGGTGAAATCAGGTTTGGCTCAAAACTGCCGACTGAAATGTGATAATCTATTCACATCTTGAGAATATCCCGTCAAAACTGAAGCAGTGGCAGTATGTCAAGGAATGAGAATTTTTCTGACAAGTATGAAGAAGTTGAGTTCCGGACAAGGAATATAAGGATTTCCATCTGCATTTTGAAGTCCAGGTCAATCCTTATCTGAAAAAAGATAATTCTCCTATCGAAATCATGATGTGGAAATATTACGGGAAATGAATGAAATATGATTCGATCGTGAAAGGTGAGTTAGACTTATTCAAGCAGTGAAGCGTGGCCCCTAATTAAGAGATATGAGATTTCTCAGATTCATAGTATTTTCCTGCCTTACAATAATGACCTTGGTCATTTTTGTTGTTTTCTTTCCATGCGAGCATATAGTGCCGCCCAAAAAGATTCAAGTCCAGAACCATTTTTCCACTTGAGCGCAATTGTTCTATAGCTGAGCATTATCCCAAGTGGACGTAGTGAAACAGTATGATTTTACAAATTGATATTATTCGGGCTCATGATATCCTCCGTATGATACATGAGTTTGCAGCGATGTCATATGGAGGGCATTCAAGGATAATGGTATTGATTTCAAGAAGCTGCTTGATGAAGATATGATCCTGAATCCGTCTCTATACCCAAATAAATTCGATTCTAACATCAATTTCAGAAGAGTTAAGAACATCGATGCATTCTTGAAGAGGAAATCGAAAGTGCTTACAAATGAGATGATATCGGGCAATGCGGAAAATCTGTGAAAATGGCAAGCCGGAGACATAGTCATTTTTGATGATATTTTCCCCAAAAGACTATGGCACATATGAATAATAACAGACTTAAGGAGAGAAGATGGTGTTCCCTATATGATAGACAATCATTGATATGGCGTCAAGATTAGCATCACACCATTGGATTGGCCTACGGAAATAGTCGGGCACTATAGATATTTTTAAATCATTAAAAAAGCTTCAGTCTGCGACTGAAGCTTTTTTGTTTCTTAGAAGAAATCTCAGATTGTGATTATTTCGATTGCTGGAATCTCTTTCTTGTCTTTCTGGATATCAGTTATTGCGATTATTTTACTCTCTTTAGTGAGTTTTCATTTTTCCAACAGCATTTTTATAGAGGCTGTGACGTTTTCTTTGCTCGAATCCGACCAATTGTTAAGAAGAAAAGGCTCAACTCAGAATAAAATGTTCATGTATTTCACTGAATTTTGGTTCCCGCTGAAAGAATATACTGGTTTTTTCGGTCTGAATCATGCAGCCAATCTTGCCAGCCTACCAGATTTTGTGAATACGAGAATAGCATCCACATCCAGTTCGTCAGCCATAAATACTGAACTTCTTATTAAGAGCTTTTTCTCGATATCCCTCGGAGTCAGTCAGATGTTCTCAAAATCATGATGCTTGTAATGGATTTGATTTTCTGCCGCAACTATAACATTCCTCATCATCTCAACACACTCGATAGGGTATTTTCACATAGCGGTCTCTCCTGAAAGCATCAGGCAATCGGCCTTTTGCATCACAGAATTGAATACATCAGAGACCTCAGCCCTTGTAGGGAATGGACTTTCTATCATCGTCTCAAGAAGGTGGGTCGCAATAATTACGAATTTACCGACTTTAAGGCACTTGGAAACCATCTGTCTCTGGTAAATAGGCAGCGACTCAATGGGAACCTCTATTCCCAGATCTCATCTCGCGACCATGATTCAATCGGCAACTTCGATTATCTCATCTAGATTTTCCACTCATTCCTCATTCTCTATTTTTGCTATGATCTTTATATGAGAAGCATTGTTGGAATCCAGAAGTTCTCTGAGTTCAAGCACATTTTCCTTGCTTCTTACAAAACTCTGGGCAATGAAGTCATAATTATTCTCTATGGCGAATAGAACATCTTCCTTATCTTTCGGTGTTATTCATGGGAGCCTGATTCTTTTTCAAGGAAGGTTTATATGCCTTCTTGACCCTATCAGGCAAGGGCTGACAGCCTCAACCTCAAGATAATCCTTTGATTTCGATTTCACAAGAGCCTTCATCAGGCCTGAATCGATCTCGATTATATCTCATACATTAAGATCCTCAACCAGATATTCGTAATCGCAGAATAGTGATTTTCCGTCTTCGGCGTATTTTGAGATATCAACGAAAATCTTGAATATATCTCATTTCTCAAATTGGATTTTTGCTTTAAGGTCTCAAGTCCTTATTTCCGGTCATTTTGTATCGAGAAGTGCACTGAGGCTTGTTTCTCTTGATTCATTAAGCTTATCGATCCTTGATTTGACTAATCTTGCATTATCGTAATTAGCATGCGAAAAATTGAATCTTATGATATTCACACCTGATTCATATAGTTTTTTTATTGACGCTTCATTATCAGTCGATGGTCCGATCGTTGCTATTATCTTCGTCTTTTTCATAAATAAATACTTATTATAAATATTGAAGTCAGAAGTGTACATAAAATGCCTGAAAAGTAAATAAATAATTGCAAATCAAATATAAATCAGTTATATTTGATGGAATAGCTTTTTATTTGGAGAAAAATGAAGCCCAAATCCGCATACCCTATCCTTGTTCCGCATGTATTGATATTCGGGTTTACTTGATTCATGCTCTTTTATTCGCATCAAAGGCCGGCCATGGGATTTCTCATATGATTAATAACAACGATTAGCTATCTTATAGTATATGTGCAGCTTTTCGGAAAAGAACAGATAAGAGACATGCTCATCGGTGGGCTAATCTGAGTGATCCAAGTATATGGTTGGCTAGAGATTCTGGCCGCGAAGGCTATCGATTGAACAAAAGAATTCAAAACATTCGATTCTATGCCAATGTATTATCATCTTATTCCGGCAACTTATTTCATTATGTGAACCTTTCTGGTTAAAAATGTGATAATCGATCTGATATGAGCCAGAAATAATCCCGAAAAAATGAATCTGACATACAAACTATTCTATGCCATATCTTTACTGATTTTCATCTTGCCGAATTTTATCTTCCGATTACTGTAGCGTTCAGTGAGGTTTTATCAAGATGCAGGATTCCGAGCTCATTCACTAGATTTGAAGTTCATTTGAGTTCAATATACAAATGAAGCAATTGTTCGATATTTTTCAAGAGGTTCTTGAAGTATGATACTTCCATATATCATCAGAATAGGGGAACGATTCATCAAAAGGATAAGATGCTCGATAACTGCAATTTGAGATCCCTTTTTATATAAATCTCGCCTTTTTTGAAGATGAATTCGTATCTGCGTCATTTGTCTATAGAATTGACGAAATCATAAACCTTGTACATGAAGGAAGGTGTGAGTATCTTCCTGGCTTCAATCTGATCTTCGCATTCTATTATGAATTCCTTATCGAATTCGATATTTTCTGTTTTTATCTTGCTTTTTCTGGAGATAAGATTTCATAGGATGAATATGATTGAGGAAAGGAAAAAGAAGATGATCGCATTTGCATAGTAATGGTACGGTTCCTCAAAAAGAAAGCCGAAATAAGGCTTAAAATCGTCTGAAGCTGAAAGCAGGAATATTAAAAAGCCCATTACCGGGGTGAGTCATAATCATAATATAATGCTGCCGGCCAATAGCATTTTTTTGTCGTTCTTGATGTTTGATTTAAGCACAATATCCGATTCTATATCGACAACAGGATTATTAAGTATGATTTTAGTCAATGTCGCATGGTTATTGCAGGATTGGGTCTTTCATCATTTTGAGTTTCTGTTGTTGATGAAGCTTTTGAATTCAACTGAATAGATTTCAAATCATCAGATATCTTCCTTTGCCATTAAGGCTATTTCCTCGCTAGTTTTTCAATCCACGCTTCATGATGGAATATGTGCAAAGTGCATGCTGTCGCTGACCATATCTCAGGCATCATATTTGTTCAATAGTCATTTCGAGAAGAAAATCCCTTTATCGAAATCATGCTCGCCTTCTATGTCATATTTCAAATTCGGACTTATTTCAGCCATCAAGCCTGGTATGATATTTTTTTTGATTCATGAGAGTTTTGGATTGAAAAGTATGAATATTCAGAAAAATAAGGTGAGAATATTCGCTATAACAATAGATTGTAGAGTATCTAGAGGATAATGTGCGTTGAAATTATATAAAAGATATGCATCTTCCAAGAACCATAATGCAAAAATGGTTCTAGCAAACTTTTTTCTCGCATCTTCAAAAACCTGCATCTTATCGAACACATCTTGGCGATTGAAATAATCGTTCAGAAAGTTCACATCCAAATCGGTCAATGTAGAATATTTCTGCCTAAATCTTGAAAAGTCTAGTTTTTTCATAATGGTTTATTATATGGGAAATCAAGATCCTTTTTTCCTTATTACCTTATTATTAAAGCTTTCCTTATCGAAATACTCGAATCATAAATCTTGGGATAATTGGACTACATTCTTGAAATCAAGATAAAAGATAACCAATTGCTCAAGATTTTTGAACATATTCTTAAGAACCTTAACATTTAAGAATTCCCCCTCGATAAAATCTTGTCACCATTTCATATATTCGTTTTTCACATACATCGTATTCTTAATGAAGTAAAATTCATAAACCCTTGAGGAATCCATTTTATTTGCAAAATCAACCAGCCTGTACATGAATCAAGGAGTTAATAATCACCTTGCCTTTATGCCATCTGTATGATAAACATCGAATTCCTTTTCAAAGTCGATATTCTCCATCCTTACCCTTTTCTTCTGTAAATATTTTGAGTAACAGTGATATATATATAAGAATAAAATGATCGATATTACCGGCAACCATTTTTCCGCGAATTCTTGACTCTCAGCATTTGAGATCCGTTCTAAGAATCTAAGGTTAAGATTCACATAAACAAAGAAAAAGGCCGGAACTATAATATGCAGGAAGAGATTTATTGACATAATCAATATGAATAATGACATGCCTAATTTCCGAAGGATATTTTCGGAAGTGTCTCGTCTTAATAGCAATCAATTCGGAAAATCTTTTTTTATGTCATTGAAAGTGACTTTAGTCAAGTAGCAATGATTATTTGTCTTATATGTTGTACCTGATTTGCTTGTGCTCTTAAAATCTGTAACGATCTCGTATCATTCGATAGTGAACGGAGATATGCTCTTTCCTGTTTTCTCGTCAGTTTCTGATTGCTCAAAAAATAAGCTGTCCTCTATCCTTGATATCCGATCATAGCTTTTGAGCAATCAGATCTGTCACATATAATCCTCTTCTCAATAATGATATTGCCATCAAGTGTCATACTTTAATCCATCATGAATTTTTGGGGCAAGCTTGGTCAGTATTTCGCTTTTGAAATCAAATTTTATAACATCAAGATGTTCACTTAATATCAGTACGCTGATTGGCAATCAGAAAAGGAATAGTATAAGTCAAACGCCAAATGGCTGTTGAATATCAAATATGAATGAAGAAATGATCAGGATGACTATTATTATGGGCAGAATTAGGAATTTGCCGATCAATGCATTCCTCTTAATGCGTATTTCATTAAGCTTCTTAAATACTTCATCCTGATTGAAAAAGTCATTTAAAAACCTGATATCATCATCAGTCAATTTGAATTTTTTTTTCAAGTATGAAAAATCAATCTTTTTCATTAGAGTGTTTTTTATTTGATTACCTGATTATTATAGGTGTCTTTATCGAAATATTCAAATCATAGGTCTTTCGCAAGTTCTGTCACATTTTTGATTTCGATATAGAACTCTACGAATTTCTGAATATTTCATCTTAAGTCCGAAGAAGCGGACACTTCCATATAAGGGATTCTCATTGGGCCCATCAGGTTAAGCTTAACATAAATCGAGTTTCAGACAAAGAAAAATTCATAGATTCTTCTGTTGTCGATTTTCCCTGTAAAATCATATATCTTGTACATGAACGAAGGTGTGAGTATGGTTCTTGATACTACCTGGTCTTTGCAATAGACATCGAATTCTTTCTCAAAATCTGAATTCTCAGTCTTTATCCTATTTCGATTCAATATCAATCATTGTATCTGATATGTGATTATGACCAGAACGATAAGGATCGTAATTGTGAATATCCATATGGGTACGTTTAAGAGGTCAGATAGTCCTAAGATTATTGCCACTCATAGATTATCTCATTTGTCAGGTTGTGTGATATACAGGTATCAGCCCACTATTGAAGCATCGATAGCTAGAACTCTCAGAACCTTCCTTATGAAATTATCATTAACATCCCTCAGGAGAGCCATTCAATCCGTTAATTTCTGACGTGCATTGTTGAATGTCACTTTCAATAGGTAGCAATGATTGTTGACAACATAGTTGCTGCGGCCGTTCTTATCGGTGTGCCTCCTCGAGGATTTGAATTCATATCATTCTATCGTATAAGGAGAGTTTTCTTTTGCTTTCTGAGGAACTTCAGTCGGAGTTTCTTCGGCTAAGTCTTCAGTGTCTGTAGCATCGGGCAGGCTTTGGGTTCCGGCTGGCGGCTGGTCTCCGTATGCGATGCTTGCTGAAGGGCTTGTTTGAAGAGGGGTTGCGGGTTGCACTGTAGCGCCTTTCGGCGTATAGATGATGCTATCCTCAATCAGGTCCACTCTATCATATCTTTCCAACAGTCATCCTGAAACCATTTCAAGTTCATTTCAGAAGTAATATTTCTTTCCAAGGTCATATTTCAGGTCTGAATTTATCTCAGAGGCGAATTTTGGCAGGATCTCATTCTTGATCTCGTGTCCTCAGTCTTTGAAGAAGACTGAAACGAACATGAAAATGAAGAATGACAAGAATGCAAAAACCAATGCATAGCCGAAAATCGGGCCATCCCAACTGGCATTATTGTTATTCAGATACAATATGCTGATAAGAAGAAAAACCGATTCTACGATTATAAATGTCTTGAATTTCTTTTTTCTTTCCGCTTCTATCTCAATGAATTTATCCAGAATCTCTTTCCTGCTGAAAAATTCATTAAGGAAATTTATATCTGCCTCATTCAGGATCGGATATTTCAGTTTGAGTTCGGAAAAATCTATAGTCTGCATGTTTTTGTTCTTTACTGTTTAAAGCCTCATTCATAAGGAAAAATATCCCCAAATTTTGGGGATATTCCGGAGGTGGAGTTTTTGGAAGCGTTTTCTGCCATATTCATTGCTATTAATTGAAAAGAGCTTTTGCGCTTGGTGCTGCCTTGGCTTCCTCTTGAGCCAAGAACATCGCATACCCTTGTATATTCATCATCCCCGCAATCATATTTAAAGGAAACATCTCTTTTTTATTGTTCAATTCTTTGACGGCAGCATTATAAGCTCTTCTTGAGGCTTGTATGTTATTTTCCATTTCACCCCACTGATTCTGAAGGTTTATGAAATTCTGTGAAGCCTTAAGGTCTGGATAATTCTCCGCAACCGCGAAGACTGATTTAAGTCAAGCTGTCAGCATATTCTCATTCTGGAATCTCTGCTCTGAAGTCGCGCCTTGCGAATTCAATAGATTTGCTCTCATTTCAGTGACTTTAGAGAGGGTTTCTCTTTCGTGTGTGGCATATTGTTTGACAACTTCGACAAGATTAGGAATCAGGTCGTATCTCTGCTGAAGCATGGCATCAATGGCAGAAAAAGATTCTTCAACAGTATTTTTGGCAGAAATAATAGAATTGTATATTCACACGACTGTGAAGATGACAACTATTATTACGGCAATAATAATAAATACAGAAGTTCACATAGATTATAGTATTATTGAATAAATTACTTGCTTTTGGATTCCAGCACATCAATGATTCTTGTCAGAAAAGAATTCATCGAAGCTATATCTTCTCTTTGAGTTAATCCGGTTTCCTCAATGTTTCGGGTGTGGCGATCTAGTATTTCGGATCATCCCCTAATTTCGGATTCATCAAGGATACCATATATTCCGATCAAATCAAGTACGGCGTTTACCCTGGACCACCAGGCATTCCTTACTTTATACATTATATCTTTGTCTGTGCTGCAGAGAATTTTTTCTGGGATGTCATCGGAATAAGAATCCCTTATTTCCCTTAAGCTTTTCAGTATTTTATGTCTTGGCATTTTATTTATTCGGATTGGTGCTTATGACTTTCTCTTCGAAGTACGATGCAAGAACATGAATTCATACATGTTCAGTTCATGCGAAAAATAAGCCTTGTCAGACAGAGGCCTGAAGAAGTATGTATTTCTCCTGTTCGGTCAGTTTGAAGACATTCTGGAGCACATCTATAGAAGCCGGAGATTGTTTGAGAAGAAGCTGGATCGAAGAGTTTGTCACAATGGCCTTTCCGTACTGGCTGGTCACGAAATCCTCAACATCTTGTGTTATCGTGGTTACTCATAGATTATATTTACGGGCTCTTTTGACCAATCAGAAGACGAATCTTGCGCTATCCTCATATTGCATTATATTCCAGGCTTCGTCGACAACCAATATCCTCTTTTTGTTCGAGCTTCGCACAGTGTTCCATATATATTTCAGCACGATGTACATCGCAACCGGACGAAGCGATTCATCCAGATCGCGTACGGAGAATACTACAAGTCATTCCTGGAGATTGATATTAGTCGTCTCGGAGAAAATTCAAGCAAATATTCAGTATACGTATTTTTCCAGTCTTTCAGTGATTCATTTTGCTCAATCCATTGTTTCTAGGACAGAGTACAAGTCTTTCATCACCGGGATTTCTTTGTTTTCGATATCGTCATCCTCAAAAGTGAGTCATTTCAAACTGTATGTTATGATGGTCGCTTTCTCTAGGATGGATGATTCGCTCGGAGTTAGTTTTCAGAGCATCAGGCTCATCAGTCATAGAAGATCGACGATTGCTCATCTTAGGAGATCTCATGGCTTTGCCTCAGTATCCTTCATCGCCCTAGGCAGATCAAAAGGATTGATCCTCTCAGAAGAGTTCAGGTTTATGTTAAGGTAGCTTCATCAAACTGTGTCGACTAGAGATTTGTATTCGTTTTCCGGATCTATGACTATCACATCGACTCACATCATCAGGCTGCGGAGAACTTCGAGCTTGACTGCAAAAGATTTTCAACCTCAAGATTTTGCGAACACTGTCATATTCGCATTTTCAGTCTTGAACCTGTCGAAAATTATCAGCGAATTATTGTGGGTGTTGATTCCGTAAAGGATTCAGTCATCCTGGGAAAGTGTATTTGATGTGAAAGGGAAAGTCGTGGAAAGTCATTTTGTGGATATATTCCTGTAGACTGCAACCTCATCTTTTGCAAAAGGCCCGGTTCAGATGAATCCTTGTTCAGACCTGAGAAAAGCCTGTTTCGTGAGGATATTCCTTCAGCTCAGCAGTGATTCCAATGCATTTCCCGTTTTTTTGAGCTCTTCTTCGGTTTCGGCATAAAGAGTGACATATATTCAAAGGTGGAAATACTTTTCCTGTCATCTGGTCAAGCTGGCGCGGAGCTCCTCGACATCCTGCATCTGTGCGTCCAGGGCGGGATCTCAGATAAGTCACTTATCAGCGTTTATGCTTTGCTGGGACCTGAGCTCAGTGAGACGCTTCCTCAGATATTTCATGATGAAAGCAGAATCGACAGGGTAGACAAACATCGACATATCGAATTTTATATCCCAGTTTATGAGCGGAGAAAGCCAATTTCATTCCAGAAAATCCGGATAAGCGTATACGAAGACTGTCCTGATGTAAGTGTCTCAGATTTGCAGTTTAGTCGTATCAACTCTCATCATTGACGGTGCGATAGCATCTTTCAGGAAGGCAAGAGCCTCTTTATATTCTTTTTCTCCTTTCTTTATCTCTTCTGCCTCTTCTTTTGTCATCTTCTGGACAGTATCGGGCGCATCTTTCTTCTCTTCGGATTCGCTCTTCTTCTCATCGGCTTTAGCTTCCGGTGCCATTTTTTCCGGAATTATTGCCGGTGTCGGCAAAACTTCGCTGACTATCTCGTAGCCATCAGCATCTCAGGTATAATTCTTATTTATCAGTTCCAATAATTCAGTTGGTGCCATTTATTTGAAGGTAATGTTATTTTTTGCAGTATAGGTAAAATTTCATATTTTACAATCCTTAGAGGAGCTTATGCGTTGACATTGTGCAGTTGGGTGGTAATATAGAACATTTGCATTATTGCCAATACCATTCGGTGATATTTTCCTTGGGGATTATCGGGTTGGCGTTTTCCTCTATCTTGCCGTCTCATTTGTAGTGCATTGTTATAAGTGTGATATCATCGAATTGCTTATGGTTGTATCACATCCATTTCGACAGTTCTATCGTGATATTGTTAAAGACTCATTGGGCTGTCTTGTAAGGAGCCTTTTCTATGGTTTCTATTAGCTTGTCGACTCCGTACATCATTCAATCTTCCTTATTCGTATTCCTTGCTTCAGTTATTCAATCGGTATACATGATTATGATGTCTCACTCTTCGATTCAGATTTGCGACTCCTTAACTATGTTTGAAATATTCTTGGTCATTCAAAGCGCAACTCCTCATGATTTGATTTTGAATGCCTTTTGCTGGCTTTTCTTGTAGACGAGCAAGTATTCATGTCCGGCTCAGGTCATGAAAAGCTTCTTCTCGAGCTCATTCCATCTCACCATTAGAAGCGTCATGAGCATGTTCGAAGGCACACGAGGCTTAAGAATCTCATTTGTATGAGCTAGGATTTCGGCTGAACTAATGAGCTTTTTTGAGAATCATGATACAAGGGCGTTTACCATCATCATGACGAATCATGAAGCGACTCAGTGTCATGTCACATCTCAAAGGTAGATGTAGTAATTGTCGCCCTGTTTTATGACATCATAGGAATCTCACCCTACTTCAGTGGCACTTTTGGTATTCGCGACGATATCGATAGATCAGATGCACGGAAGATTTTTGGTCAGCGTGTTTTTCTGGATTTCCGATGCCAGCTGGACTTCTGATTTCAATTCCTTTCAGCTCCTGAGCTCTTCCTTGAAGTTCTTGAGGATTTCTAGCGATTTATTGAAGAAGTTCAGGACTGTCTGCATTATCGGATTTGAGCTGTTTATCGTCATTTTCTGTCATTTCTTCTCTCATGCCAGGAACAGCGCAATTTCTTTCTTTAGCTGGATTATGGGCGAAAGGAGGGCTGAATATATGAATACGTAAAATGCTATAAGCTCCACACCGAACAGGGTCGGCCAGATGAAATCTATCTCCTTTATCGTATCGTTTATGAAAAAATATGCCAAAAAATTCAGCATGATGATTATCACGGTTGTAATGAGTATTCAGTTTTTGTTTAGCCAATTCTTCATGTTTGTTCTTGTTTTTTTCAGATATCCGAACCATTCTAACATAATATTCTTTTTAAAGCAAAAATTTGCTTTTGTTTTTTTTGCCGTATAATGCCAAAAGAACTTGGGAATCAAGACTTAGGGCTTTGCCATGAAAGCTATGTTCTGAGGATAAGGAGCCGGTTCTTGCGCTATAAATGAGTTTTTTATATTTTATTCTAATTTTTTTATGAATTCACTTAATAAGGTTCAGCTTATCTGAAACGTTACTGCCGAACCAGAAATACGTCAGACACCGAATGGACAATTCGTTGCAAATTTTAACTTGGCCACTAATAGGACTTGGAAAGATGCGTCTTGAATGAAACAGGATCAGAGCGAATTCCACTCTGTTGTGATTTGGGGTAAGTTAGCAGAAATTGTACAGCAATACGTTCAAAAAGGAAAAAAAATATATGTTGAATGAAGAATCCAGACAAGAAGCTGGGAAGATCAGACAGGACAAAAAAGATATAAGACAGAGGTCGTAGGAGATAATATAATCCTTCTTTGAGGAGCTGGATGAAAAGGTGAAGACTTTTGAGATGTTGCATTCTCAGGATGAGATGATGAGGATGTCAGTCCTTCAAAAACTAAGAAGACAATGCCGAAGAGAGAGGAAGAAATCAATATCGAAGACATCCCTTTTTAATAAAAAATTTTTGAAAAAGCCCCCGATCAATCGGGGGCTTTTTGTTATTGGGTCGTCTGATATAGGGCTCATATTTCTGAAGCGGACAATGCTCTTTTGTATATGCGAACCTCATCGATGGCTCAGTAAAGGTTCCTGCCTATCTCTTCATTATATCAGATTGAACTTCATAGATAGGTTCATCCTGGATTAAAATTAGTGTTTGTGGTTGCCGCATATTCTCAATTTATATAAAGATCCGCATTTGAAGTATCCTTTGCCACTACTGCAACACTATACCATTCTCCTGGTTTTAATTTATATGAATAATAATTTCGCCTAGTATTTTCCGTTCATCAATTTCTTGAATCCCACGAGAAAAAATCCAGATATCAAGAATTAGTTTCTATATCTCACAATCGAGTCTGCAGTATGTATATGTAAGGAACTTCGGTATTATCGTACTTGAATACTGCAACTTGGGTATATCAAACGAATCAGCTTATGTCTCAAATATCGACTCATCAGGATCAACTTATAGAAATCGCTCAGGAATTTTTTCATTTAATCCAAGTAGGAAGAACAGTTCCTGTGAAAGCTCCGTGATTTCAACTCTTGCTCTTATCTCTTGCCAAAGTTCCTGCTCATTCTTCAAAATCCCAAAAACCTATAAGGCTTTCATCAAGCAAGGATAATTGAGCATTCCCCAACATTTCGCTCCTTCTGTTCAGAATGTTGCTGAATATTTCAGATCAGCTTGCTGTTATGGTATTATTTGAAGAATTCTCATTTCCGAATACCGCCCGGTAAGATGTCGAACCATTAGCATTTATGAGATCTATGGGGGCATTTGAGATTTGTGCAGGCAATGAGGTTGTGGCATGCAGGATAATTCATAACATGTCTCACTTGGTTATCGCATATCTTCAGCTGTAGCTGGATGGACTTGCATTAACATGCCCTTCATCCCGACCTTCACCCGATAGGCGAGGAGGAATCAAAGAAAGAGCGCTATTGCTTGGGTCTTCCAAAAATCATAATAACTGAAATTTGCTTTGGTTCGGATTAGTGGAGTAGGTGTAATAAGAAGACTCATCCAATGGATCTTTTCATCAATTGGAAAGCTTTATGGCATTGAGAAGTGATTTCCCTGCAAATCATTGTGTTCATATCAAAATTCAAGAAGCTGTTATCGATATGGATTCATCCGGCACGGGATATTTCCCTGCGGTCGCATTGAATACATTTAATCATTTATCTATGTTGCTCATATCGGCCAAACGTGTTGAATCTCGAGCGCTTGCAGATTGGGAAGAGAAAGAAAGGAATGCTATCGTGGCTAAAATCGCAAGTATTACGATGACGACGATCAGCTCAACTAACGTGAATGCTGAATGGCTGATTAAGGATTTAGAATAATTTTTTTTGTTATTTTTTATAAGCATAAGATAAAGATGAATAAAATAAAACACCCCCGCAACAGATGGTATTATAGCATTTGGCAGATTAGTTGTCAACTTATTTCCGTATCTCGCACCTATCGGCATAACCGGATCATATCATCTTCAATTCCATAAGCTCTTCCGAGCTGAACGGCTTTCCGTCAAATGAAACATTAAGTATGTTCTTCTCCTCATAATTCTGCAGAAACCATTTTTTGGCTCATCTTATCTGCTCTCAGATTTTTTTTATTACTTCTTCGGAATGGTATCATTTTGCCACAGTTGTCCTGAATTCATAATCGATTTCAGAGCCCATTATGATAGAGGCGCTTTCCATGTAAGGCGCGGCAGCCTCCTCGACTCAGGTGATAATCTTGTAGCTATCGAAAGGGTTCTTGATATCCATGGCTATATAATCGACCATCTTATCGTCCAGCAATCGTCGCAAAATAGCGGGATCCCTTCAGTTGGTATCTAGCTTGACGAGATATCACAATTCTTTGATCTTTCTGATGAAATCATATAGATCTTTATGGAGGGTCGGTTCTCAGCCGGAGATTACCACTCAATCGAGGAATCATACTCTTGTCTTGAGAAAATTGAAAAATGCAGCCTCTCAAATGAGGTCATTCATGAACTCCTTGACATTCTCCGGCAAGACAAATTCATAATTATGGCAATATTGGCATCTCATATTGCATCCGAGAGTGAACACTATCGCAGAGACTTTGCCGGGATAATCCAATAAAGTCGTTTTTTTGATTCAGGATAAAAGCATTAATTCTGAGGTTTAAATTCTATTTCTTGGAGACTTATGGATACTATCTCCTGAGTTCTTTTGATCAGGCAGGAAACTTCAAAATCCATACCCCTGTTTTTCATCTCCATGAACGGATCGAGGCTGCTCAAGTTTCATATGCCTATCTCTTCTCATCTATGGAAAATCTTGGTCGTGAATTCTCTGACTTTGTATCAAGGTCATAAATCAGTAAGAGATATGCCAGTCTTCCTCACTGGGGCTGTAGGGGTTGAAGCAGAATTTTGCATGAAATTAATTGTTTAAGAAAAGCCTCCGAGGAACTCGGAGGCCAGAGTATTATCCATGTATCACTGATGGCAGGCATCCTGTGCAGACGAATAGGTCTTTTCATTCTTTTTCTATTTTCACTAAGACTTTCTGGTGAGAGTCGACTCAGCAGAGAAAGCAGGTGTTTTTTGGCTGTTCCATAATTAGCAGGCGTTAGAGAATTCTTCTGTGAATCTGGAGTTGCAGGTCTTGTTTTCAGTAAAATAAGTGCGAGAGTAGTATTCTGATTTTTTACCTTCGTTGAATTGGCTTACTGGCCTGTGGTATCACATTACGCGAGTATATACTTCGCACTTTTGTCTTTTTGGCATATGTATGAATGATTAATGGGTAATAAATAAATTATTAAGTATTGAGACGTTGCGCGCAACGTCTGTACGCTTTCTCTGATTCTGGATTAATCTTCTTGGAGCCTAAGCTGTTCCAGCTTCATCGGATCATCAGTATATTTCACCCTTGCATCCAGATCCAGCTTCTGTCAATGGAATCAGATATCCTCATCGCATTTCGGGCAATAGTCGAATTCTCATGCGATGTATCCGTGCTTAGGGCATATCGAGAACGTAGGGGAAATCGTGATATACGGAAGCTGATAATTCTCAATGACTTTCCTTACGAGATTTTTGCAAGCAGTCGAATCTGAAAGCCTTTCTCACATATATAAATGAAGCACTGTTCCTCAAGTATATTTGCATTGAAGCTCATTCTGGAATTCCAGAGCCTCGAATGCATCATCCGTGAATCATACAGGAAGCTGTGAAGAATTGGTATAATACGGGGCCTCTAGGGTTCAAGCCTGGATGATATCGGCCATCTGCTTCTTGTCCTCTCTGGCAAATCTGTAAGTGGTTCATTCTGCTGGAGTGGCTTCCAGATTGTACAGATTTCCCGTATCCTCCTGGTATGCCTTCAGTTTCTCCCTCATGAATTCAAGGATCTCATTCGCAAGCGCCATTCATTTCTCAGTTGAGATGTCTTCTTGGTTGCCTGTGAAATTCCTGATCGCCTCATTCACACCATTGATTCCGATTGTGGAGAAGTGGTTCCTGAATGATTTCAGATATCTGAAAGTATAAGGGTAAAAGCCTCTATCAAGCCATTTTGTCAATTCTTCCCTTTTAAGCTCAAGCGAAGTCTTCGCCATCGACATAAGGTGTTCGATTCTACCGAATAGACCTTCTTTGTCTCATTTGAAGTTATAGCCGATGCGGGCTAGGTTGATTGTAACAACTCAGATAGACCCGGTCATCTCAGCAGATCCGAATAGTCAGTTTCATCTCTTAAGGAGCTCTTTGAGGTCTAATTGAAGCCTGCAGCACATTGAGCGGACTGCTCAAGGCGTATATGCATCCTTATTTCTCACGGTCTCCATATTTCCGGCTGCGTTCTTTTCCCTTTTGAACTGAGAACCTATGAAATTCTGGAAGTAAGGGAGTCAGTACTTGGCTGTCATCTCAAAAAGAAGCTCTGTATTAGACGAATCCCAATCGAAATCTTCAGTTATATTGTAAGTCGGTATCGGGAAGGTGAAAACCCTTCATTTATTGTCTCATTTGGTGTATATCTCTATAAGCACGCGATTGATGAGATCCATTTCCTTTTTAAGCTCTGAATATTTTTTCTTGTATGGACCCTTGTCGTATCATCCGAGGTAAAGGGCTTTGTCAGCAAGATCCTCAGGGCAAACCCAATCGAGAGTTATATTGGTGAAAGGAGTCTGAGTTCACCATCTTGATGGAACATTCAATCAGAATATGAAATTCTGGAGATTCTGATATGTGTATTTATAAGTCCTGTCTGCGATGTATTTCTCTTTGATCTCTTCGGATTCGAATACCATTCAGTATTTCTCTATATCACTTCTCTGCTCTTCTTCAAACTTGTGGACATAAGGCGCGATATATGTGTCGAAAGATGAGAATGCCTGAGCTCAAGCCCATTCGTTTTGCAGAGTTCATAGGAAATTTATCATCTGGTTGACGGCTGCCTGGAGATTCTTCGGAGGAGAAGATTCTATCCTGTTCGGTGCTCAGTTGAATCATTCTTCCAGAAGCTGCCTAAGAGACCAACCTGCACAATATCAGCAGAACATATCGAGATCGTGGATGTGGTAATCTCAATTCCGGTGCGCATTTCCGACTTCAGCAGGATACACATGGGATAGCCAGTAGTTGGCTGTAACCTTACCTGAAACATTAAGGATGAGTCAGCCTAGGGAATAGCCGGAGTTGGCATTTGCGTTCACCCTCCAGTCTGTCTGGTCAAGATATTCGTCCATTGTTTTTCCGACTTCTACGACAACATCTCTGTCATGGCGAGCTTCGGACCTTTTTTGACGATAAAGGATATAGTTTTTCGCAACAGTGTTGTGTCATGACTTTATGAGGATTTCCTCGACCTTATCTTGGATCAGCTCGATATCAGGGATATTCTTGCCGGTGACCTTTTCGATCCCTTCCAAAATTTCATCAGTTAGCGGTGCAACCTCGGAGAAATCCTTTCATCCCGATGCTTCTATGGCTTTTTTCAGTGCCGTTTCTATCTTTACCCTATCGAAAGTCACTATCGCTCAATTACGTTTTTTTACTTTGAATATTGCCATGTGCGTTAGGTTTGGTAAATTGGTAAAATGATTTATGATCCGGATGAACGAATTCTGTATATTCAGCATATATCCTTAATAGAAAAAATTTCTGGATTAACAAGCCCAAAAATTAATATTTTTCCATTTTCATCCAAATTTTAAAAAACTATATATTGGTTGTATTTGCGTTGTCGTACCACTATATATAGTGTTTTTTTGCAATATTGCAAATGATTTTCCGATAATTTTTTCGGTGTCTTTATAGTGGCGAAATCGAAGTAATCGGACTATATTATGAATAAAATAATTAGGTTTGACAATGGCTATTAAATTATTAAAGTTGATTTAAATAGAAGAAAATATCCAAAAAATGCCCAACATAGATATCTATACGACAACTGCCCTTGCCCCTTCAAAAGAAAAGAACCTTGCTAAAAGGGCTTCATATTTTGAGAATCATTATATCCCTTATCTTAGGGATTTTTGAGTTTTCAAACAGTGAAACAAATGCATCGAGCTTGGCTGCTGACAGTGACATAAGCTGGAAAAGCTCATAAAAGCATTTCCAGAAACGGAATTTTGCGGATTGGACAATTCTTCTGAAATGCTTGGCAAGGCAAAATCTCGTCTTCCTGGCATTGAACTGAATATATGAAACATACTGAACCTTAATGACATCTCTGATAGCTCTGCAGATAACGTCTGCCTTTTTCAAGTCTTGCATCACCTCGACGCGGACCAAAGGAAAAAGGCTTACGGAGAGATATTAAGAATCCTCAAGCCTTATTGATATATAATTGTAATCGATAGCTTCCGTCCCGAAGACTCAAAAGCAAAGCAACTGATATGGGATAGCGTAAACAGATTCTATGCCGTGCTATCGCAGCATTCTGCTGAATCGCTCTCTATCCGTACAAAAGAGGCCATATGCAGCATATTGATGCCATCAAGATATGACCCAGAAAGCTATTGATATTTCTCTCCGACGCGAAAATCTGTATTCTGAGATGGTTATCCCGAATTGGAGCTTGTGGCGCTCATAACTCCGAAAGTCCTGAGCGGCACAATAAAGTGCATCTCGGATATGATGATTTTCCAGAAAAAATAACTATTTCAACTCTGATGCCTTTACGATTATCGTTGCAGCTTCGGCTCTGGTTATCGGATCATTCGGCCTGAAATATTTCCTTAAAGATATCTGCTGTCAGCTGATTATTCAAAGCCTTGATGCAGTCGTGATGTATGGTATCTGCCAGCCAACAGTAACATCTGCAAATGGATTACCCGATTCTGTCGCAGAAATTCCGCCTATCCTGAAAAGCATCGCAAGAGCCTCGGCTCTGGTTATCGGGCTATTCGGCATAAAGATCCTTATTCATCAGATGGCCTGTCATTTGATTCAAAATTTCCTTCATGTCTCCAAATAAGGAATCATCCAGCCTCATCAAACAGGGATGTCAGCATATGTGGAATATGCCTCATTTCCAGCGACTGATACTTCCGAAGAGTTGATCACGATTGCCAAGAATTCCGCTCTGGTTATGGGCTTATTAGGCCTGAAGGTATCATCAGGGAATCATCTTATCAGTCATTTTTTCTCTAATGCGATAATTTCATCTTTTGCAAAAGATGAGCCTATGTCTGAAAATCGGGTTGTGGTTTGTTGCGGTCTGTCAGGAATAGCTGAAACGGGCATGACAGAGATATCATATCTGCAGAGATTCGGAGTGAATCTTATATCTGGCGCCCTAGAACATCAATTTCCCTGATCGGTATTTGCAAAATCATTTCCGGAAACGGTGAAATTTCAACTGGAACCGCTTATCTTAATAGTCAGATTTCATGCAAAATCATTGAATGTCGGACTCAGATCAGCTCAAGAGTCGGGTCATCAATAGACTCAATCTCGGGTCATGACGTAATGGGTCAGGAGCCTTCACGACTGATCGAAAAAGTCGATAGAAGTTCAGGCTTTTGCCGGCTGAGAGCTAATGTTAACGTTTCACCAGATTACCATGGGGAATGACGGAAAAGCTGGCACTGCCGCGTATGAACTAGGAATTATTGCCATTGAGGCTGCGAAGAGCAAAGTTAAGATGTTTTTTTTCATAAATTTCTGATAAGATTTATTTTACTTCTGAGATGGGCAACTGTGCGATATTGGAATAAGCTCTGGTGCTTATGCCTCATATCACGACATCTTCCAGTCTCACTATCCATTCGCTCATGGATGAGTTCGGATTTAAAATAGCGCCTTCGACAGTTATGATGAATGTATTCGTATTTCCTGGGTCAGTTGAATTATTGCCTCATAATAGGATTTTTTGATTCGATCAGATATTCCCCGCTCAGGCTAGCGTCGATTGGGATATCAGATTCTTATAGACCTTCACTGTAGCATTTCATATGTATCCTGAAAGCAAAGCGGAAACATCAATGGAATTCATGATTACTCCATTTCAGCTAGGAGGGGCTGTCACCGTAAATCTGAGAGCGCTTGTCGTAAGCTCCTTGTTCGGATTCAGGGCTTTGTTGATTGCTGCGATGGTCTGGGTTATGGAATGAACTCATGATACCACATCGGATCAGCTGAGATTTATAATCCTTCAATTCGATCATCTTATGTGCGAATCTGATATCTTGAGGATCATCTTCAATCCTGTGATGCTTGTCTTGTCGTTCACATCCGCCATGACAAATAGTATCTTGGAAGTGTCTTTTTGTACAGACGAGAAAGATGAGACATCCAGGTTCTCAAATGCTCAAGAGGTATCTGATAATCGCGAAGCTGTCCCTACGACATTTCAATTGGAGTCAACGAGCCTTATGTTATAGAGGCTGGACAGATGGGTACCCGTGAACCGTATATCGCTAAGAGTTATGTTATCGTTGAGTGCACTGACCCTGAATGACAATATGCTCTGATTCCTGCTTCATGCGAGCAATAGCTGATTGCTGTTATTATCTGGATTGCCGATGTTAACTGTTCCGTTTCAGCTGGATGTACCCTGATCCCATCAGTAATATCACGGATTCTGCATATAGATTCAATATGATTCCCATAATTCCGGAGTTGAAAGATTTGCATTCTGAATATTCCAATCATAACTCGAATTAACCTTATTGGAAAGATTGTTCAGACTCTGAGATTTCGTGAAATCAATAGAGCTTATCGCTTCATTTCAGATGGAGCCAATGGGATTCTGGATAGGAATCATTCAAATCAGATTCCATCAGCTTGTGAGATATTGCGTAATGGAGTAAAGGCTGGAAGAATCATGGAATTCCAGATGCATTCTGACATCGCCTCTATTCGAATTTAGCACAGCGTATCATTCCAATGGCTTTATGCTGTTTATGTTGGAGCGAATCTGTTCCCATGATCAATTATTCATCCTGAAGAAAAAAAGTCAGCTTCAATCCGTATTCGAATATGATATTCGGGATAATTGATAAGGAGTCGAGAAAACATTCCATCCCGGACTCAGATTCACATCCTTTGTGGCTGCGAATGCCGGCACAGTATTCAAGAGAATAGCAAGAGCCAAAATAAATTTTTTCATATTTGTGCATTTAATTTTACTTTTATACCTTTCTGTACCTATCATTGTACGTTTTTCCGCTAAAATACAAATATATTTGCCGTCAATATATTTTTGGATACACTTGCTTGAATTTTAACAATGCGAACATGCTTCAGATAATAATAGTTTCAGATTCATTCAACCACTTTGATAAGCCTATTTCAGAGTACATGAAGCGCCTCTGAAAAGAAATAAAGATATTCAAGATTAAGCCTGAGAAGAATTGAGAAATCTCGACCATCGTGAGAAAGGAGACAGAAAAGATAAAGGAGATAATCGATAAGGAGAAATGATATGTCATAGGCCTTGATTTCCTCGGTGATGAGCTGTCGACGGAGGATTTCAATGATTACGTGAATAAGACGATCCAGCGTCAGCCGAAAATCACATTTGTGATAGGGGGATCCTATGGTTATGACAAAGAAGTGATGAACCAGTATTTCCAGAAGAAACTCAGCCTATGAAAGATGACTTTTCCTCATTCCATGGCATTCCTGATGCTCCTTGAGCAGATTTATAGGATAAAATCAATCGAGAAGAATACAGGGTATCATCATTAAGAGGATTGAGGGGTGAGAAAATAGAACTAAGACATCTATCATCGCGAACGGAACTGAAACCCTTTGTCAGCAATTCTTCGGAGACACGAATCCACTCATTTTTTTATCGATTGATGCAATGTTCCTTCTTCATTTGAATCTCTAAGTTCTAAATTCTAAGTTCTAAATTCTATAACATGTACTACGTCTATATCCTAGAATGCGCTGATTCCAGCTTGTATGCAGGGATAACCGTCGATCTCGAGCGAAGATTGTCGGAGCACAATGAATCCAAGCTATGAGCTAAGTACACCAGTATGAGAAGGCCTGTCAAGCTGGTCTATTCGATGGAATTCGACAACAGATCAGAAGCTTCGAAAGAAGAATGCAGAATAAAAAAGCTCCCGCGGAAAAAGAAGATGGAGCTGATAAAAAGAACTTAGTTTTTGGAATTTAGAACTGATAAGGTTCCGATATGTGCGGAATAGAATCCAGATGTTCAGCCATATTTCATTAATCTGGCGGATCACCACGTCGTTCCTCCTCGTGATGACCGTCCGTCCTCCGTCATTGCGAACGACAATGCGGCAATCCAGATGCTTAATCATATTTCATTGGATCATCAACCGCCAACACCAATAACTAACAGCTAAACTACCTCTATTTCAAAACATGCAAGAAGATTAAGGACCTGATTCCCTGAGAATCGGGCTTTTTGTATCTGGTTCTGGGTTGGGTCGATATAGTAATCGAACGCTTCAGTGAAATCGCATTCAGTGAGATTCGTATTCTGGAATTTGCTCGATTGGAGATTGCACTCCGTGAAGTCGGATCCTGTAAGGTTGCAGTCAGAGAAGTCAGTTTCCCTGATGACCGATCAGGCGAATCGGCTTCATTTTATATCTAGTCATGCAAAGCTGCAGAGCTCGATTTTGCAATTATTGAAATCCCAGCTTATGAGCAAAGTGTTGATTTTTGAGAAAATCACTCATGTAAGCTTGCAATTCCTGAAGCTGACATCTTGGAGGCTGCAGGAGCTGACTTTAATGTTCGAAAGATTGCAATCCTCGAATCTGCAGTCGGAGAATATTGATCACATGAAGTCGCTTCAGCTGAAATCGCATTTTTTAAATGTGCATCCAGAAAAGTCCCTGCCACTTAAGTCTTGCGCCTGCAGCTGGATATTCTGGAATGATTCGTCTTCATAAGCCAATTTTCGGGTGTCCATATCTTTTTTATTTATTCTTTATTTTTTCATACTTGATAACATAGTAGGTCCCGATCCATGAGCCGATCGCAAGAGGGAACAGATATAGCCAATTGTCATTATAATTGATGACTCAGAATGCCAAAAGGAAGTGCATGAATGAGCCGATAGTCGCCGATTGTCCGGGCCTCAATGACACGACTTCCAGAGTGTACTTGGCATATAATCAATCTATCAATATGTAGCTCACGAATATGAGGCAGGCGATCAGCCAATTGATGTTTGAATACAGGATGTAGATATCGCTCATTTATTTTTCAAATTAATATTTGCCAGATTGTATCGAAATAGCATATTTATGCAATCCCTTCTGAGCCGATTGTCCGGATGATAGAATTACCGCTTGTCTTATTCCCTAAACGAACAGCTTTTTCAACTCTGCGATATCATCTATCATAAAGTCCGGATTCGAGTCCGACAAACTCTCTTTTGTCTGATATCACCAAGTGGCCGCAATTGTGATTATGCCAGCCTCTTTTCATGCTTCGATATCATGGATCATATCTCCGGCAAAAGCCGTTTCTTCTGGCTTGAAATCCTTCGTCTTCATGAGATTCTTAAGAGCATCGATCTTATCGGGAACGCTTCCGTAGATATCCTGAAAAAACCCTGCGAATCAATAATCCTCTATTTCCTGTTCTAGTTTCTCCTGGGGATGCGAGCTTAAGATACTCAATCTTATATTTTTTGACTCCAAGAATTCCAATATCTCCAATACGCCTTCAAATGACGAAGGATTTCAGATTGATCTCAATTCCCCCATGAATAATCCGTCGACCTCCTCCCTTGTGGCATCTTTTTTGAATTTGCGGTAAAAATTCATATAGGGGAGAGTGAATTCCTTCTTGTATTCATCAAGCGACAATCTGCTCAATCCTAGCTTCTCAAACACATTCATCGTGACTGCATGTATATTATCGAGGTCATTGCTCAGAGTTCAGGACCAATCGAATATCAGGTTCTTTATCATAATCGGATCAGGTTAATGTTTAGCTTTATGTTACTGATGAAAACGATTTCTACAATATTTTCTCAATCGATTAAATCATTTTCCGATTTGCAGATTTTACATATAATGCGGCAAATAATTTTAAAAGGCATGAAACAGGTCACTCAAAATTCAATTATAAACATCGATTCAGAAATATCCGACAAAAGATTCTTATTCAAGGTTCCGAAGCAGGCATCGTCAGAGAAAGAGGTCGATATGGCAAAGCTCCTTTCATCAGAGAAAAATGACCAGCTGGACTACAAAAAGGACTACAAGCTCTGGAGCGAGGTGTATTCTCCTAAGGATGAACTCCGTATTTTTACGGAAGTTTTTGAGGATGTCCTCAAAAACAAGAAGAAAATCCATATCTCCAATATCTCGCTCGCTGAAGAGATCGATATGGTGAAAGATCTCTATCTTGAACTCGGGTATTTCAATCCTGAACTCAATAGATTCGAGATTGATTTTGCAGAATCTCCGATAACGATAGGCGTTTCCATGAATAATGTGATCTATAGCTTCAAGGACTATAAGCAGATGAGGGAGAAGATACTATTCGTGCCCCCGCCAAGAGAGCCGAGGCATCAGAAAGCCATAAGATCCGCCATGAATTCATGAGTGATCTCGACGATATCCCTCAATGGCGATCAGAGTGATATTGCGCATATGGAGTCGGTGATCAGAGAGGAAAAAACGAGCCTCGTGAGGCTCGCTTCCATGATATATTATAATTTTTTGAAAAGATGATTCTCGGCAGTTGACGATGAAATCATCATAACTGTTAAATAGTGCTGGTTTTCAGTCCTGCGCTGAGAAGCGATTCTTCGATTTCTTTCTCGAGCTCCGTCTGAACCTCCTTCATCATTATTAGCTCCTTGATCTTATTCTTGTTGTCTTCCTTCCTTTTCTCTTGAGAAGTCACAAGCATATATCATTTCATCCAAGGCCCCAAAATATAGAATGCCAATCAGACGACAGCTATTACCGCCACCAAAATAAGCAAACTCATATCGATATTCCCTGAAAATACATCAAGCCTGAACATGTCTAGATTTTTCGGATCGTATTGGAAATTGTATGTAGCATCTTTCATATTAGTGTAGGTTATTTTTAATTTACAGATTTCAATTCAGCGAAAGTTATAAGCCTGTTTATGGAAGTTCCTATCGGCCAGCATGTCATAAGGCTGAGCTCTTTTTTTGTAGGATCCCTTTCCAGTATCTTAACGTTTCCCGGTTTTATGACTTTCTTTTCGGTAATCACGTAGGTGTATTTTTTCTGGTTGTAGTAAACTATGATCTCATCTCAGAAATTCAATTGGTCCAGCATTGCGAAGACATCATTGTAATCTCATTTCAGCCATGGATAATTCGAAGAATGACCGAATATGAATGCGTTTCCGGTTTCGCCTGGCTTTGCAGTTCATGGGTAGCGAAGAACTCATTTTTCAAGCTCATTCATGAATATGTTTTCAAGATTAGTGAAATCGAGATTTCATCTTCTTGAGTCCACGTCTACGAGAGGGATATTTTTTCAGATTTTCGGGATGATCAATCTGTTCTCGTATGGGACAATATCGACGCTCAGATTAACATTCGAGTTAAGCGGAACCAATTTCTTAGGTGAGAAATAAGTGTCTCTCAGCTGAGCATTGTCTTCGGCTAACTTCTTTTGGATTGTCTTCTGTTGGTCCGCTCAAAGAAGAGATGTATCCTCATCGGCGAAAACTTTGATTTTTGAATTATCGATAACACTGAGTATTTCCTTGCTCGAATTCTTCAGATTGTTCGGATTTATGAAATTGTAAGCAATCGTCGAATATGCCGAATAATTCGCAACTCAAAGCAGAATGAAGAAGACGACGGCAGATACCGCAACGTAATTGGCAAGAAATTTTGCCTTATCGATAATGAAAGCTGCAATTTTCCTATGCTTCCTTTCTGAGTTGATCTTGCTGAATTCTTCTTCTATGGTTCCTAGGGCTTGCCTGTCTTCGGTTTCATCTCAGATGGAAATTAGAGATGCCGGGTCGATTGATCCGATCATCTTAAGGAAATCATCTGCATATTCTGCCTTGACTTCTTCTGTTGTTTCAGGGATTGCCTCTTCTTGCGCGGTCTCTTCTGGGATTATGATAGGGTTCTCAGGCATAATATAAGATTCCATCGCGATATCTTCTGCAATTGCCGGTTCAGCCGGTGTGATAACCGATTCCTGAACAGGGCTGCATACCTCCAGCTTATCATCAAGCTCGGAAATGAGGATGGATAAGTCTAGCGTTGGCGCTGAATAATCAATATCATTGATTGTAGACGTATTTGTAACGTCTGTAATTTCATGCATTTGTATTTATTTTAAATATGTATTTTTATTTTTGCGTTCGACTTATGTGAAGTCTACCATACTTTTTTTCAAAGGTCAAAAAAAGTCCGAACATTTTCGGACTTTTTTATTGACAAATCGTGATTTTATATTAACGATTATTAAGAGCTCTGTATCATTCTCTGATTATAGCCTTTTCTCTAATTTTTCTCTCAGATAATCACTTAACAGCGTAACGTTCTTTTCTTAACTTATTTGCTATTCTAGTCTGGAAAAACATTTTCTTATATCTTAGTACGAGCTTTTCATTAGACTCAGACTTATTTCTTATAGCATAAATTAACATTTTTAATCTCCCTGTTTAAAAATAAAATAATTGGGTTCGCAAATTCTATGAAAAATGGCACTTTTGTCAAATTATTTTTTGATTTGCTTGAATTTCGCATCTTTGTCGAAAGTATAATGGAGCAAGGTCGCTATGCTTCTGCCGATCTTGATTCCAGAAGGCTTCTTCCAGAATCCTTTCGGACCTGTGTGGAGCACGAAATTCATCACATCCAAAAATCTGTTTTCATTGAGCGGAGAGATTTTCTTGCCTCATGAAAGATGTCTGAAAAAAAGAAAAACACTTTCTCACAGCGACCTGAGGAAGTTGAAGATGAGCTCAAAAATTATAATTATCTTATTCTGCTTCATAGAGGGAATATCTTAAGTATTATCAAACATATTCCGCATAAAAGTCAAGAAAATCCGCCTTTACTTTATTCGAAATATTAATATAAATATCCGGTATCTTCGCAATATACATTTTAAACATATCAAATGAATTATATACTGAATTCAAAAAATAGAAAATTGAAATACAAACTTCATCTGCTTGTGGATAGGCTGAGCTTTAACTTTCTTAATCTTACCGCTAGTCAAAAGATAGTGTTCCTGGGAATAATACTGGGTTTTTTCTCATTATTCTTCACTTGGTTCACAGTCGAATATGATGGGATTACAGCATATAGCTCATTCAATATAGTTTCCGGATATGTCGGCTATTTCATCAGCGTCATACTCCTGTTCCTTGCGTTCCTCATACTCTCCAACAAGAACAAGGAGAAGCTAAAGACAAAGACTGGTGTGATATTCCACGATTATACGATCATAGTATTTTCATGAATCATCATTTTCCTGCTGACTTTGGTCATATTCAATTCGATAAGGGGGTTGACGACTTTTTCAAAATGAATTTCCATCTGAAAAGGAATAATATTTGAAGTTGTCGGAGCCATATTCATATTGCTCTGAGGTGTGCTCAGCTACAAAGAGAAGAAACAGGAAATATTGTCCAAGATATACATCGAGAATTCAAAATTCGAAGCCCAACAGGATCTCGAGGACTATAAAGATATACTCAATTCTCCGACATCAAACAAATCAAATATGAGCCTGCCAATATAAATCACATAAAAAAGCGATTTAAGGCACCCCGAAGACATTCTTCGGGGATTTTTTTTGAAACCGTTTCAATAAAGCCAAAATTATGGACAAGCTGTTTTTTTGGCGCAGGATTTGTTTTGTTTTTCCTTAAATTAATGCTAAAAACAATAATGCATCATAAAGGAATAAATCGCTTGTTTATGCGCATTAATATTGAGTATAAAAAATTTATTCGTCAGGACTCGTTTTTTATCTGGTTTTTTTGTGAAATAATCTTGACTTTTGATGAAAAAAAATTATACAATAGGCAGTTAATAGAAATTTATCTTAATTATAAAACTTTCCTAGATGGTAACAAAAAATTCAGAAATCATGCAGGATTTTACAAGCATTCTGCAAAATTTGACGGAGAAGGAACGCACGATAATCGCGAGGCGCATCGGTCTTGGCGGTGAGAAAGAGACATTGCAGGATATCGGTAACAGCTATCGCATTACCCGAGAAAGGGTGAGGCAAATAGAGGATGTGTGAATAAAGAAGATAGGACGAATCATAAAGACAACGAAATTATCAAAAATTCAAGAAGAATCTGAAAAAGTCCTTCGCATGCATGGCGGACTGCTAATAAGAGATAGGATAGTCTCTGCACTCATCAATGAAATGAAGCTCGATTCTGATATCGATTCTGAAGTCATAGAGATGATAATCCAATCTAATTTCAATATAAACAAATCAAAACCTCAACTTGGGGCAAGAACTCACTTCTTCTTCCCTGAGATCAACAAGAAACTTGTGAACGAGGTTCACAAAGAAGCATTTAAGATCTTGAAGAAAAAAGGCGATATCATGGAGAATTCTTCTCTTTATGAAATGATCAAGATAAACCTTTTCTCTCAATTCGGTAAAGTTGAGACTGTGCTTATCGACTCGATTCTGGATATCTTCACTGATATTGTAAAATGAGAAGAAAAATACCTCGGACTTGAAAAATGGAAAATCCTTAATCCTTCTACGCTTAAAGATAAGGCTATCTACGTAATGAAAAAAGAGAAGAAGCCTATTCATTTCGTCGAACTTACAAATCTTATCTCCAATCATTTCGGTGAGGCTGTTAAAGTTGCCACAATCCACAATGAACTGATCAGGAACAATGAATTCGTGCTCATCTGAAGATGAATCTATGTCCTTAAGGAATGGGGGTACAAGCCAGGAACCGTAATCGATGTTATAGTCGACATATTGGCAAAAGCTAAGGCTCCTCTGTCAACTGACGACATAATCGCTAGGGTACTCAAGACAAGAAAGGTCAAGAACTCTACAGTCTACATGAATCTACAGAACAGGAAATATGTCCAAAGAGTATGAAGGAATATGTACAGGCTTAAAGAATGAGTAATCGCATAAATCAAAAATAACAAAAACCCTCTTCGGAAACGAAGAGGGTTTTTTTAACCTTTGGAAGTCATGGATTATAGGATTTTTTGTAAATTTTCGAGCAGAAATCTGAAATTTTCCTTATCGTCAGACCCCGATTCTACAGTGAAGAATCTCCTTTCTTTTCGCTGCATATAGTCGGACAAGGATCAATCATTTTCTCAATTCTCATAATAGACGCAATTGACATCCATGGAGCTCAAAGCCTCAAAATCCTCCTTATAAACAGTTTGTATGAAGGCATTATGCGGCATATTGCCATTTATATGGACGAAAGGCGTTTGCAGCATGAAATCATTTATATTGAGGAGCTTGTTGGTATGCACTCAGATTATGGAATTTGGATTTGTCTCCTCAATCTTAAGCAGGATATGGTTCCTGATATGAAGTCATTTCTCTTGAGCCAGAATCAAGAGAGGCTCTTCCAGGTGCAGATTCCTTTCGCGGAGAGTCTTTTCTAGGTTTACGTCATTGAAAATCCGATTCGGGTCGAGGCGCAGGAATACTTTGTCGCCCTTTTCACCCTCAATCTCGAATCTGATGAATCTTTCTCTGTTTTGTCTGAATGAAAGCAGGGTTCAACCATTTTCTTTTATGAAACCGAGCGTTTCAGTTTCTGCAAGGTGTTCGTTTCCGTGGAGATGGATGAAGGTATTCCTGGAATCTCAAAAAGCATTCATGTCCATAAATATGGCCCTATTGGATGCGAATTCTTCTGAATCCACCTTTGATATGATTATTATGGCTCAGGAAAAACTATTTTCAAAATCCTCTATCGGGATGGCTACTGCTCTCGAGTTCATAGGATCGTTGACTATATATTTTCAATCCTTTATTCAGCTCACAACGACGAGATGTCATCAGTTTTTCTCTTTCGCTTCAAACCAAAGGGAAACGGAAGTGATGATCGCACATCATTTTTCCAGCAGTTCACGGAATTTATTTTCTGTATGACTCTTGCTTATCGACAATGGCCTTCAATAAAGTCCATGAGCAGCGGCTATTTGCAGAAGCCCATAATGGAACCATCAGATTCCGGGAAGATAATAAGTATAATTTTTTTCTTTTCAATCACGCAGCGAAAGTCAAACAAGAACCACGTCTTTGTATTCCAGCAGTTTCTCAGGGCTAGGTGAGCTTCCGCAAAAAAATTCTATGCACATCTTTATGCATATCAGTCAGCATATTTTCTTTTCCCACTCAATGATTCATGAATCATTCGTCTGAAGTTGTGAAAAATGCGTTATATCCAGTACTATATCTTCCATAAAACGAATTATTTCACGCATTATAATCATAATCTCCCATTCCTCAATCCAAACTTAATTTTTCTCAAGATTTCAAGTGAAGCCGAAGCGTGACGATTCTTGGTATTGACAAATGACAAATATGTTATCTGATAACATCATATATCAGCCCTTTCCGCCTGATAAAAGCAAAATTACTTGATGCATTCCTTACATTTAAGGCAACTTCACAATATAATCACGCTTTCATCACCGATTGCTCACAGATACCCTATTGATTAATATGAGAATCACATAAAATGTTAGTTACAGTATAACTAACAAAAATTTATATGAAAGCAGCTAAAAATTTAAATAAGGTTCTCGCATCATTAAGCATACTAGTACTACTAAGCTCAAACGCTTATGCAAAAGGCTGAAGTGGTTGATGAGGTGGCTGAAGCGGAGGATGAAGTTCTTCCTCAAGCTCTTCAAGTTCTTCCTCAAGCAGTTCATCAAGCTCATCTGACGATTCATCAGGATGAGTAAAACTAAGATGAGACTGATCTGTAGATGATAATTCAGCTTCATCATCTTCGAATGGAGTCAAGCTAAGATGAGACTGATCCGTCGATGATAATCTTCCAAGGCACTCTGGAGCTGACGATTCAGTCAATGGAGTCAAGCTAAGATGAGATGGATCCGTGGACGACAATCTTCCAAGGCATTCTGGATCGGATAATTCCGTAAATGGAGTCAAGCTAAGATGAGACTGATCTGTCGATGACAATTCTGGAAGTTGATCTTCAAACAGAAGGGGTAGATGATCCGATTCTCTAAGCGATAGAGAAAGAGATCAGGCTGAAAGGCTCATCTCAAGGCTTAGCAGCAGCAATATAAATGCAGTCTTGAATAGAGTGCTATTAGCTGAAGATAGGGTCAGCAATTCAAATCTTGTACCTACCAAGAAACAAAGATTGCTTGATAAGCTCATGGAGCTCGAAGATATATTAAGATTAAGATTAGACGATCTATCGCTCAACTAACATAAATCTCAAATCAATAGAAGATACCCCTTTGCATGCAAAGGGGTATCTTCACTTTTCTTTCACTATCTTCACTTTTCTTTCACTTGACATGGGTTGTAAATGTAAAACTCAACTATATAATGGGCCAGCATTTTTATTTTTTAACAATTTTTATTATGAAAACAAAGAATGCCTTAATCATCGGAACTTTAATTATGGGTTCTGTCATCGGTTCTAACGCATACGCAGACACTTCTACATGAGCGACTCTGAGCGGAAGCATATCTGAGTCAGGATCTGTCCTTACTGATTCATGAACTGTGTTGACGAATTCCTGAATCACTTCTTCTGGAACTACTTCTGAGGTTACTTCTACTTGAATGACTTCAACCGGAGTCACTTCTTCTGGAACTACTTCAACATGAGTAATTTCTGAAGACAGAGAAAAGATAAATGATAATAGGAAAAAGATAATTGTAAATTGGTGAAAATTCCATGAAGAAAACGGATTTTTGATCCAATTCCTAAAAAAACCTGCAACCAAGACAGAAGCAAAAAAAATTGTGTCCGACATGAAGAAGGATATTAAATCTTACCATGATGCGATCAAGGCCCTCATCAAAGAATGACAGGATGCTATAAAGGCAAACTCTTTCGATCCTGTTGCATTCAACGCTAAGGCTACAGATATATTCGCTAAGCAGACTGAGGCTCTATCGAAATATGTAGATCCTGCAAAGATGGATGCTTTCAAGAAATTCATGAATGACAAGCTAGCGGTAATCCTAGCAAATAAAGATCTCAGGAAAATCAATTTTGAATTGAGGCAAGAAATCAAGGAGATAAAGAAAGCGGTATTCTCAGAAGCACAGAGAAAGGCTATCGCCGATAAGCTCTTAAAAAAGCAGAAGAATTTTCTCGAAAGGCTTCTGAACGTGATCGATGTCTATTCATCCAAAGCTAAATCCGATAAGGTAAAAGCTCAACTGGAAGAATTGAAAGTCATCACACAGGAAACTATCGACTCGATGAAATAATGAAAATAGCAAGATAAAAAATAATCCCTGGTTTCCAGGGATTATTTTTTTTATTTGGTTTTTGCCTTGGGTGCAGCTTTCTTAAGCGGGGTTTTCTTTGCTGCGGCAGGAATTTCTTTTACAGGGGTGGATTCTACAGATCCAGGGCGAACCATCTCTATTATTTCCAAGCCATCATCATCATATTTTATTGCCATCGGATATTTCCCATCATTGAATATCCCGTATAATGAATTGACTATCATGAACCCGATTCAGGATAAGAATAGGAAATCTAATATTCATGTGAATAGTGATGCATAAGGACTAAGCGAGTTGATGAAACTTATCATTTCAGTCAGTATTATAGAGACCATGACAAACGGAATGGCAAGTCAGATTATCTTGATTGTCCTTCATTTTGTTATCGCCAAACTCTCCAGCACAAAGCTTTTTGCGGGTCTGGAAAGATTTTCAGCGTCATCCAGGAGTGTGAGATTGGTAAACAGCAGCCTCACTCATGCATATATGAAGAATAGGAGTGTTCAGAGCAGGGCTAAAACGAATACTGCCATAACAAGATTGTTCGATCAGATAGCCGCTTCTACCGAAGGGGATTGAGATAGCGCCAATATGGCCACGACAAAAAAAGCCGGAATCAGAAGATATAGGGCTGACCAGCAGGTCACTCAGATGAATTTCCAGATGAACCTATATGAAAGATAATAATTTTCGGATTTCAGGATTCAGAATATGAAAAACGGGGAAGACAGGATTCATATTCAGATTACCGATCAGATAGTAAGGTATGGATTTTCAGAAAAAAGAGCGGCGGAGATAAGGCTTAAAATCAAGAATGCCAATGCCGATACGGTGGAGAATTTTGAGATTTGGAGTTTTTTGCCTTCCATATAATTCTTATAGATGTTCTGCAGGAGCAGATAAGAGTAAAGGAAGAAGAAGAGGAATACGGTTATTATCAGAAGTATGAAAAGCATCGTGAGCATAAGCCAGATAGAGTTCAGTCAAAAACTGGTAAGCGAGATGAAGATGGCTGGAATATTTCAGCTCTTCACTATTTCTGAGAATGCATTGACACTCTCGCTTCATAATTTCTCTGTCGTCTTATACAGGAGAAAAATAACAAATGCAATCAATGGCGAAGAGACTATAAGTCAAAATAGCCAACTGTAGGCATCCAATACTATTTTTGAGATGTTCCAATGGAAAAAATTCTTGTAGGCAAGAAGCATGTCATTCAGAATCTTCAATATATTGCTCCTGTAATCGGCTCTGATGACTAGAAAAACTCAAATCGTAGCGACTATGGCTCCGAAAAAAATAGTCTTGATTATAAGATTGATATCCATATTGATTTTTTATAAATTAAGCGACTGGAAAAAATATACTCCCATTCCCTTTTTTTTCAATAAATAATTGATTTTTTGCCTAAATCAGGTATATTTCAAGTTATCTTCGTTAAAGAGGAAATTTTTAAGTTTTCTTATGGAAATCAAAGAATTATTAAAACAAGGGCTCGATATCTGGTGAAAACAGAAATTATCCCTTGCACAAATAATAGTACTGCTGTGAAAAGTCTTCTGAGACTTATGCAGATGGGAAAGGGATGCTATTAAAGATAGGGATGTCCATACTGATGATGACCTCAAAAAAGAACTTTGAAATATTATTTTTTCTACAATTAGGTGGTGCGATTATTTATGATATGATCCTGAAGAGTGCATTAACATTGCAATCGATTGCCAGAAAAAGTTCAAGAAATAACCAAAAACACACTACAATTTATATTATAATATTAGGATTATGCACAGATCGCATACATGCGGAGAGCTCAACAAGGCTCATATTTGACAAGAAGTCACTCTAGCTTGATGGGTTGCAAACCGTCGTGACCATGGATGAATTATTTTCATTGACTTAAGAGACAGATACGGAATAACGCAAATGGTATTCGATCCGACTGATAATAAAGAAGCTTGGGAATTGGCAAACAAATTCAGAGCTGAATATGTGGTTAAGCTTACTTGAATCGTAAAAGCAAGGATGGAAGGACAGACAAATGATAATCTGTCTACATGAGATATCGAAATAGTCATCACAAAAGCCGAGCTTCTAATGGAAGCAAAAACGCCTCCTTTTGAAATCTCTGATTATGTAGAGGCAAATGAAGAAGTCAGATTGAAACATAGATATCTTGATCTAAGAAGAAAATCAGTTTTGGAAAATATAGTTTTCCGTGCAGAAATGAACAGATTCACAAGGAATTGGTTTTCTGATAAAGGATTTCTAGAAGTCCAAACTCCAATATTTACTGTTTCAAGTCCAGAATGAGCTCGTGATTACGTAGTTCCATCTCGTCTTCAGCCAGGTAAATTCTATGCTCTTCCACAGGCTCCGCAACAATATAAACAATTATTGATGGTCGGTTGAATAGATAAATATTTCCAAGTCGCACCATGTTTCAGGGATGAAGACCCTAGGGCTGACAGGCACTCATGCGAATTCTACCAGATAGACGTCGAGATGAGCTTCGTCGAGCAAGATGATATATTCAAGGTTGCTGAATGATATGTGAACGATCTGATTCCTACTCTAGTCCCTACAAAATACATCATGGATGTAAAGATGCCTAAATGAGTAAGGGAATTCCTATGAAGAGATTGGAAAGCTGATGGAAGATTCATCAAATTATCACACAAGGAAACCCAGAGCCTATATGGTTCTGATAAGCCAGATCTTCGATTTGATATGCATTTCGAGGATTTCACTAAGGATTTCGCAAATTCAGGATTCTCAGTATTCAAGGATGCCATAGACAGCGGAGGATGCGTGAAAGCCATGAAAATGGAATGAACTGCAATGAGCCGCAAGGATATCGACGAAGTTACAGAAGTTGCAAGAGGATCAGGCGCAAAAGGACTTGCATATATAATCTACGAAGAAGAAGGACCAAGAAGCCCGATATTGAAATATTTCTCAGAAGATGAAATCAAGGCTCTTGAAGTAAGATTTGACCCAAAACCGGGAGATATGATATTCTTCGGAGCAGGATCATTCAAATGAGTCGTAAAGCCAATGAGCAATGTAAGGTTGGCCCTAAGGGATAAATTCAATCTTGCCGATAAGAATGCGCTTGCATTTGCATGGATCACAGATTTCCCAATGTTTGAAGTCGATAAGGAAACAGGAAAAGTGGACTTTGAGCATAATCCTTTCTCTATGCCTCACGGTTGAGTTGCTGCATTTGATGAGCCGAATCTGGAAAATGTTTACGGAGTTCAATATGATATGTCATGTAACGGTTATGAAATCCTGTCAGGTTCAATCCGTAATCATGATCTTAAGGCTCTTACAAAAGCATTTGAGATTGTCTGAAAATCAGACAAAGAAGTGAAAGCGAAATTCTGAGCGATGTACAATGCATTCCAATATGGTGTTCCACCCCATGGATGATTCGCATTCGGATTCGACAGACTGCTTATGATTCTGAAAGACGAGGATAATATCAGAGCCATCTACGCGTTCCCAAAATCAGGTAAAGCAGAAGACACCATGATGAATGCACCAAGCTACCTCGAAGATTACCAGCTTGAAGAACTGCATATTGATTTGAGAGAAGAAGTGAAAGAAGAATTGGGGATGGAATAATGAATTTAAAACTCGAAGGGTTGAACTCTTCGAGTTTTTTGTTTTATATGCTTTAATATTGAAGAATATGATAAAAGAACAAAAATTAAGCGAGAACGCCTTAGAAGAATTAGAAAAAAATCAAGTTGAGATAGATGAGACTTTAAGACTAGTGTCAGAAGGTGTTGTTACAAAAATTGAACTCTATAATTTTCTGACCGAAAAAAGAAATGAAGTAAAAAAAATATTAATCTGAAATGAGTATTTTGAGAGGAAATTTAGTAATTGGATAAGGAGGCAGGTTTTAAGGAGTCCACCTTGAGATTGATTTGCCAAAACTTTAGATGCAGAGGATTTAGATAATCTTTATCAATTCATTAAACAAATATTGCTAAATAACAATAATATTATTAAAGATATAAATAATAAGCAATTAAAAAAAGAAAAGTTGGAAATTACGAAAGAAAAAGAAGCGTTACTGGAAATTACGAAAGAAAAAGAAGCAAAAATCGAAGAAATATGAGAAAAAAGAACTCTAGAACTACAGCAATGATTTAATGATTTAAAAAATGAATACGCTACTGAAGAAAGAAAATGGCTTGTCGTGTCTTTGACCGTATTTGTAGTGCTGATAATTTCTTCGTTCTTACCAATATGTGTTTACATCTGATTGATATGATCAGAAAAAATAATTTTCTGATTTTTAATATTAGTCATTTTACTAATATATACTTTTATGCTGGCCACAGATAAGAACTTGAAGCCTGAAGAAAAATGGATAGAAAAAGTTGAGAATTTTATTAAAAAACGCGAATTATTAAAAATCTTATTATTGAGTATTTTGGCTTTTAGTTTCGGCTCAATGGTTGCGCAGATTGATTTTCAAAAAAAATGAAATTTGGATTTCAGCAATTTATTACCATTCGTACCTTTTGAGTTAATTACTTTAACTTTTTTATATTTTTGTGTCTATCAATTTTCAAAAGCTAAGAACTTGAGAATTGAACATCAAAATAAAATTGCAATAATAAGTTGATATAAAGCATTACTAGCTCATGAAGAGATGACATGAAAAGAAATTAGAATGAGTCATTTTCTGCCCAACATTTCTAATGTGTTATTTTGCAAATCAAACGACAGCAATGATTCTAATTTGCCAATTGAGAAAATAATGGATTTGGCAAAAATAGCCAAAGAAACATCAAGGTAGCCTCTTTCATTAACTGCATAAATCGCCTTAATCCCGTCATTTCTGAGGAATCGGGAATCTATATGATCCATAAGGTGATTTTATATGGACGTTTCCGATAAGTATAAATTAAAATACAATACCGGTTCATTGAGATTGAAGGGATTCGATTATTCTAGGAATTGATATTATTTCGTTACGATTTGTTCGAAAATCAGGTGAGATGTTTTTGGGGTAAATGTCGGTTGATATATAATTTTGAATGATTTGGGGCAAATTGTTGAAAATGAAATCATGAAGACGCCGGATTTGCGGAAAAATGTTGTGATTGATGAATATATTGTGATGGGCGATCATGCACATTTGATTTTGATTATATGTGATGGGGATGAATTAATGGATAATGGATATTGTAGAGACGCGATTAATCGCGTCTCTACAAATGATGTTGTAAATATTAAAATTTCAAATAATTGATGAATCACATGAATTGATAATCCGATGTTAAATCCAAAATTGTTATGAAATATAATCAGACAATTAAAATGAAAATGCACATATTTGATTAACAAATCCCATCCAAACGCCCATTTCTCCTGGCAACCAAATTATTACGAACGCATAATCCGTAATGAAGAGGGATACCTGAAAATAAAAAAATACATAATCGAAAACCCCAAAAAACAATATTTAAAATTATATCGTCTGATGCAACGCAATGAAATTAAAAATTAATTTCATTTTTCCCCTTAAACTGGATATTATGGATGAAAATTGCGGATAATCCCATCATCTTACACAATAACCATTAATTCTCTTATCAATGCCAAACCAAGCACGAGACATATCAAGGGTCGCACCGAACTGATACCTCATATTTCCTATTTCAATGAGCCGAATCGCAAACGCTCAATCAGGGAAGGAACTTTTTGAGTTTCTGAAATTCTTCGAATCCAAGATTCCATATATCTCAATCGATGTCATCATAATCTATACTAATTGACTGTATTTCAATAGCGAGGAGCCAGCACTGGAACTCAGGAAGAAGACTTTGAACCAGATGATCGCACATAAGCAGGAATTTGAGAATATAATCCTGAAATCAAAGAAATATGTCCCGCAATCTTTCCATTTCTTGCCTTGGGATTACATGATACTGAATTGAGAATGATTCCAGATGCTGAAAAACAGATTAATGAAAGCATATTCCGAGAACGATGCATTCAAAAAATCCATAAAAATGGATTTGGAATCGCAGTGAAGAGATGAAATAGATGCCAATATCAGCTTCCTGATAGAAGAAATAGCAGTAACTCATCTGTTGACTCATAGGTCTATACCATTGCCGAAAACTCTTCCATCAGAAGATTCATGGAGGCTGGTTTGCTATCCTTGAGATCCTATAAATTCTCTTCAAAGCCTTTACAAGGCAAAAATCTTAAATTATGATATAGAGAAAAGCATCTGAGAAAACCAATATTGCAGGAGTTTCTATAATATGTCAGAGAAGAAACTTTTAGATTACGATAGGTAATTTTTTGAAGATGAAATATGCAGATGGTTGTCTGGCATTTTCTGCTTTTTAAATGAGACTTGCTTTAATGTGATTATCTATATTATATACTGATATAAATTAATTGTAAACCCCCATTTAATCCCATGCAAAAACTGTTATCCAATCCCAAAATATTCATCAAGGACGATGAAGCTGTCAAATCAAAAATCAATAAATTCAGAAAAAGCAACCTACAGATAGTAGCTGATTTCGATAGTACAATAACACAAGATAACGGATATACATCTTGGTCGCTTTTCTGAAAAACAGGAATGATGCCAGAAGAGTATAATACAGAAAGAAATACTTTTTTTGAACATTATTATCCTTTTGAGATAGATGCTACTTTATCTAGCGAAGAAAAAGATTCTCTGATGAAGGAATGGTGGATGAAGCATCTGGATCTCTTCATAAAATATAGGCTTCATTTCAGTGTTATCGATATGATAATCCAGGATAGCTGCCTTATGGATTTCAGACACGGGATGAGAGAATTGATAGATTATTCTGCAATCTGCAATGTGCCCTTCATCATCTTGTCAGCATGATTGACGAATACGATTTCTGAATTCCTAGATTTTCATGAAGCTGAACATTCCAACCTGCATATCACCTCAAACGAGCTTAAATTCAATGAAGAATGATTCTGCATAGGCATGAATAAGGATATGATAATCCATTCGGAAAACAAAGACGAACAAGATATGCCAGAAAGGGTCAGACATATGGTTGAGTGAAAAAACGATATAATCCTGATTTGAGATAGTCTTTCCGATGTCAAGATGATAGCTGAGAATCTAAGGCCGGATGCGCTAAAGATATGATTCATCTCAGACAAGAAAATACCCTCGAAAGAAATTTTCTTGGACACTTTCGATATTGTAATTGAGAGCAATCACGATAGCTTTGATGTACCATTTAAGATACTGGAATACATAAAATAAGATATTTTGCTATCTTTGAAGCCATGGTAACAAATGAACAGACATTGTATGATAAATTCGCAGAAGAATTTGCGCGGAAATTCAATGCTGCCTGAGTGAGAACAGATGATATCAGAAGAGCTTTTTCATATTTCGATAATCCTGAGGACTTAAGCGTATTTGAAGTCTGATGCTGAAACTGAAGAGATGTTGCCGAAATACTCAAATACACCAATAATTATATCTGATTGGATTATTCTGAATGAATGCTTGATATTGCCAAAAAACAACTGCCCGAAGCCAAATTTGAGCTGGGTGACATTGAAGAGTATGAATCAGAAGAAAAATTCGATATAATATTCTCCTTTGCCTCACTTGTGCATCTGCCTATCGGAAAGGTCGAGAAGGTCCTATCAAAATTGCACTGAATGCTGAATGCCTGATGAATCCTCATATTATCTTTAAGGTATTGACCTGAGTATAAAGAAGAGATAATTTCAGATGAAATCTGAGACAGATTCTTCACTTTATACAACGGTGATACGATAAGAGGAATAATGCATTGATTTGATTCTGAATTTGAAAGAGTATACAAGGTCAATAAGCGGCTTTGGTTGGTTATGGATCTAAGGAAAATATAAGCAAAATAAAAAAATCCCCGCAATCCTGCGGGGATTTTTAAAATTATCTGAATTGTTTTAAGGGTTTGTCGTAAATCAGGAGCTGACTGGGGTGTCTTGGAGGTTCAAAGATGCATCCTCAGCTGTGAAGTGCAGGACATATGAGGTTCCTGCAGTCAATCATCCGACGCCAAACAGGTTATCTCATGCAACCAAACTCAAGCTTCAAGCTATGGCCGCTACAGTTCAAGATCAATCTGTTCATGCCCTTATCTGAGCTGCCGTAGGTGCGGCCGATCAGCTAGAGAGCATTACGAAATATCATGTTCAAGTTTCGCTTGAGTTAGCATTCGCTGTTACGGAGGCATTAGTGAAGCTGCTTATGCCGAGCGTGATTGCTGGAGCTGTCGTATCTCATGTTCCGCCTGCTGGAGTCGTGATGCTCAGAGGGCTCACGACAGAACTGAGATTGGCGGAGGCATCTTGGGCTGTGAAGTAGAGGATATAGCCTGTCGATGGACTGAGTCCGCTAACCGGTACGATATTGGCTCATGAAGCAAGATTGATGCTTCATTTCAGAGCGGCCACGACTCAGGAGCTGTCAGTTCAGGCTTTCACCTGCGCTGCAGTCGGAGCTGCCGATCAGCTTGCCAATACCACATAATATCCTGTTCAAGCCTCATTCATATTCACTGAAACAGAAGCTCATGAACTAGACGCCGAACCGCTTAGGCTCAATGAGAAGGTCGGAGCTGTCGTATCTCATGTTCCGCCTGCTGGAGTCGTGATGCTCAGAGGGCTCACGACAGAACTGAGATTGGCGGAGGCATCTTGGGCTGTGAAGTAGAGGATATAGCCTGTCGATGGACTGAGTCCGCTAACCGGTACGATATTGGCTCATGAAGCAAGATTGATGCTTCATTTCAGAGCGGCCACGACTCAGGAGCTGTCAGTTCAGGCTTTCACCTGCGCTGCAGTCGGAGCTGCCGATCAGCTTGCCAATACCACATAATATCCTGTTCAAGCCTCATTCATATTCACTGAAACAGAAGCTCATGAACTAGACGCCGAACCGCTTAGGCTCAATGAGAAGGTCGGAGCTGTCGTGTCTCATGTACCGCCTGATGTCAGGAATCATACCGATACCACACTTGAGATATTCGATGCGATGTCTTCTGCCACAAAATAGAGAACATATGACGTATTTGCATTCAATCATGTCACTGAGAATATGTTTGCTCATGCTGTTAGATTAACATTTCATTTGAAGGCAGCAGTAGTTCATGCATTATCTGTTCATGCTCTTACTTGGCTCGAGTTAGGGCTTGGAGCTCAGATTGGCAATATGACATAATATCATTTTCCTGCTTCATTAGAATTCACAGAAAAGCTAGATCATGAACTGTTTACCGAGGTTGAAACTAGAGATGTTAGCATTGGAGGTGCCGTATCTCATCAGGTATTCTTGAAATCTTCTATCCCTGTAAGAAGCATTGTCTTTATTTCTTGAAGGACAGAGACTTTACTGGCTTTTTCAGCAGGACTCAGAGCAGAAGAATTTATTTTCTCGATGAGCCTGTCTATCTTCTCGACGACTCACTGTAGGAAATTCACTTTTCTCTCGAATTTGTCGCTTAAATTTCCATTCTGCGATCAGCTTCAGGAATTAGATCAGCTTCAATTGTTCGATCCGCTTCAATTGTTCGATCCGCTTCAATTGTTCGATCCGCTTCAGGAATTATCGTCATGATGTCAATTGTCCTTCCATGAATCATCGTGCGAATCTCCCCGATTCCACGAACGATCACCTTTTCCTTTCCATGAATTGTCATCATGCGATCCGCCACGATTCCATGAATTTCTCCAATCTCATGAACCACGTCCGGAATCATCATCGTCAGAATCGGAGCCTCCTCCCCATCTGCTGCCGTTATCGTTTGTGCGTATTTCTGAGTTTCTTCATCTTCGGGAATCATCATCGTCTCCCCAAGAATCTTTTTTATCGGCAAATGCCGTCAAGAAAGGGGTCGCGACAAGGATTATTCAGATAATTTTAAAACTTTTAGAAATTTTCATAATCCAAAATATTAAAGTTTAAATGTAAGTAGCCTTACCGATTAAGTATAAGCCGTTGGCTATTAAATCAAACTTCCGAGGAGAAGAATAAAAGGAAATATAGTGTTTTTGCCGTGAAGATTAAAGTATTATTTTTCATATGTCTGAAAGAGCTATTCTGAGAGAATAGCTCAATTGTTCTATATCGTGATATAACATTGACAAATGTCAAACTATTCATTATAAATTATAATTCCAGAATAAAGGAAATAAAAATTACTTTCTAAACCCATTAACTTCAAGAAATAGGTACCAGGATTTTAAGCAAAAAACCATCCCGCATGCGGGATGGTTTTTTAAATTATCAGTAAATGATTTATTGGGCAGTAAGGAATCATGCGCTTACTGGGACGCCTTGGAGATTAAGCGAGGCATCTTCTGCTGCATAGAAGATTATGTATGAAGTATTCGGAGTAAGTCATCCCACTCAGAATAGATTAGATCATACGACAAGGTCCATGCTTCACTTTATAGATGCCGTTGCTCAATTGCTGTCAGTTCAAGCTTTGATTTGCGAGGCTGACGGAGTTCAAGATCAATTCAACAGTATGACGAAGTATCATTTTCAGATTTCATTTGAATTCACCGATGCAGTGATTCCGCCACTAGTGACTCAGCTTAGGCTAAGCGTAAAAGTAGGGGGAATATTATCAGCAACTACGGCTGTGGTAGTGAAACCAAGAGATCCAACGCTCGAGTTCAAATTGGCGAAAATGTCTTCAGCTGCGAAAAACAATATATATGATGTTGAAGGGCTCAATCCTATTACGGAAAACATATTTGCTCACGCTACAAGATTAACGCTTCATTTTATTGCTGCAGAATCTCAGCTGCTGTCGGTTCAGGCTTTAACCTGGACTGCTGTCGGAGTTCAAGATCAATTCGGCAAGGCTAGATAGTATCATTTTCATACTTCGCTCATATTCACTGAGATATTTGCTCAAGAGCTTGTAGTTCAGCTTAAGCTCGCCACGAACGACGGAGGAGTAGAGTCTGCTGTACTTGTGTTTGTGGTAAAGTTGAGCGAAGCCACATCATTTCTCAGATTTCATGAGTTATCCTGAGCTGTGAAATATAACCTATAAGAAGTTGCAGAACTCAGTCATGAGACGGAGAACGAATTATTTCAAGCAACCAGATTGAGGTTTCATTTTATTGCTGCAGTGGCTCAGCTGCTGTCGGTTCATGCTTTAACCTGAGTTGCGGTAGGAGCTCATGATCAGCTCGGCAGCACTACAAAATATCAGACTCAAGCCTTGTTCACATTGACATTGAAGCTTGCTTGGGAGCTTGAAATGGAAACTGATAATAGTGAAGAGATGACAGGGGCCCTGTTATCTCAGACATTCTCAAATTCTTGGAGCCGTTCTAGCAATATCGATTTGATATCCTGCAAGATTGCCACTCTTCTTGCCTTGACTTCAGCTGTCATATTCGATCAATTTATATTGACTATGAGTTTGTCTATCCTATCGACAACTCTCTGGACAAAATTTATCTTATCGTTTATCCTGTCAAATGCACGATTTACCCTATCCTCATCTTGGGGTCTCAGAATTCAGCTTCTTCATCTTCATGAGTTGCTATTCCTATCTGAGTCATCTGAGCCTCTTCATCTATTTTCTGAATCTGAATCATCATCAGAGGATCATCTTCGGGAATCATCATTAGAAGAAACATCGCCTCTTCAAGAACCCCTTCCTCGGGAATCATCTTCACCATCTCTTCACCCTCCTCTGTCCGCAAAAGCCGTTAAAAGCGGAGAAATCAAAAGGACGACAAGGGCGACATGGGCTTTTTTAGAAATTTTCATAATCTGAATTATTACAATGTAAACCGTAAGTTTGTCTCTTACATACCAAGTATAGGCCTTTAATGGCGAATGCAAGTTTCCAGCGTAAAGAGTTTATGAATTTTATATGTTTTAAATGTGAATTTACTGAATGAAAAAAATCCTCACGGAACATGAGGATTTTTTGATTTTCAAGGATTAGACTCTTATGAATTTTTTTGCTGTGATTCCAGTCTGGATTGCGAATTTCTCAGGCGATACATTATCGATTACAATCTCAGCATTGGCTCAAGCATAATCGTATTTCGATACCAGAGGGAATCTCTCAAATGGCGTCCCTGCGAGTTTTTCTTTTGCGAGCTCCAATTCTCATCATGTCCAGATGTGGATGGCTTTTCATTGTTTCTCGTATTTTTCCAGGATATCAAGAGTTGATAAGATGAGGGTTCAATCAGCTCTTATTATCGTATCATCGATATCGCAATATACTCAATCTATGTCTCAATCCATGACTTTCTCTATTTGAGTCTTAGTTTCCATTATGAATCTCACGACCTGTGATTCTGTGACATGCTCTTTCATATTGAATGCCGCTCTGGCATCTGTCATTATTTTCTCGAATCTTTCCCTTTGGCTCTCGTCTACCTCATATCCGTCTCATCCTCTTCTTATGACTTTCGGCAGATCATGTCTGAGATATCAGAGGATTCTTGAGGAAAATCAGATTTGAGCCTGTGTCACGCTGAGTGCGGCGTCTGAGTCATCTTCATCAGATTCCTTGGCACATGCTGTCATCTCTGCCATGAAATCTTCAATATCGGTCATGAATTTAACAAAAGGGAATTGTGTCAGCCTCGAAAGCAGAATCATATCATTCGCTCCCATCATCCTGGTGCTAAGTGAGAACGGATCCACGATTATGACCCTTGATTTTGGATTTTTCTCTTTCAGTGAGAGGGCTTCTTTGATCGATTCCTCATCAAAACTCACAAGCAAGATGAAATTTCATTTTTCCGATATGCTGCTCATAGCCATTCACGCAACAACTCCGACTGCCATTTTAATCGGTCAATCTTTTCATATTATCTCAACATTCTCAGGGAAATCCGGAGAATTTCTTGATTCGGCTGTTTGCATATTTTTTTGATTTATTAAATGATACTGCATTTGTCTTTTTTTGTCAAAATGCATGACAATCTGGCTAAAGGCAATCGCACTTTCCATAAAGGCAGCTGTCGATTTTCTTGAGATCCTTGCCTGGAACGTGGACTCAGCTTTTCTTGATGAGCACCCTCATAGCTTCTAGTTTTGCCCTTCAGTATCCGCTGATGAGCATGATTTCTCACTTGAATCATCTGCTTTCTAGCTCATTTGCTATCCATAACCCGTCGAATTCCTCTCATTCTGTCAGGTGCATATCAAGAAGCACTGCTTCGGGATCGGTATTCAGGATATTATCTAAGGCATCTTTCTTTGAGCTTGTCGCAAGGGAACTCAGTCTTGGCACTCATTTTAGCTTTTCACTCGCCGCTCTTATGAAGTCTGCCTTATCATCGACGATCATCACTTTGTTATAGATGTAGTTGTCGATTTCATGGAAATCTGAGAATTCGAACAATGTGAATCAATTTTCCAGGAGTTTTGTATTGCTGGGCGAGAAAATCCCGACCGGCTTTATTTTTTCTCAGTTCAGCGTTATCTCTCAATTCCGGACTTTCATATTGTTTGCAGATTCCTCATTCATTTTGAATGATTTGAGCGCTTCCTGGGTAGAGAAGTCACAGTGGCCCATAAATGCTCAAGTTGTGTATGCCACAGAATCATCAACATCTATCAATTCGCATAGCTTACCATTCACAATCGTACATCTTGTGGAATTCACCTTGTATCCTCAGTCGATAATAGTCGTCTTCGGAGCGCAGGTCTGAAATTTATCATGTGCCATTAGTCTTTCTCCGTCAAAGAAGCATCTTTCCCCGCCCTGATTGCAGACGGATCTCGCTATCGGCTTTCCTTCAGGAGTTATGTCGAGATAGGAATACCCATAAACTCATCTCAGTTCAAACAGTTGTGAATCGGTCACTATTCTTCTCAGGTTCTTGTCTCAATCCACGAATAAGATTGCGAAATGTCAGTATCCTACGGCTACGTTGGCGATTCTCATATTACCGACACTTTCTTTTATCGTTTCAGGAAGCGCCTCAAACAGATATTTCTTTGCGATTGAGCTTGTTAACTTCTTGTCGGGATTCGATACTGTGATTTTTGCCCTGAATTCTGTATTATAGTACCACCAGTAATCTCATAGCCAGAAGAGCAGTTTCTTGAGGGGAGAGAATGATGATGTTGCCTGCTGTAGCTTCGCGAGCTCGGTATCAAAAATCTCCTTGCCCAGATTTTCCAGTTCCTCCTCGCTTCTTTTATCGCTTTCGCTCGTCCTCCTCAGCTTGGCTCATTTTCAGACTTGCTGAATGAATCCGTTTATATCATCTTCCATCTCTCTTCTTTTTTCTTCGGGAGAATGCAATTCATCGAATCTGTCCTGCACTTCGAATAATTCTTTGCAGAGGTAAGAATTACCATGGAGTGAAAGATTAAGTCAATTTTTCTTGATCAGCAGATCGGGGGAGAATATAACCTTCAATTTCTTTTTTGTTTTTCATCTGATTGATTCGATTTGCCTCGTGACTCAGGATTTATCTATTTTTCTTCCATCTTCCGGTGAAGCAGTCGCAGTTTCAGTTGTCATTTGCAAAAAGGTTAAATTATAATAATGTCCGAGAATTTTCTGGAGCTTTTAATTTTGTCTGAATTTTTTGACATGGGTTAATTGATAAATTATTTCACAGACAAAATTTAACTCGCTTTAATTAAATGAACATTGCGTTTTGCGTGATTTTTATACACAAAAATTACATCTCGTCAATGGTCATATTTTGCAAACTGTCAAAATATTTTGACAACAGGTAGAATATCGTATAATGCACACACCTTAACGATATCCATATGCTAGAAACAATTCTCCAAAACCTCTGATACAAGGAGCTTGAAATCAAGATATTCCTTTGTTCGGCCTCACTCGGCATTTCTCCAGCCAGCACCATCGCCAAGAAAACTCTCATAAAGAGAACAACATGCTATCAGATTCTCGAGCAGCTTTGCCAGAAGAGGATAGTAAAGCGCCATCTGAAAGCCAAGATGAAATTCTATGAAGCGATTAGCCTGGATGAGCTCTCATCATTCCTGAAATCCAGCATCGATGATCTCCAGAAGAATTATTCTGATCTTGAGCAGAACAAACAAGACCTAGAGAAGCTTTATCAGAAAAATATCTGAGGAACCCAGATATCCTTTTATGAATGATTCGATGACATAAAGCTCATCTACGATAGCATCCTCGAAGCGGAAGACAAAGAAATCTATTCCCTCACGAATAGGGATTTTGTCATGAAAAAACATCCGCTCAAAGAATACTGGGATAAGTACTTCCTGCGCAGGATTGCCAAGGAAAAATACAGCTACACGATATCATCAAGGCCAGAATGAGCTGCAGAAATAGAGTCCAATCCCGATAAATTGAGAAAAACCCTTAAAGTTCCTGATTCTGAGCTCAGCGTTTACTGAGATATTAAGGTTTCATGAAATACTTTTGCGATAGTTTCGCAGCATGAATGAAGGATATTCTGAGTAACCATCGAGAATGAATGAATTGCAAAAATGTTCAAATCTCTTATAAAGGAATTATGGAATAAACATAGCTAAAAATGGAAGAAAAATATATATATTCAGAGATTGCTTTAGATGATTTTAATCCTAAATTTGAGGTTACAAGCTGTTTCTTGGAACATGATGGTAAGATATTGCTTCTTCTGAGACAAGATCATAAGCCACAACCGAATGTTTATTGAATGCCCGCTGGGAAAATAGATAGCTGAGAAACGCCTCTTGAGGCGGCTATGCGTGAAATATCAGAAGAGACATCAATTGCCTTATGCGAATCGAAAATGATATTCATCACAAAGCTTTATGTGAAATATCCTACATACGATTTCATCTATTATGTTTACAGAAATATCCTGGAAGATTTGCCCGACGTTAAAATAAATCCTTGTGAACATAAGGGATTCTTGTGGGTTGCTCCTTTAGAAGCTCTTGTTCTTGACAGCATTCCATGATTGGACGAATGCATAAAAATAGTTTATTTTTAAAATTCCGATTATGAAAATAGCATTGCTAACTTGATGAACTTGACTTGAGAGGGAAGTCGCATTGAAGAGTGCGAATACTTTTGATGTTAATTTAAGATATGAACATGATACGTTTATCCTGCCTGAAGAGATGGACAGATTCCTAGCCTCTTATAATGAGTATGATTTGGCATTGCCGGTTTTCCATTGAGAATATTGAGAAGACGGCACGATATTCTGACTCCTAGACTCTATCTGAATGAAGAGCACCTTCTCGCCATTTGCAACACATGCAATTTGCATGGATAAGCATAAATGCAATATCCTTGCTGAGAAAGTAGGGCTTTCAGTCCCTGGCAGCCACCTTTTCTATTCTAGAGAAGATGCCTCAGACAGAGAGTTCTCTTATCCTCTGATAGTAAAGCCGAATAGTGGCTGAAGCTCAGTCGCTACCTATAAGGTAAGGGATTTTGAAGAGCTCCAACAAGCCATCGAAAATGTCATTTCGATAACTGGAGATATCGCATTGGTCCAAGAATTCATCTCGTGAACAGAGTATAGCGTGCCGATAATCTGAAACAAAGAGCTTGAGGCATTGCCAATAATGAGAGTAGAGCTCCAGGGCTGAGATTTCTTCGATTTCGAGGAGAAATATAATTCTGACTGAAGCAATGAGATATTCTGACCTATTGAGGAAGAATTGAAAAAAAGGCTTGAGGATGACGCGAAGAAAATCCACTCATTTCTTGGTTGCAGGTGAATATCGAGAGTCGATTTCATAGTCAATTCCTCATGAGTTTATTTCCTGGAAGTCAACACGATTCCGGGATTTTCCCAGGCCTCCATATTCCCCAAAGCCTGGTGCCTGACCTGAAGGACCCTAGAACAGGCAGTAGAGAAGATTATAGAATTATCAGCCGGATAAATGTCTCAAGAAAATTGGAAAATATTATTCTTCGCCATAGTCATAATTTGAACTTTTGGCAATTTAGTGGTATTATATCTGAAAAATCGGAAATAAAATATTTTTGACCAAATCCCATGGAACAATCAGTAATAGACAAAGCCCTCGCACTATCACAAGAAGAGCTGAAAACCAATCCCGAATACCAAAAAGCAGTCAAGGAAGGTAATCTCGAACTTAAGAAAAAGATAGAAGAAGAGACTATCCGCAATATGACTATCATGAAGGCGCAGTCTCTCTTCAATGATATGCAGATGCAGGTTGATAGGAAGATTGATGAGATTTTAGATAGTTCTCTGGCTAAAACAAGCGATAAGCTTATTTCTCCTGAGCAAAAGAGTAAAGTTAAAGAATTATTCAAAGAGGAGCTGTATAAGTATTTTGTCGATTCTAAATGATCAGAGTTAGAGAATACTTATAATTCTGTAAAATTATCTTGAGCCAAAGCAGAATTCCTTATGGCTCAATCGCTCAGATGAAACAAGATATTGGAATCTGAAATTGAGGATATTTTAATAAATGTTAATAAGAGATTGAAAGATGAAATTGTATATCATTGAATTAATTTATTAAAACAAACCATATTCAAGGAATTCAATTCTTTATAATATCAAAATTAGGAAATGATACAACAAGAACTCATATCTCCAGAAACTGGAAATGAAAAAATAATCAAAGAGCTTACTTTTGAGAATTTAAGAGATAGGATTTTTAAGTCAAAAGACCGTTCTGAATTATCCGAAATCAGTTCTAAATGATATTCCAGAATTCCCGAAAGACCATAAAAATGCATTCAGCGGGTTGATGAACTCAAAAAAGACAAAAATTATTACATATTTAGCAATAACTTCTTGACTTATGAAAGCAAATCAAGTACATGCAATGGGCCAATCCGTTCTGGATGATGCCGATAAGGCAGCCAAGGAAGCACTTAAGTCCAATCCTGACTACCTTAAGGCAGTCCAAGAGAACAATATCGGGCTCAAGACAAAGATAGAGGAAGAGACCATCCGTAAGATGACAATCCTCAAGGTCCAATCATTTTACAATGACATGCAGATGCAGGTTGATAGGAAGATTGATGAGATTGTGGATAAGTCTCTGGCTAAGACAAGTGATAGGCTTATTTCCCCTGAGCAAAAGAGCAAAGTTAAAGAATTATTCAAGGAGGAGTTATACAAATATTTCGTCGATTCCTCGTGATCAGAGTTAGAGAATACTTATAATTCTGTCAAATTATCTTGAGCCAAAGTAGAATTCCTTATGGCTCAATCGCTCAAATGAAACAAGATATTGGAATCCGAGATAGGGGATATTCTTCAGAATATAGACAAAAGGATGTGAAATTCAATGAATCAACATTGAATTATACAATTATGAAATGTTCTTGTTAATGAATTCAATTCTTTATAACATCAAATTAGACAATGATAAAGCAAGAGCACATATCTCATGAATCTGGAAATGAAAAAATAATCAAGAGCTCACTTTTGAGAATTTAAGAGATAGGATAGTCAAGACAAAAGACCGTTCTGAAATCATCCGAAATCAGTTCTAAATGATATTCCAGAATTTCCGAAAGACCATAAAAATGCATTCAGCGGGTTGATGAACTCAAAAAGGGCAAAAATAACTATATATTTAGCAATAACTTTTTGACTTATGAAAGCAAATCAAGTACATGCAATGAACCAATCCGTTCTGGATGATGCCGATAAGGCAGCCAAGGAAGCACTTAAGTCCAATCCTGATTATCTTAAGGCAGTCCAAGAACAAAATATCGAGCTCAAGACAAAGATAGAGGAAGAGACTATCCGTAAAATGACAATCCTCAAGGCCCAATCATTTTACAATGACATGCAGATGCAGGTTGATAGGAGGGTTGATGAGATTGTGGATAAATCAATAGCGCCAAGACTAGCGATAAGTTGATAAATCCAGAACAAAAAGCTAAGGTAAGAGAGTTATTTAAGGAAGAACTATATAAATACTTCGTTGATTCTAAATGATCAGAGTTAGAGAATACTTATAATTCCGTCAAATCATCATGAGCTATGATAGATTTCCTTATGGCGCAAAAGCTCAGATGAAATAAGATATTTGAATCTGAAATCGGGGATATTTTAATGAATATTAATGAAAGATTAGTAAATAAAATTAATTCCACTTGAATTATAGATTTGAGACAAATCATATTCAATGAATTCAATTCTTTATAATTATCAAATCTTACCAATGGTGGAGCCGCAAATCATATTTTTCCGTTTTTCCACACTTTCTTCACATAAGACATATTGACCGATTCAAAACATGTGCTAGCATTCGCTTGCATTATTTTTTAATTAACATGATATGCAAAATAAAAATAAATACTTGGCGATTGTTCTATCTTGAACTCTTTTATTCTCTACTTTAGCGCAAGCTGAAACATCAAAACCATGAGCTATGGGCTTGTCTGCACCTTGAATGAAAACTGCACAAAAGATGATTCAATCTCCGACTGAGATGCTTCAGCCGATCATGCAATTCTTCAGAAGCGGCAAGGATCTTACTGATGAGCAGAAGAAACAATTCATGGATTCTTCTAGGGCTTATCTGGATTCCATTAAGAAGATAATGGAGGACAAGAGTATGACTCCGGATTCGAGAGAAGCCGCCATCAAAGCCGCCAATGCTGAATTCGCAAAAGTCCTAACCCCTTATATTGATCCAACGAAGCTGGAAGCTTTCAACAAATTCGTAGCCAATAATTGAGGGAAGCCTTTTGTAAAAGGCCCTGGTGAATCTCAAAACACAAAGCAACCGATCCAATCTCCGACCGAGATTCTTCAGCCGATCATGCAATTCTTCAGGAGCGGCAAGGATCTTACAGCTGAGCAGAAGAAACAATTCATGGACTCTTCTAAAGCTTATCTGGATTCCATAAAGAAGATAATGGAAGATAAGAGCATGACGCCGGATTCGAGAGAAGCTGCCATCAAGGCTGCCAATGCTGAGTTCGCAAAAGCCCTAACTCCTTACATTGATCCTGCAAAGCTGGAAGCTTTCAATAAATTCGTAGCTGATCATTGAGGGAAGCCGCTTGTCAGAAATCCTGTTGACACAAAGTATCAGGATGATGGGAAGAAGCAAAATATCAGCGATAAGAAGAAATTTGAAGCATCAAAAGCAAGAGCCCTTCCTCAATCGACAATAGATCAATTGAACAGGAAGCTCGATGCTCTGGATCCTGCAAAAAAAGAAGCCATGTTCAGGGCCATCATAATAAGAGTCGATGCCATTCTGAAAAATGTAAAATCCGAAAAAGTGAGGGCGCAGCTTGAAGAAATCAAGGATATCGTTCAAAACAAGCTTGAAGATTTGAATTCTTGAGAATCAGATATAGTAAATGAACTCATCAATTGAATCGACTCAGATTCCACTTGATCAGTCTCACAATAATCGCATAAGAAAACTTAGCCCAAATTGAAACCCCCTCTCCCGATTTCGGGAGAGGGGGTTTTTGATTATCTTTAAAGTGCGTGAGATTCTGGGAATAACGGAAAAGCCTTGGATTGCTCCGGCAACTCTTCAATGTAATCGAGAGGGACGATTTTTTCATTATCTTTTTTTCCTGCTTCCTGAGAAGGCGTCCTTATGACCTTGAATAATCTCTCTATCTCTTCAATATCAGCTATATGAGACACATTGCACAGAAGTGTCGCCGGATTGTTCGGTTTCATTCTCAGGACTTCCTCGCCTCATTCCATTTGCCATCTTCAGTGCTCCACAACATTGAAGACATTCAAGAATTTACTGTTTGCGGTCCTTTGGATTACATTATTTGAGAGCTTCAGGTAGATCGTACCCCTGAAAACCAATCAATTAGACAGCCTTACTTCTATCCTTACGGGTTTGTCAATGATTCTGAGGTTATGATCCCTCAATTCTCATCTGCAGTCGACGCTTTCGATTCAGATGATGCTATTGAAGTAAATCGCCTTGCTTTTTCAATCCTGTTTCAAGACTTCGATTGCCTGGGCTTTTGTATTTTCTATAACTTCCGATAGCCTTTTGAAATGTGTGCTTGAATAATCGATTACTACATCTTCTTGCTTTTTCTTGTGTATGACCATCATGGAGACGCGTTCCCTTCTTTTCTCCATTCATGTTTCTCCGCACCAAAGATGGTTGTGTATCGGAGCTTCTTCTGGTGAATTGCTAGCCATTATGTGAGTGATATAAAATAAATTATAAATTGTATATTAATATAAAAAATCACTTTGTCAAATATTTAAGGATTTTCTCATTTGGAGATTGGTGCTCTTTTTGTACAATGCTTCGAAGATAAGTAAACAAACAACTGATGAAAATCATAATCTGACTCTGAAATCCCTGACTCGAATACAAAGAGACCAGACATAATGTCTGATTCCTATTTTTGGATTTTCTTAAGGATTGCTGGAATTTTGAGGATTTCAAAGATTCTAAATTCAAGTGAGTCATCTCCGAATGAAATTTGAGCTGAGAGAAAATTATCCTATTGAAGCCCCTGACATTCATGAACCTTAGCTGAGAAAGCATCTCTTCGATAGTCAATTTCTATAAGTTGGATTTCAGAATTGATATTATTGTGATTTTTGACGATATGAGCATGGGCTTCGGGAAGTTGAGATATAGGCCAGAATGAAGCGCATGATGACATAATTGAATCAAATCTCTGATAAGCAATCTCTGATCAGAAGCATTTCAAAGAATAAAAATTTGAGTTTGACAAGATAAAAAATATAATGTCAGTGATTGGGTATTGTCCAAATTCTCTAAAGAAGAAATGGATAGTCTGAAAACAGAAATTTTCCCGCAGGCGCTTTTGATGCTTGAAGATAAATTTATATCATAAATTTCCTTATATATGGCTTTTGATTTAGGAGATAGGCTGGATAGTCAAAAACAAGGTTCGGTAGACAATGGGGACGCCGCGCACAAAGAAGTCGCATCATTGCTTAATTTCCATTGAGACAGCCCTGTGCTGAAGTGAAGCTTTTTCGACGCTCTAAAGCAAAACCAGAATATCCCAAAGGACTCGAAAGAAAATCTCCTTAATTGAATGTCGCAAGAGAAACTCAAGATCCTTGCCGATTCCAGCGCGCTTCTGAAATGAAGTCTGGATTCTGCGAGAAGAGAGAACATGGCTAGACTTTCCGATACTTTCGAAAGATGAATCTGATAATCATCCGATTATGTTAGTTGATAATTTTAAATTCAAACAATTGCTTGAAGAATCAGGCCTTTCCTTTTCTGAAAAATATGATATCTCTAATATTTTCAATGTCTTGAGCGATGAAAGGAAAATTGATATCTTAAATAAATGGCCGCTATACCTGAACGAGATATTCAAAATAAGGAACGAATCGCTTGAAAAAAGGAAAGAGAATCTCACACATGCGCTTAACAATATAGAAAAGATAGTAAATGAAGCAATCCTAAGAAAAAGGGACGAAGATGAGCGAAAAAGCCGTGAATCCGCGGAAAGGCAGGAAATAAATAGGACAGCATTTGCGTACGATCAGATGAAGAAGGCAAATGATCTGCAGTCATTATTAAGAAAACAACAAAATGGACAACAATAAATTTGAGGAACTCATAGATTTGCATGTTCCGAACTACAGAAGATTCCAAGATGCCCTAGATCCGGAGAGTGATATCATAGTTGATATAGCACTCATGCTGAAAAAAGTCTATGAAGCATGAATCCTAGAATCTGTCGGTAAATATATCAACCTTGAATTATGAATGTGCGTGCTCAAGGACAAAGAAATCGATCAGTCGAAAGTAAAGGATATGATTTCCACATTCAAAAAATAACAATATTATTATTCAGAATCTAATATGCAGAAATTGCAGATCATTTTTGACATTCTCAAAAAATTGATAGACAATCCAGAGATAACAACTAAAGAAGAATTCCATAAGCTAAAAAACGAGGTTTACGGCCATTATAAAGTCTCCACTTGAGTGAATGACATCAGTCTTCTCGAAAAATACAGGGAAATGATAGTGAAGGGAGAAGTCTCAGAAGAAGTCAGGATACTCAAATTATTGAGGAAAAGGGCAGTAAGGAGCCTGAGTTGAGTGTCTGTGGTATCAATCCTGACAAAGCCCTGGAAATGCCCGGGAAAATGCATCTACTGCCCGAGCTTCGATAATCTCCCAAAAAGCTACATCCCAAATGAGCCTGCAGTCATGCGAGCAGAGCTTAATGCGTTTGATCCGATCCGACAGGTTCACAACAGATTGCGCTCGCTTGATATAACATGACACAATATAGACAAGTGCGACATCAGGATAATCGGCTGAACATGGTCTTGCTACCTTCCTGAATATAGGGAAAATTACATCAAGGACATATATGACGCGCATTCGGGCTATGAAGAGCTACGGAAGCATATAATCTCTACCGACACCTGAAGCGATAGATTCGCATCTTTCAAAGTCGATCCATGATTTTCAATCTGCAAATCCGCTACTCTTGAAGAAGCTAAAGCCAGAAATGAGACCGCTCTATCGAGGGTCATCTGAATTGCAGTGGAGACCAGACCAGACTATGTCACCGTCCAAGACATCATCTCTATGAGGAGATTCTGAGTGACAAGGGTTGAGATATGATACCAGTCGACAATAGACGAGATAAATATCCTAAACAAAAGAGGGCACACCAATAAAGAAAGCATACAGGCCACAAGGCTGCTCAAGGATGCTTGAATAAAGGTTGTCGCCCATATGATGCCAAATCTCTATGGCTCAGATATGGAAAAAGATTTGAGCTCTCTCAAGAGGGTTTTCGATGATCCTGATTTCAGGCCTGATGAACTCAAGATCTATCCTATGATGGTCACGGCAAATTCAGAGCTCACTAAAATTTGGGAGGAATGAAAATTCCAGCCATATTCGGATGAGGAGTTGGTAGAGCTTATGGCAGAGATGCAGGCGCTTATACCTGAATATATCCGTCTCAACAGGATGTATCGCGATATCCCTGCTACAGAAATCCTAGCCTGATCGCATCTTGCAAATCTCAGGCAGATAGTCGATGAGCGGATGAATCAGAAATGATACGCCAAAAAGGATATCTCTTCGCGTGAAATTCGGCTTAAGGACAATATCCCTACAGATGCCCAGATTGATGTTACCGAATATGACGCAAGCAAATGAAAAGAATATTACCTTCAGTTCATAGATCCGGAAGATAGGACATTATTTTCACATCTTAGGCTCAGGATACCGTCATATGTCTTCACTTGAGAACAGCATTTCATCCCAGAGCTTCAGGATACTGCAATCATAAGGGAAGTACACACTTATGGAGACCAACTGAAGATATGAGAAAAATGAGACGGCACCTGACAGCATATGTGATTTGGGAAGAAACTTATGAAGAGGGCAGAAGAGATAGTCAGGGAAAAATATCCTCAAGTCAAGAAAATAGCGGTTATCGCATGAGTCGGAGTCAGGAAATACTACGAGAAAAACTGATTCGCTCTTGAAAATGAATATATGATTAAAAACATTTATGAAAATTAAGGCTAGCCTTCATATCCACACAAAAGAAGATTCGGTGGACGGCAAATTCATAAGCTATACGATATATGAGCTTATAGATAAGGCATACGAGAAATGAATCAATGTCTTGGCGCTCACTGGGCATAAGACTTATCTTTTTAAGGAAGAATACAGGGAATACGCTGAATCGAAATGAATACTGCTTTTAAGCTGAATTGAGCTCTCAATACGCGTAGGATTATTCAGAGAAGCGCACATCCTCATACTCAATGTTGGAAATTCCATAGAAAAAGTGAATAATCTTAAGGATCTGAGGAAATATAAGATCGATAATCCGGAAGTTTTTATAATAGCACCGCATCCTTTTTTCGATTATTTCAATTCCATCTCAAAAAAATACCTGGTAGAATTCATGGATATTTTCGATGCCATAGAACATTCTTGGTTCTATTCAAGGCATTTCAATCTCAATAACAGAGTTCAGGCGTTTGCAAAAAAATGGGGAAAGCCGTTCATTGCGACAGCCGATGTTCATTTTCTTGATCTTTTTGATATGAATTACATAGAGATGGAAATAGAAGAGTTAAGCGCAGAATCAGTATTCGAATCCATAAAGAATTTCGCTTTCGTAAACAGGACAAGCCCCAATAAATTCTCGGGGCTCGTAGGTTTTTTCGCAAAAATATCTTACCATAATCTTAAATCTACACTCAAATCTGTTTGGAAGAATAGGATTTAATAATATTCCTTCAGCTATTCTTCGCATCATATAGGGCTGCATCAGCTCTTTCAAGTACCCTTTTCATTCTTATCTCAATCGGATGCTGTTCCTTATGATCAACATCATTTCATCAGATTATAGTGACTCATCAGCTTATCGTTACATGGAAAATCTTTCAATCGGCTCATATGAAGGGTATTTTTTTGATAAGCTCTCTCAGTTTGTTCAAGAATATCCCCGCCTGTTTTATGTTCGTGTGATTAAGGATGCATAAGAATTCTTCTCAGCCATACCTTATGAAATCATCTGTGGAGCGTCTCAGGTGAAGGATGTTCTCGCCTTCCGTATATCATACATTCAGTGTTTCTCCGATTTTTCTCAGCACCTCATCCCCGATAAGATGTCAATGGGTGTCATTTACCTCTTTGAAGTGGTCGATATCGATAAAAGCTACAGATACGGAAGTTCCTCATCTGGCAACATCCGCCATTCTCTGAGCGAAAACTTCATCTCATGTCCTTCTGTTGAGAAGGGAAGTTAGCGGATCGATACGGGCCTGCTTTATTGCTTCTTCCAGCCTGTTCTTTATTGTTATGTTCTGTATGTTCACCCTGGATAATTCGTATTCGATTATCAGCTTATCAAGCTTCGCGTAGAAGATATCGCAAATCCTGCCTATCTCAAAATTAGTCAGTTCTCTTTTGTCATTGATATCATCGAGGAGCAGGTATCACATTATCCTGTCATTAAGGCTTTTGAATATGAAGACTGCATCCACTCATCCGTTTTTCGACTCAGTTGGGAATATTCAAAAATTCTTTCAGCTGCTAGATGCTATTTCCTCTGCTTCTTTTATCTGGTTATACATTATCCTGTGATCGAGACGCTTATTGATTCCAGTCTGAAGGACCGGGTGAAATTTTTCTTCAGTGATGAGCCATATTCAGGCATAGTCCATTTTGAGTTTCGATAGCAGCAGCTCAAGCGATTTTTTCACTATTTCATGGTAGAATAGCTCGTCGTTCTCTATATCTCTCTGGCTTTCGAGGATATTCTTGAGATGTTCGTCGAAGTCTCTTATGTATTCCTTCACCTGCTTCGCTTTTTCTGAGCTGGAAAGAGCCTTACGTATTGAAGTTCATGTGATTATCTCATAAACGTATTCTCAGAATTTTTGCCTCAAATCTCTCAGTAACCGTGTCCTGCCGATTCAAGGAATCTCCATTGATTCAGAAGATGCATCCATAGCTTTCCGTTATGTTTTATATTGTCAATATAGTTTTTTTAGATAAATGTCAATCCCATTGCCAAAAAATTGCCGAATGAAGCTCTGGAAGTTATCGCTCCAAAGTCACAGAATTCAGATAATTTCGAGGACCATGAATGAGGGGAATTTCATTTTTTATCTCAAATTGAATCTTGACTCAGTTGCTCGCTTCTGTGCGGAATAATCCCATAGACTCCAGCGATGGACCTGAAATGCCCCCTTCCTTGTCCTTCCGAACCTCTATATTATTTTGCTTAGATTCGCAAATATTAATTACAACATAATTAGCTTCTTGCGCAAGATTTTAATTTGGCTTTAAGCCCAAATATGTGTTATGATGTTCAAAAGTTAATTAATGAATCTGCTATGGACAAAAAAGTACGGGTAAATGCCGCAATAAGCTATCTTTTCCTCTGAGAGCTATTCTTGTTGGCAAAATCAAATCCTAATTTCAACCATCCTTTCATAAGGGGGCATTCTAAAAATGCCACAAAAATCCATATCTCATTTTTCCTTACTATATTCGCATATAAATATTTCGGGTGATCATTCAATTTCCTGAATTTCCAAATTCCTGTCATGCAGTTAAGCATAAATACCATTGTTACGACTGTGCTTTTTCTGGGATTCACTTTCCTTATCTTGAGATGAGCGTACAAAGCGAATTCATGAACGCAAGTCGATGATATAAAGATAAGGAAAGATTATCTGAAGATGGAATCCGAGCTTCTGACCTGAATGAATGAGACATCAAAGATGATATATATCGCTTCCTATATCCCATTCATCTGACTCATTGTCGCCGGCAAACATCCCAGCGTGATAAACAGATATTGATCAAAAATCTGATGAGTGTTCTCGATAATCATGATCCTGCTGATCGTAAGCGGACACAATGACATACTGCTCGCTCTGACATTCCTTTACATCTGCTATGTCGTATATGCTTGATTGATGATGATAATCCATACCAGAGTAATCTATAATCTTTTCACTGAAAGCATTCCTAATCTGGAAACCGCATACGTCAATTGCAGGACATGAATCTCATATCTAGCAGAATCAATAAAGGTGATTTTCGGCAAAAAGGAAGAGGTTTCTTTTGAAGATCTGAAAAACAGGATTATCCGCAAAGAGGCTAAGTTCAGCGAGCTTGCCAGAAATAACTTCACGAATCCCCGCATTCCTCTTTCGAATAAGATCATATTCATCCCAGGATTGAACATTATCTATCTTCCGAAATACATCATCGACAAAAAATCCATCTATACGATTGCGATAGCACAAGGGCTTATAATCACTGCAATTCTCATTGCGATATATTATCTTTCGCAATCATTCTCTACGAACATTCAGATGATCCTGCTTTTCCCGATTTTCCTATGATTGGCAAATATCGATAACAATCCTTTCTATAAGATACCTGTGATTTTCGAGATTTACGTGCTTCTGGATAACCTGACCTTCGGCATATTCTCAAAAGTGAAGTTCCTGAAAGAAAAGAAAAATGAAGTCAAAGAAGTCAGCTTCAAATTCTAAATGCGGAATATTTTTACATCAATCCTATGAGTCTGCATAGGATTGTTTTTATTCCGTCACTTTCCAATGCAAAATAATCTTGCCAAAATAGGCTTTTTTTATATACTGGATGGCGTTTTACTTTAATATTAAATAAACTATATAATGAAAGGGCTTTGACTAAAGATCGCATTAATATTCCTGATTATGGTTTGAACATTCTATGTTTCATTCCCATGGGGTTATTTTGGCTTGAATTTACCATATACTGGAGAATATAAATTATGACTTGATCTGCAAGGATGAGTTGAGCTTGATTACAGGATCGACCTTGAAGAGGCTAAGAAAAAATGAGATTACAATGAGTCTACTGTAGTTGAATGACTTAAATCGATCATAGAAAAGCGTGTTAATTCACTCGGTACCGCTGAGCCTACCATATTCACGGCAAAATACGGTAATGAATCGCATATCGTAGTCCAGATTCCAGCTTCGAATTATGAAGGTCAGAATCTTACCAAAGAGCAGATTAGCGAAAAGAACAATGAATATATCGCAAAAGCCAAAGAGACTATCGGTAAGGTAGTCAGGCTCGAATTCAAGGAAAAGAAGGTCCAGATAACTGAAGCTGACAAGGCAGAAAGGAAACAGATCGCAGAAAGCATCAAGAAGGATTTGGATTCTAAGGAATTCGATTTCACGACAGTTGCCAACAAATACAAGGACCAATATGAAAATGCGACTTACACAAGCTGATCTTGAGCAAAAGATGAGCTTCCATTGGAGGCAACATTCACTTGAATGGAAGAAGTCCAGGCGCCTTTCATTTCAGATATCCTCGAGACTCAGAAGCAATGAGGGTACATCCTTTGAGAGAATGGAGCGCTTTCACAAGGTGAAGCAGAAAAAGGATTTTCTCTAGTTAAAATCAATTCTGTAATTAAACAGGAGAAAGAAAAAGATGTAGTAGACTGAACTTGAGCTACTGCTAAGACAAGAAAAGAAAAATACACTGCGACCATATTTGACTACCAGGTGATTTTCGTAAGCCAGAAACCAAGCGAATGGATGGCTGCAAAGACTGAGAAATGAGAAGTTCTTGACGAGAGATTCCTGACAAAAGCTTCAGCGAATATGAATCAAGGTTTCCAACCTCAGGTTGAGCTGACTTTCAACGCTCAATGAGCAAAGATCTTCGCTGAGCTTACAAAGAGACTCCTTAATAAGCAACTTGCAATCTACGTCTGATGAGAACAGCTGACTGCACCTACAATCCAATCCGTAATACCAGATGGGAAAGCTGTCATAACTGGCTCTTATACTATTGATACAGCAAAGAAGCTTGCAAATGACATCAATACTTGAATCGTTCCAGCACCGATTTACCTTACTTCAGAGAGGGCCATTGATGCAAAGATCTGATGAGATTCGCTTATTGTAATCTGAAAAGCCGGAATCATCGGATTCTTGCTGATATTGACTTTCCTTATCTCTGTTTACAGACTTTGAGGATTATTGGCTTGAATCGCGCTTCTTGGTTATATCATGATTACTTTGACATTGGTCAAGCTGTTCTGAGTTGTGCTTTCATTGGCTTCGATCGCAGGTTTGATCCTGTCCGTATGACTTGCCATAGATGCTAATATATTGATATTCGAGCGTTCAAAAGAAGAGCTCAGCAACCATAATGAAGTTATAAAATCCCTAAATGTAGGTTTTGACAGATCTTGGACGGCTATCTGGGACTCTCATGTGACATCTTTCGTTTCAGCTGTAATCTTGTATATGATCTGAGTCAACCTGATCAAATGATTCTGACTTATGCTCTGAATCTGATTGGTCGTATCTCTTTTCTCAGCAATGTGGATATCCCATGTACTCATAATGGCATTAGCTCCGAAATTCAGCAATAATCTGAAATTATTTATCGGTATCAATAAAAAATAATTATGATAAATTCGCAAGAATGTTTAGCTGTTTTTGAAACCTTCAATCTGGAGCGGGGATTGCTCGAACTGGAAAGGGGAAACTGAAAATCTTTAGACGATATCGATGCGATGTACCTGCAATTGGTAGAAGACAGGAAAAATGCCCTATGCAGAATACTTGCCCCCAAACAATAATCACAAGAAAAAATCCGGATCAAATCCGGATTTTTTTCTAATATTGAATGTTAGATTTTTTGAAGCTGCGGCTTATGGAGTCCTACATCCCTGAGTCTGAGAGCTCGCTCATCGAAATAATAGGTCTGTTTGGAATTGGACATCTTGATCTTCACGAGCTGATTCCTGAAATGCTTATACAATCAGAATGCCAGAATCTTCTCATTTTTCTCATTATTGTTTCAGAGCACATCAGCCTCATCTATATATCACAGTTCTCTCAGGTCGGCATATAATTCCTGATAATAAACATCCTTCTTCTTATTTTTCTTTCTGAGCATATCATCTATATTCTCAAAAAAATCATTCACATATTTCACCAGATCCAATTTCCTTATTGGCAGCCCCAGTCTTGTAAGTTCTCTCGGCCTTTTTATATAATCATATATTGCCTGCAGGGAGATTCAGGATTCATTGTCATGTCATCCGATTACGAATTTCACTTCAGTTCAGAACATGAATTTTGTTGCCTTTTCTCATTCTTCTAGCGCAAGAGGAACTTCTCATACCATCTTCACTTCTTTGTATTTCGAGCTTGTTCATTTCCTGCTCCTTTCCTTGAATTCCTTTTCTCAATCGGGATTGTATTCATGATCATCGTCGGTTCATATAGAAGCAAGAAGTTTCTTTTTGAATGTGGCATTCAACTTTTCATTCTTTGCTATCCCGACTTTTGTCAGGGCATTCTTATTCTTTATCCTGCATTCTCAGTTGTAGACAAGCTGATCGATGTATTGCATCATCAGGATTGCATCTTCATTAGTATCCACATAAATCGATGCGCCCACGAAATCCTGGACTTTATCTATCGAATAATATGTCGGCTCAACGATTACTTTTCATATCAGGGACTCTTTTGATTTTTGCCTGGATATCAATTTGAAATTTATGACCTTCCCGCTGATTACCGCCTTTCATATCCTATAAAGGTTTCATGAAGAATCCGTAAATCATTCTTCTATCTGAAACGGCCTATCCAAATACTCCTTTATGAATTGATAATCGAGGAATTCTGCTCTTCTGATTTTTTCATTCGAGATTACGTCGTCTACTGCGTAGCAGATTTTGGCTATTGCACAATTGAGGGTTCAGCTTCACTTATTTGTTTTTGTCTCGCGCAAGAAATCGATTATTGAATTTGCCGATTTGAAACTCTTATTCTTTATCTTAAACGGAAGCGTCCTGAGGTATCTTTCCTCATAAACCCTTATCGCATAACTCATGAGATCATTGATTCTCTTCACTCATTCCGCTGTCGTAATGTCTATCTTCAGCCTGCTTTTGATGAAGCTTATAATCTCCTCATCTTTTTTGAGAGGCAGATTAAAGAGATCCAGGATGGTTACATTTTCAGCCCGGCTTCATTCTCAGAGTGTAATAGGCTTCGAGTGATTCAGAATATCCCTATATTCGGCTGGACCGAATTCTGTCATGTTGATGTAAATATCTTTTTCGATATTGATAGTCTGATTGCAGACTTCTCTTAAGTTTATCGGATAGTTTTTCATTTAGAGGGCAATTAAATATCTTTCTTTCAGTTCATTGCTGCGCTGAATTTCTTAACATCATCTTCTGTCATCTTTTTGCTCTGCCTGGCTATAAGTCAGAGTTTGTCGCCTGTTTTCTCATAGGCATTCTTTTTTAAGAGACTGCCCAATGAGGAAATCGACGATTTAATCGCACTGCTTACGTTAGTTTCCAAGTCGCCAAGCTTTTCAGCCAATTCGCTTCACATATTTTAGAGGGTTAAATTTAAATCATCTCAAAGGAGATTTTTTTCTTCTTCCTCTTTTTGCCTCATTGCAAAAAGATTCTTCCTTTGGACCTTCATCGAATCATAATTCTGCAGAAGGGATCTGAAGCTATCCACGAGAAGCCTCTCTTCATGGTCGCTTATTCCGAGCTTACCATTTTCTTCATTGACGGCGTTCATATTGTCCATGAATTCCTGCAATGCGCCTTCGTCCTGAGCGTCAAATATCACCTTGTTTATGAGCATGTCTGGGATGTCGGGATACTCTGAAAACATAGTGTTGAGCGCCTCTGGAAATGTCGAGAAGGTTATCTTGCCTCCGCCAAATATTCAAATCATATTTTAAGGTTAGATTCGCTAGTTCAATATTATCATGACTTTTAGATTAATGCAAAATTTATTTGCCGTTTTTGTGAAATAGGATAAGATTTCTTCAACTGAATATTTAACCCATTGAGATATGTACGTGCCAAGCCAAAAGATACTCAAGAATTATGCTGATATCCTTATCAAATTCGCTCTCTGGTGAGGCAAATGAATCCAGCCCTGAGAAGTTGTCTATCTCCAGGTTCCCGAGAGCGCAAAGCTACTTCTTGTAGAACTCCAGAAATCAGTACTGGAAGCAGGATGATTCTTCATAACGAATTTCATACCCGAGTGAACTCAGAGGAATTTGTTTGAATACTGAAACGATGAGCAGATCAATTTCTGGCCAAGAGATTATTATCTTGAAATAACCAATACTTGCACTCATTTCCTGGGAATAGTTTCCAGTTGGGACAAATATGAGCTTAAATGAATAGATTCAAAGAAGATAATCTGAAGGCAGCAAGCCGCAAAATTCTATATGGATGCCAGAAGAGATAAAGAGAATGCCTGAAAAATGACTTGGACCATGGGACTTTACGGGACGCAGGCCATGGCTGACGCCGCGTGACTTACCCTTGAAGAATATTGGAATGAGATAATAAAATCATGTTTTCTAGATGATGCTGACCCGATAGCAAAATGGCAAGAGATCTTCGTGTCAATGGAAGATATAAAATCAAGGCTGGATAACCTGAAAATCGAAAAAGTGCATATTGAGTGAGAGGATGCGGATCTGCATATCAAAATATGAAAAAACAGGAGGTGGCTCGGAGGTTCTGGAAGGAATATCCCATCATTCGAGATCTTCACCTCACCCGATTGGAGATGAACCAACTGATGGATAAAGTTCAATCAGCCGCTTTACAGATACGGAAACAGGGTTGACTGAATGAAGCTTGTCTTCAAGGACTGACTCATAACAGAAGCATCTGCCGATAATTGAGAGGATCTCCTCAAAGAGATGGTTGCAGCTGAAAATGCCGATAAGCTATGAGAATTCTCGCTTACAGACAGGAGATTTTCAAAGATCACAAAATTCATGTGAGAGACATTGTATGATGAGAATGTATGATGAGTTTACGGTAATACCCATGTCGCGATTTGAGCATCTTTCCATGAAGCTTTCGATTGAGATGTCGCAAATACGCCTAAAGAAGATTTTGAGAATATGGGATTCAACGAATCACCGATACATACCGACTTGATGTCGACCAAAAACAGGAAAGTCACAGCTACGCTGGAGGACTGAACCGAGGTTGTGATATATGAAGATTGAGAATTCAAAATATAAGATATTTTTTAATCTATTGGTTCATGAATGATATGCAGAAGCTTTTCGGCTTCATCCAGTTTTTGGAAAAATCGAAAAAAACGATGAGATATGCCGATAGCGATACCGTCATTAATAGGGACAATCTAGCCAGCCATACTTGGCAGGCGATGCTTATGAACTATATCGCTGCAGAGAATCCGGAATTCGGGGTTGACCCGATCAGGGTGATTAAATTGACCCTAGTCCACGATCTGCCTGAGATTCTGACTGGAAATGACGATTATAAGAATTTTTTCCTCTGACTATCGAATCGGGATGATAAATACAGGATCTGAGCCGAAATCATTAGAAAGATAACATCCGAGCTGCCAGAGGAATCAGGCCGGGAATTGCTCGGATTGTGGGATGAGTATTGATCATGATTGACAAGGGAGGCGATTTTTGTGAAGGCAGCAGAGAAGATGGAATCCATGAGCTTCCTCATCTATCACTGAGCGAGCTACATTGACATCCCAGAAAAGGCTCCCGCACACCCGCGAAAAGCAATGTCGGATTTTCCTCTGCTCAAAGGTTATCACAAATGATTCAATTGAAAACTGAAAGAACTTTATCTTGAATCTGGAATAGAGTGGAAAGATGAATACGACGTCAGCTGAGAATCTGAAGCATTCAAGATTTTCGACAAGATTTTCGACTTTTTCCAGATGGCCCAAAAATTGAAAGAAACCCTGAGATATGATTCGAGTCCGCTAATCATAGAAAAAGACACGGCAGCAGAGCATATCTATAGGCTGGTTTTCATGGTTTTCATAGTGCAGATGACATTGAAGCTTGAAATTGATTTGGATAAAGCTCTTAAGATCGCCATATTCCATGAGATCTATTGAGCGATGACCTGAGATATAGATAATATCAGGATTTATACGTGTGAAATGACAAAAGAAGAGAAACTCTCAAACGAGATTTCAGCCATGGAGAAAATCAGGGAAATGCTGCCATCGAGCCTGGGTGAAGAGATTTATGGTTATTGGCAGGAGTATTCTAACGGGGAATCAAAGGAAGCGAAATTCGTAAAATCCCTAGACAGGCTGGAATCGATAAGCCATCTTTTATACCACACGCATACCAATTTCGATGAAGCCGACATGATTGCAATTTATTGCGACAAGGCATTCAGAGAGACGCCAGAGCTGAATCCTCTTCTGAAAATCTTGAAAAGCTGACTGAAGAAGGAATATGTCTTAAAGTGATGGCAATGGAAAGAAGAATATGATCTAATCTAAAAAACTTATGCAGAATAATGCCATGTGAGATATCGTAACCATGAAGCACGAGAAGCTTGTCAGGGACAGGATTCCTGAGATTATAGAATCCAAATGATGAGTCGCAAAAACAAGAATCCTTGACAGGAAAGAATATCTTGAAGAATTGAAAAGGAAACTAAAAGAGGAGGTTGCCGAATTTTTGGAATCGGATGAAGATCCCGAAGAGCTTGCGGATATCCTCGAAGTCGTCTATGCGCTGGGTGAAGAATGATGAATCAGTAAGGAAGAGCTAGAAAAAATCCGCCTTGCTAAGGCGGAGAAGAGGTGATGATTCAGGGATAGGATTTATCTTATTGAGACGGTCGGCTAATAAGTGCTGATCTTCTTCAGAAATTCATCAAGAAGCCCATGCATATTTATTCATTCCAGCTGCTCATCATTTTCTCAGACTCTCGACTCGCTTACCGATAGCTTTCAATCTTTATATATCTTGATTTTTCTTGATTTTGAGCTCCAGAAATCAAGATTTGAGAATACGCTGAGGCTGATATGCTCATTTCTCATATTCTCATTCCAGATATCGCATGTCACAAAATATTTCTTATTCTGGACTTCCAGTTTCAGATAATCCTTTCACTCAATTTTCTCGTCTCATAAGCTGTAATCTATACCATTAGGATATCTAGACCTGAAAGTATTGTAGATTGTCAAAAGCTTATTCTCCATAAGCGATGAGACTGCCGACCTGTAGTTGCATACCACGACTGCATGATTTTTTCATGTTTTATTTCCAGGCTCTTCTGCTGGGGCGATTATTGTCAGCGTTCTATTCCTTGCTTGTGAGGCTTCTGTATTTGTCTGCATTCTTTGATAATTAATATTTTATAGATGTAGGGGCATGATTCTATATATTTTTGTGCATTTCCAAAATTAATTTTTCAGTTTTTTCCAGTCAGATGCAAGGATCGGTAAGTGATTTTCATCTCAATACATGCTCTTCATCGACATATTTCTGATTTCCGTCATAGATATAGCTCTCGACCATGAATCATTTTACCGCCTTTTTCGCGTCTATTCACTTTGCTGTCAAGCTTGGGATTATGTCTGCCAGGATTCCCCTGACTATATCTATCTGCCTGAAAGGATCTTTTGTATTGGCGTCTATCCTGCAATTGTCATGGCTCGCATCGATTATGAGCGAGGGATTCTTTATCGAATCGGCATAATTCATATATTCTTTGATGAATTTCTCTCAGTAATTCGGTCAAGTCACATATCATCATCTCAGTATTCAATGGCTCAGAGGATTCCCCAGACTGTCCCTGACCGTATTCCCGAGAATATAATGGCTTGAAGTCTGTCATGCCTTTATTGAGTTTGTCATGATTTCTATATCTCAGCTTGTGGGATTCTTGAAACCGACCGGCACATCAAGCCCTGATGACACTTCTCTATGGTATTGGTTCTCGGTGCTCCTTGCTCAGATTGCTATGTAGGAAAGGTAATCATCGACATATTCGACAAGATGCGGATTCAGCATTTCATCAGCAAGGGGAAATCATAATTCAAGCGCTCGCAAGGCCATGCTCCTGACTCCATAGATACCATTTCACATATTCGCCTTTTCGCCTGGCGCACTATAAGCGAGGCCTTTCCATCATCCGATAGTACGAGGTTTTCCCGGGTAGAATCTCAGGATGATCTCAATCTTGTCCTTCACCTGCTCATTTATCTTTTTGATGAATTCACCATATTCGAAGAAACTCTCTTCATAATCTATGGAGCATGGTCAGATTATCAGTATTTTCCTGTCGGATTCTCAAGAGAAAATCTTCTCGATCCTGATTCTGGCTCATTCTATCATTTTCTGTTGGGCTTCATTCAGGGGGAGCAGTTGCTTCATTACCTGAGGTGTCATCATCTCTCAGATGATCGTATTGTTGGATGGCATGGTTATTGCATTAATGAATATATAGAATTTTGAGCGATAAATCGCATATTTGTTTTTTTATTGTTGCAGATACGCGATTAATCGGGTATCTTTCGGGCTATGGAGAATTGACACTAGAAGCTGTATTCATGATTTTTAAGTTATAGGTTAAACATAATATAGGGGACGAGATCTGATCTATCCGTATTTAAAAACAAAAAAATCCCTCGGTTGCGATGTGCCGAAGGACTTTGGTTTTTGAGATTAAAAAAAAATTGCTTACATCAAAAACTTTCCATCGGCGGTCCGAAAGAAATAAAACCAGAAATAATATGATGTAGCGGGGAGTAGATTTTTCATAAAACAGATTAGTTTTTGTGATTGCTTTTATATGGGTTATTTACGAGTTGTCAAATCTTTTTGATTATCGAATACTCCTTTAGCCCTTCAGAAGGCCGAAATAAATGGCTTAGGATGAGGCTTCAGCTTATTGTTTTTTCTTGCTCTTGAAATAGTCGTCCAGGAAAATCTGCATGACAGAGATAACGGGAATTGCGACTATGATTCAGATTATTCACAGCAAGCTTGCTGCGATGCTCATTCCAAGAAGCACTGCAAAAGGCGAGAGCGACAGTGTCTTGCTCATGATATATGGAACGAGCAGATTATTTTCAGTTTGTTGAAGCACCAGATAGAGGATTACAATCGTTATGACTCATTTTATTCAGAATGCGGTCGATAGCGCTAGCGCTGGCAGAAAAGCGATTATGGGTCATATGTACGGTATGAATTCCATCATTCAGGATATCAGGGCAAGTGAGAAGAATTCATCTATCTTTATTCAGAATACCCGTATTATGAGCAGTCACAAGAGAGTTGCAAAGAACATGCTTATCCCCAATATGACTTGTCAGCGGAACCAGCCCGAAAGAGTCGATACGATTGTCGCCTCTCTTGATAAAATGTATTTTGAAGCATTCTCGGGCAATGCCTTATAGAAGAAATTCCTCACATTCTTCCTTTCAAGCGCTATGAAAAATGCGAAGATCAAAACCAGCAAGAAGTGGAATATGGCGCTTGTGAAAGAGAAGATAACCCCTGCTCAGCTGGACAGGAAATTCTTCAGATTGCCCGAAACATATACGGAGATATCTTTTGCGTTATCCTTTATGGAACTGAATAATGATCAGAAATCCACCGTCTCGAGCACTCATCTTAAGTATGTCGGTATTCAGAGTCATTCTAATCATCATGTCTCATATGCTGTCTTCAGATTGTTCACGTTGTCTCAGATTTGCGTGAAAAGGAAGATTATCTGTTTTGTGAATATCGGTATTATTGCGAAGAATACGACGACAAGGAAAAGGATTATCAGAAGGTAGATGATTATTATTCAAAACCCATCGCGAATCCGCGCCCTGTTGAGCATATTGAGGAATGGTGCGAAAAGGACATTCAAGAAAAGTGCGAAGAACAGCACTATGAGAACATCAGCGACACTGTAGATGAAGAAAAGCACAATCAGAAACGCTGTAAATATTGCCAATTTTCTTGCAAATACCCGATCTTCCTGTGTTAAGATTCATTCTTTTTTGAACATAGATATGATATTTACGGATTATTATCGTATATTTTATCTTTTTCTTTAATTCTCGCAACTTTTCTCACTTTTATATTTAATCTTTACAAATTCCAAATACCAAATAAACTTGATTCCAGTTTTATAAACAAGGAAATAAATATGACGACTTACAGCGACCTGGTGAACATACCGACTTTTTGAAAGAAAAAGGAAGATTTCAAAGAAGAGAGGTGAGATGTGAAATTCTATTGCAGGGATTGCCATAAGGTAACTGAGACAACCCGACTGAATCCAGATAAATACATCTATGAATGCAACACTTGCAAAAGCAAGAATATCTCAATTTGAACGGAAGAATCCCTTTCGGATTTCTATGTAAAATAATTTTTTCTTCGTTTTTTCAATTTTTTTCTTTTCAGATTCTATTAGTGTATATGCGAATTTGTTTTATTAATTGGCTTTCTTAAGAGCTCTTAAGTCAATTTTAAAAATAAATTTGAATTTTATATACACTTATATATACTTTGTGTATATGAGTTGAAACTTATATTTTAACTTATAGTCTATGAAAATAGAAAAATTTGAAGACCTTACGTTTTGGAAGGAAGCTCAAGATCTCGTTTCTGATATATCCGGAATCTTCGAGAAAGTTAAGGATGCGGCATTCAAGAATGAATTATATAAGCCTTTGCTCGGCATATCCAGCAACATTGCAAGCGGATTTGAGAGAAAGTGAAATAATGAGTTCAAACAATTGCTTTACATCGCAAAAGGGTGCAATTGAGAATTCCGTTCGCTAATTTGCATTTGAAAGAGTCTTGATTATATTTCATCGGAGGATTTCGATAAATTATATGAAAGATCCTCAAATATCTCCAGGATGATCTGAGGTTTCCTTAAATCAATTAAATAGTTTACAACTAATACAAATTTTGATATGACTGATAATAAAAAAGAAGCGCTCAAGTCTGCTTTGTTAATGATCGAGAAACAATTCTGAGTTGGTTCGGTAATGAAAATGGGAGATAAGCAAGCTATAAAAGTGGAGACTGTTTCATCTTGAAGCATAAATCTGGATGAAGCTCTCGGATGATGATACGCGAAATGAAGAATAATAGAGATATATTGACCGGAATCTTCTTGAAAGACGACACTCACCCTACATGCCATAGCAGAAGTCCAGAAAATTTGAGGTACTGCCGCATTCATAGATGCAGAGCATGCGCTTGATCCTGAGTATGCGAGAAAAATTTGAGTCAATGTAGATGAGCTCATCATATCCCAGCCGGATTATGGTGAACAAGCCCTAGAGATAGTAGATGCATTGGTCCGATCTTGAGCTGTAGACCTCATAATTGTGGATAGTGTCGCTGCACTTGTCCCAAAGGCGGAAATAGAATGAGCGATGGGGGATTCTCATATGTGACTTCAGGCACGTCTTATGAGCCAAGCACTTCGAAAAATCACTTGAGTCATATCAAAATCGAATTGTACAGTCATTTTCATCAACCAGATAAGAATGAAGATTTGAGTAATGTTCGGTAACCCCGAAACCACAACTGGATGAAATGCCCTTAAATTCTACGCATCCCAAAGGCTTGATATCCGCAAAAAAGAGAAGATCGAATCTGGTTCATGAGATGATAAGGAGGCGACTTGAAACCGAGTCAAAGTCAAGGTTGTGAAGAATAAGATTGCTCCTCCGTTCAAAGAGGCAGAGATGGATGTGCTTTTCAATGAATGAATCTCTAAGATAGGTGAAATATTGGATATTTGAGTAGACAAGGATCTTATAAAGAAATCTGGTGCGTTCTATAGCTACGGTGAAGTCAAATTATGACAATGAAGAGAGAATTCAAAACAATTTTTGAGAGATAACCAGAAGATTGCAGCAGAACTTGAAAAGAAAATCAGAGTCAAATAATGGGAGTTGTTTTTGAGATTTGCTTTTTGACAGCTTTATGATATAATTAATTTCAAATTAAAATATACCATTTTTCTGAATGAAAGACGATACTTTATTGATAAACACAGGCAGACAAACCGATGAGGGTGCTATATCCAGTGCTCCCGCAGCTTTAAGCGATGATTTGAATAAATTGCTTTCTTCCAAACATGAGCTGATTAGCAATATAATAGATTTGGACATAGAATGAGATGAGACAAATCTGTTCCGTATTTTCAAGAGAGCCAGCAGGGATTATGTGTACTCCATATTATGAATCACAGTCGATCCGAAGATTTTTGAGCAGATGACTGAAACACTGAATAAGCAAAGAAGAATCTTGGAAGATTGAAAGCCTGACAACTATAAGACCATACCTCTTAATAAGGCGGCTTAATGATTCTAAACAAAATAATATTGTCTAAAATCGCAAAATTAACTCATAATGTTTATGAGTTAATTTTTGTGTCTGAAAGTGAAATTGATATCATCCCCTGACAATTCTTGACATTCATCTTGCCCTCTGGCCTGAGGCGAGCCTACTCTGTCGCTTACAAAAATTGAAAGAATCTTGAGTTCATCATCAAGCGTCTGGATGAATGAAGATGATGAAGCAGGGAAATCTGCAATTTTGAAGAATGATTAGAGATATCATATTGCTGACCGGCTTGAAATTTCATCTTAAACGATCCCGAATCGCCAAAATTGTTCGTTTGAACATGAACATGATTCGCTCCTCTGTACTTCCAGATAAGATCCGCCCTTGAATCTTGATCGAAAACGAACATGAAGCTCATATTCTGAGTCAGGCATGAAGAAGACTTATTTTACGAAAATGAGTTGAAAAAATTGAAAAATGAATACACTAACTTCGATTATTTACTCTATTTGAGCAGAGAGGACATTTTCAAATACAGAAAATGATATGTGGTAGATTTCTTAAAACCGGAAAATATTTTTGCTTATCATGAATTTTATATTTGCTGAAGCGCCCAAATGGTCTGTGATGTCCGACGTAGGTTGGACAATCTTTGAGTCAACGGAGAAAAAATCTTTTTTGAACAATATTAACTTATAATAACAAAGTACTATGGCTGGAATGGATGATGTAAAGGTTGGTAAAAAGCTCCTTATCGACGGAATACCTTATGAAGTAATGAAATCCGAGCACCTCAAGGTTGCAATGTGAAAGTGAATGGAAAAGACTGTTCTCAAGAACATGCTGACATGAAATACCATGCAGAAGACCTTCCGCGAAGTCGACAAAGTTGAAATCGCAGATATAACTTACTCAAATGCTGAGTTTCTGTACAAGGATGCAGAAGGGTATAATTTCATGAATACCGATAATTATGAACAATCTTCCCTAGATGAAGAGGTCATATGAGATAATAAATTCTTTTTGGTAGAATGAGACAAGGTTATCCTCAATGAATTTAACGGCAAGCCCATAAACATTCAGGTTGAGCCTGCGGTAGTTCTTGAGGTGATGGATACTCCTCCTGGCGAGAAATGAGATACTGCGACTTGATGAAAAAAGCCAGCGACACTATCGACAGGATTGGTCGTACAGGTTCCGCTTTTCCTCAAGATCTGAGACAAAGTCAGGGTTGATACCAGGACTTATGATTACCTTTGAAGGGTGTAAATAGATATTTTCCACCGACCCCGTGATTCTCAAATCATGGGGTTATTTTTTGCCTTGAATTTGGGCTTTCATTTTTTTTGATATTATTGCATTTTATGATATAATGCGGCTAGAATTTAACAATAAGGAGGGATGGATATATTAATTGTCATTTCGATTTTAATCTGACTAGCTTTGGCTGGTTTTATTTGAGTTCTCATAATCAGGAAAAAATCAGACTTCAAAAGATCTCTAAATATGACTTTTCTGAGAGTCCTTATCCCAAAGAAAGAAAGCGATTTGGATGAGAAAAAAGAGACAATCCATGATTTCAAGTGACAGATATCCCTTATGGAACAGCTTCTTGCTTCGCTTAAGGCTCTGCAATCTTCATGATGGAAAACCAAGCTTTTCTGACAGGATTACTTGTCTTTTGAGTATTTGGCCGCTGAAAAAGAGATCCATTTCTACATGGTCGTGCCGAAGAAAGTCAAGAATCTTGTCGAGAAACAGGTGACAAGCTATTACCCTGATGCCATCGTAGATGAAGTCCAGGAGTATAATGTCTTCAAAGATAAAAAAATAATAAAGGCCGCTGAACTGAAACTTAAAAAAGAATACTATCTCCCGATAAAAACATACCAGAAGCTTGAAAGTGACCCGATAAACAATATAACAAACGCTTTTTCAAAATTGTGACAGAATGAGACTTCTGTTGTCCAGATCCTATTGAAGCCGATTGAGGACAAGTGGCAGGAAAAAGTCAATAAGGTCCAGAAGGACTTGAAAAAGGCTTTCAAATGATTCTCCTTGAACCCATTGAGATGGTTGACATGACTTATAGACCTTTTCAGCATAAAAGATGAGAAGAACAAGGGCTGAGAAAAGAAAGAGGATGAACAGGAAAAGGAGCAGCTGATGAAAGAAAAAGGAAAGAAAACCTGATATGAGGTAGTAATCAGAGTCCTTGCGACATGAGATGATGCCTTTGTCGTCGAAGCTCAGCTTAAGAATATGATAACTGCATTTTCCCAATTCTCATCTCCGGGATTCAACGCCATTGTCAAGAACAAGAAAAAGCCAGAAGCGACCGTAATACACGATTTCATATTCAGATATTTCAAGCCCGTCTTCTATCAGAGCAAAAGGATGATATTGAACAGCGAGGAAATTTCTTCGATTTTCCATTTCCCGCATTCCAAATACAACAAGACTCCAGAGATAAAATGGCAGACATATAAGCTTGTAAAGGCTCCAGTCTGACTAGCTCAAGAATGAATCACCATAGGATTCAACTATTTCAGGTGAGTCAAGACTGAAATCAAACTCGCAAATGAAGACAGATTCAGACATTTTTACATAATTTGACAAACCGGTACCGGTAAATCCAGCCTTTTCCAATCAATGGCAAGGCAGGACCTTAAGAGTGGAAAATGACTTGCAATAATGGATCCCCATGGCGATTTGGCGAATGCTATAATGCCTTACATCCCCAGGGACAGGGCAGACGATGTCATATATTTCAATCCATCCGACCTATCGCGACCCATGTGACTCAATCTTCTTGAAGCGAATTCGGAAGATGAGAAGCAGACTGTTGCACAGGATTCGATGAATATAATGCTGAAATTATTCTGAAACGAAATCTTCTGACCTCGTATCCAGGATTATTTCCGAAACTGAGTTCTCACCCTCATGGATTATCCGGGATGAGGAGCATTGACCGATCTTATCAGGCTCTTCACTGACGATGATTTCCAGAAGGAACGAGTAAACACCATAAAAAATCCGATAGTGAAATGATGGTGGAATTACACATTCGCAAAAATGTGAGAAAGGGAAAAATGAGAGATGATACCATTCTGGGCCGCTAAGTTCTGAGGATTCGTCACAAACACGATGATGAGGAACATTATCTGACAGGTCAAGAGCTCTTTTGATGTTTATGATGCTATGCAGACTAGCAAAATACTTCTCATCAACCTTTCAAAATGAGTATTATGAGATGTGAACGCAAATCTTCTATGACTCATACTGGTCTCGAAAATCCAGATAGCAGCCATGAGAAGACAGCTTATAGAAGACCAGAAAGAGAGAAAAGATTTCTTCCTGTATATCGATGAGTTCCAGAATTTCATCACTGACAGCATGGAATCAATCCTTTCTGAGGCTCGTAAATATCGTTTATGAATGATTATGGCCCATCAGTATACCGGTCAGCTTACAAAATCAGATGCCCTTACCAAATCGAACACAAATCTTAAAGATGCCATATTCTGAAATGTCTGATCCATGTTCAGCTTCAAGATATGACCTGAAGATGCAGAGATACTCAGCAAACAATTCGCCCCTCAATTCTCCGATCAGGATCTCATCAATCTCGATAAATTCAAATGAGTCGCAAAGATAAGCAATGAATGAGTATCCACGAATGCATTCTCCATGAATATCCTAAACCCGTACATCGAATCCGATAGGGCTTATTTCTGAACTCCCGACCATAACTTGGCTAAGGCTTATAAAGAGCTTTCGCGTCTGAAATACTGAAGAGAAAGGGAATTTGTCGAAAAAGAGATTATTTTTAGAATCTGATGAAATTAATTATGAGAAACCAATTAAGGCTAATTCTTTCTTTGATATTGATTTTTTGATCCGTCAATTTGACCTTTGCCGCTTTGCCGTGTTCAAAACCCGAAAACCTGAAAGACAAGGAATACAGCAATTATTGCAAAAGCATAGAGAATTCTTGCAATAATTATTTCGATCCCTCCAAAATCGGCGAGAATCTGCTCAAAGTTAAGCAAATACCATTTTCACCCATTCCCATGACTGCGGAAGCGTTAACAGCATCTACTTCACAAGAGGATTACGATGCATTTCTCGACGAGCTGGAATCCAATGTCAATTATATCTGAGTAAAGCCTCTTGAGCAAGCTCGTACTGTCTATGTGGAAACGCAGAATGCATTTTATAATTGTGCGATTCTCTGAACTAAGCTAAAGGTGATGAAGACAATCGATGAGGAAATCAAAACAGAAGACGTATCAAATATAAAGACAAAAATTACGGCACAGATAAAGAGCCTTGCGAAGGAAGTTGGCAACAGGAACTGCAACTTGCCAGCCGTGACACCGACTTCATATAAAAAGATGCTACTGGATTGAGTCACCTACAATTACTGCAATTACAGGTTTTATCTTAATTATTTGGGCAATTTCCCAGAACTGAATCTTAATGCTCCCACGATTACTTCAAAGGTCACAAGGTCTGCCATAGATAAAGAAGAAACTGCCGATTATGCCAAACGTATAACAAGGCAATCCGACGCTGTCTATAAAGAGGTTGTACACGCAAAGCAAGTATACACTCAGGCATTCTCGGCTTTTTCAGAAATGGAGAACACATACTGAATACATGTCATGCTCCTTTTCATAAATGATGATTATATCTCACTAAGGAAGAATCTATCAAGCGTCTTGGCTCCCATTTCACAGTTAGCATACAAGATACCTCAGGCGCAATGCAAAAGCAATTGCAAATAGTAATTTAAAGTTTCAGCAAATTATCCATATCTTCTTTCAATCTAGCTTCTAATGTTATCTTTGTTAGCTTTTCAGGATGCTTGAATGTCACTTTATATGCATGCAGAAGCTGTCTGTCTATGCTATACGTTTTTTTTGCAAATGCATTTTCCTGCAAGTTTCAATATGTCTTATCTCACAGTATCGGGCATCAGATACTCGCCAGATGGACCCTTATCTGATGCATCCGACCAGTCTCCAGCCTGCATTCTATAAGGGAATACTTTCATAATATCCCTTTTCGGAGCACTTTGTAGTGCGTAATCGCCTTTTGTCATTCTTTCTCATCTATCTGAATCTTATTCTCATTTTTTGCGCCCTCGATCCTGAGGATTTTTTTGCTTATGGTTCAGGAATCCGTTTCCGGGCATCAGATTGCTATGGCAAGATAATATTTTTCGATATTATCCGATTGCAAGTCTTTAAGTAGCGAATCAAGCGCTTTCTTCGTCTTCGCTATCATTATTATTCACGAGGTGTCCTTATCGATCCTATGCACCAAGGATGGCTTGAATGTTAGGGAATTGAGCTTATTTCAAAGGTAATCCTGGACTTGCTGGATCAGGGACAGGTCTTTTGTCTTGAAATCTCAGGGGTGGACAATCACTCAGGGGCCCTTATTCATAACGAGAACCGAAGAGTCCTCATAGACTATATCATCTTTCGATAAGGCGCCTCAATCCTCTTTCGGATTCTCTATTTTCTGCTTTGTCAGCACATCATATTCGCTGTCGCTCACAAAGAGCCTTATCTCATCTCAGGGTTGCAGCTTGTACTCGTTGTCTTGCCTTTTTCAATTGACCTTCACTTTATTTTTCCTGTTCAATTTGAAAATGAGCGATAGGCTGGAATTGACAAGCAGTTTCTTTAAGAATTTATCAAGTCTCTGATTCGCATCATTATCCTCTATTATAAATAATTTCATAAATGTTTTAAGAGTTATTTATTAATTATAATAACTTTTTCAAATTCGCAACCCGACTCGCAAAATACTTTTGCAATAGTTTTTTTATCTGGTAATATGGAAATTGTATATTTTTTAAAACAAATACATATGGAAATCGTAATTTTAGTAGTCTTAGTCTTCATTGTTCTTACGACTGTCAGGGTCGTGGAGCAGAATACGGTCCTTGTCATACAGTTCATCTGAAAATTCAACCGCATAATGACAACCGGGCTTAATTTTAAGATACCCATCCTTGAATCAGTTGCAGAAAAAATAACCTTAAGGCAACAGAATTTCGCACTAGAATGAAAATATCCATCAGGAGACAAAGTTATCGTCGACGTATCGACCAATCTTATCTTCACTGTAAATCCCACTTCAGAATGAATATTCAAATTCACATATGTCCTGCAGAATAGGCAGCAATCAATCTGAGCGATAATCGAAAATTCGCTTAGGACCTATATTGCCAAAGAAACCCATGAATGAATCCTAGAGAAGAAAGAGGAATTGGCGCTTCATATAAGAAATGATCTTGAAATGCAATTTGCAGATTGGTGAATGCTCATAAACAGCTTCCAGATAACAAATGTAAATTTTCCAGTTACGATAACAAACGCGATGAGCGAAGTAGTGGCTTCACAGCAATTGAGGAAAGCCGCAGAAAACAAATGAGAAGCAGTCAAGATCCAGGCCATAAAGGAGGCAGAATGAGAAAAAGAAAGGAAAAGACTTCAATGAGAATGAATCGCACTTGAGAGAGAGGCTATTGCAGATTGACTTCAGAAATCAGTTGAAATAGTCCAAAAGGTTTCAGGACAATCTTCTACAGAGATACTTTCCATCCTGACCTTGACGCAATATCTTGATACGCTTAAGACAATCGGTACTTCAAACAATTCAAAAGTCATCTTCATGGATACCGGCGTACAGAAAACCTGAGATCTTATGGCGCAGATGATGGCCTCATTTGAAGCAAATAAGGAATTGATTAAATAATAATATTAAAAAGTGAGCAATATCGAACAATTATTCAAACAATACGAAATCGAGCTTTCTACTTCCCAAATTGAGACATTTGGGAAGTTTTTAAAACTCTTCCTGGATAAGAATTCACAGATTAACCTTTCCTCTATTCGAGATGAGCAATGAGTCTTAGAGAAGCATTTCATCGATTCTATCATGCTCAATGCGGAATTGGAATTCACCTGAAAAGTCCTGGACATCTGAACATGATGATGATTCCCCGGCATACCTCTTGCGATTACCAATCCAGAAGTTGACTTTACTCTGTTGGATTCTACGAGGAAAAAGATAGACACTGTGAATTATTTCATAGATGAACTAGGCTTGTCTAATGCCAGGTGAATATGGTGAAGGGCAGAGGAGCTCGCTAAAAAAGACGAGTACAGGAAGCAATTCGATCTTATAGTGTCAAGAGCCACAGCTTACCTTCCGCAAATATTCGAATGGTCTCTTCCATTCCTGAAAAAGTGATGAATGATGGTTTTCTTCAAGCAGAAAAATGAAGATGAGATATATGATTGAATTGATATTATTGAGAAAAAATGATTCAAAATTCTTGAAATCAGGAACTATTTCATACAGGACCAAGAGAGGGTGTTTATTTTCATTTGACAAAACCGTTAAGTATATTGTATAATCCCCGAAATAACTTCAATTATCATGATTACACAAAAACACATCACATAATAATGCCTATTATCCTTTAATAATTTATCATGAAAAAAATTTACATATATTCGATAGCCCTTATTCTTGTGCTCTTGGGTTGATTTGCCTTCTTTACAAAAAAATGAACATCGGTAACTTCGATTATCCTGAAGCCATTTTCTGAAAAAGCCGCTAAAGCAGAGTGACCGTTGAATCTTGATGATGCCACAGTTTCCATCTATAAAGCACAAAAATGAAAAGATGATGAGAGCGGCAGTATAGCATCGGACCAAAGAGATTTTCTGAAAAAACTCTGAGAATCAGGGGATGTGACATCTTCTGTTGATGGATGAGTCAGCTACGATCAATACAAGAAATTGATATCAGAATACAGTTGAACCAAGAATGAATATTCAATAGAAATTGATGCGGTCGATTATGAGACAAATTCATTCATCGGTTCCGGATCCTTATATGTGAATGGCGTAAAGATATGAAATCTTGACAAATGAAAGTACATCTGAGACTTTGAATGGCCAAAATGAGCCGAACTTTTTAATTTCATGATTAGGACCTCTTGATATTGAGATTGATTCCTCACCATGAACGCTCTGAATTCAAATTGAAACCTGCTTCTTTGAACCATAAAAATGAAGAAAAGCGAATCAAGAACAGTGAATTTAGATAAGGACCAGAGGATTTCATTCAAGGACTTCTCAATATACGTGCCACATTGCTCTCTCGTTTCCGAATCTCAAGAATGCTTCAGCGGAGAGGCTTCAATTGAGGCTGTCTTTGTAACTTGAGATGAGGCTAATTCCAGAAAAATTTCTCTCTGAAACATGAGGGCGATCATCTGAGATTGAAAAATCGGCTGACTTATAAGCGGTTGAATGGCTTTCATCGAATTTAAGGATAAAGACTGAAATTACCTGAAAGTGTGAAACGGCAAGACCGTGACCGTATCCTACAAAGTCTCAGAAGACGATATTACAAGGATGAAATCAGTAATAGGGAAGATGAACTGATCTGATGATTGATATTGGTTCTTTGATAAGAGAACATCTCTTTGGGAGAAGAGAGACGCAAAAATAACTTTGAATGAAAAGGAACTTACCTGGTCGGCCGAAGTCGGCGAGATCTATTAATCTTTAACTATAGAGAACATGAAAACGCTCAAAAAAATATCATATACGATTTCGCTTCTGCTCATTTGTGTGACTTGAATCGCTGATGCAAACTGGGATTCAGTGAGCAGTGTCACATATAAAGCTCCTATAAAACAGCCTTACAATATGGAGGTCAAAACAAAAAATATCGCCTGCCCTCAATCCCCGGAAAAAACATTCAAAAAAGACATTCTCGGCATTCTGAATGTGGCATCAAATGAACTGGACTGCTGGAAAGACGGCACTCAGGTGCTTTGTCAAAGAGATTTTCCGAATTATTGACCGCCTCCATGAACCAAAGTATGAAGCTTTTACGTTTCTTCATCCAAGAGCCAGATATTAAAAGAACTATGACTCCCTTCATCAGCCTATTCTTCAGTTACAGGAAATTATGTGCAGAATTTTGAGCTGGAGCTGGCACTCAGGACTAATAGCAATTGAGGTGACACGGGATGGCAAAGCCCTTATTTCTTTTCGAATATCGCAAACCCTTTCTACCTCTTCAGCAACAACAGGGCAATAGAATATAATGATCCTACGGAATGTTCTTGAAATTCTTGCGATCCGAAAAAAGAAAACTGCACGCCTGTTATTCCGCCTCCAGATTGCGTGCCGACAGCGACTAATGATTGCTGAATGGAAATATCAACAGGCAAAAAACCTGCAACGATAGGTACGGTGGATTTGCCTTCATGCACTTGGGATTCGGCAACTATGGCTTATGTGTGCTATGCATCAGACAATCTGACCATAAGCGCAAAGCTATCCAATCTCTGAAGGACTGAGACTTGAGCTCCGGTATGAATAAATAAGCTCAACTTATCTTTCAACAATTGCTCAAATACCCAGCAAGTGGTAGCTCCGGTTTCGAAAAACATCAATCTTACGAATGTATGAATTTCAGATGTTTCTGATTTTACATGAACCTCCTACCGCACTGCATGATGCTATTCGATTGACGTATATTGAAAATATTCTTCAGACAATGCTTACATCACAAATGCTAAAACATTCAAGATATACATCGTACCGAACAATAAGATTACTACAAGCTGAACCCCTCAGGTCACTTGATGATGATATGCAAATAATGCTGACTCCTATACTATCTGCCAGAATGTCAAAGATGAATTCTGAAATACGATCTCTGCGAATTATTGAGCCCAGAGCGCCACACTGAGCTGATGACTATTCTTCAATACTTGATATTGAACCGAATGACTGAATCTTCACAGCGTAACATTCAATAATTCAGTTTTCTGCATAAAGGCTAAATCTGTCTCCCCATGAATCAGCACGGCATGATTTGCATTAAAGGTTCCACAGCATTCAAAAAGCACCTCGCTTCTGGCAAATTGATCTTATACATACTTGAAAGTGACTGCTAATTTGACTTTCAAGAGGTCAGTATGGTGAAGCCTTTCGATTGATGACCAGGCAAACTTCTCAATATGAACCCAAGAATCAGCTAAGGTTAATCTTACGAAGGCGCCATGATTCAACAGCGCCGTTACATTATCCTGATACCTTAGCAGCTTCAGTACGACAAACCCGAATTATAAGATGCAGTCAAAGAGCATAGCTCCATGAGATCCTGTGAAAATCAATTTTATCCTGAATTACATCGGTTGAGAATGATGAGAGAAGACGGGAGTTAAGGCTAATCCATATGTAGTCTACAATTTATGATGAGAGAATGTAACTTATCAGCTGTCATTATCGGACAGTCCTTCTGACAATTCGCAGATAAAATCAACAGATACTCAGATAAAGGCCATTTCCATAACAGGAAAATCACAATGAAGCTGAAAAATGCAAGCCTCCAATCAGACTGAGAACTTCTCAGACCTGAGCACATCTTCACAGAGGACGCAAATAAAGCAGAATATAGAGAAGCTGCTCAAATGAAGGACTCCGGATGACAAAAAAATAAATTCCATATATTACTCCGATTGAACCAAGAGAATCTCGAGCATCCTTCCGCTTCTGTCTGCAAATGACACTGTAGTCATCAGGAACGGGAATCTGATAATAGATCAGAATATCCCATCTTCTCTCTGAATTGCAGTCTTCAGGAACAGCCAAGCTGATCTGTCAAAATGAAATATAATGATCAGGCCGAATGTCGCCCTCATTAACATCCTCGCTTATGCGGATTGAAGCCTCTTGAGCATTAATTCTTCGGATGCTGTTTATTCTGACACTCAGGCGAGCTCAAATAACGAGCTTAAACAGCAATTGGTCATAAAGGGCTCCATATTCACCAGAAATACTATCTGATGAGCGCTCTGAGACAATGTATTCCTTCTTCCCGGAGGCGCAAAGACAACAGTTTTCGAAGAAGCGGTCAAATATGATCTGAATTTCCTCAGAAGGAGGAACATATGATATGACAGCGCTTCCTGGACGGCAAACTATAATAATTGAAAAACCGAAAACGTGGTGATAATCTATAATCCAGAGATAGCTGCCAATCCGCCCAAGTGATTCGGAAAATAATGTAAACTTTTAAAAACAATCCCTCCGCATGCGGAGGGATTGTTTTGATTACGAATAATCATATGTCTTTGTCAATTTAAAATTTTGATTTTGGCAGCATAGTATGTTAGACTAGACAAGAAGATTTAAAAATACATATAAGATGAAACAAAAACAAAAATTCATATCCGTATTCCTGATCTCGATATTGCTATTCGAGGCTGTTTTTGCTGCATCATGAGAAATGAAAAAAACAAAAGATGCCGATCAATCGAATTTCCTGTGAATCAAGAAATCAGCTAGCGCCAGGATTCTGGATAATTTCAATGAAAGGCAGCAAGTCCTGCTATTCGAGAATGTTCCCGTGTCATCTGAAGATGAGAATCTCATATTCAATTCTGATAACAAGGCAAAGGCGCTCGAGAGCATACTGAAAAGGGTAGAAGACAGGAAAGATACGCTTAAGGAAAGAAAGAAGAATATAACAAGAAAAAAATTCGATTTGAAAAATGCCTTGGAAGATTTGGATATCAGCATTGCAGCTACGGAACAGGAGATAAAGGATACGACAGATGAAATCTCATTCAAAAACAGGAGCATTGCTGAATTGACAGCCAAAATTTCCGAACTCGATGAGAAAATAGTGCAGAGCAAGAAGACAATCCTCAATTACCTGATATATATCTATTCGAAGTGAGATTGAATGTATTCTGAAGATAATGATATAGATGTAGTAAGAAGTATAGTCCTTAATGATGGCGATATCTGAGAATTGCTCAATGATATCCATTTCAAGACTTTACTGGAGCTTAGCTGACAGAACCTCATCGATCTGCATAGGAGCTTTGTCAAAGAATATTACTTCAATAAAGAGGAGGCAAAAAAAGAAAAGCTCGAATCCATAAGGCTTAAAAACGATCTGAAAGTGAAGAATGAAGATCTTATAACCCAAAAAGAATACAAGGAACAGCTTCTCAAAATAACAAAATGACAGGAGGCACTATTCAATAAATTCATTCTGGATAGGCAGAAAAGCGTCAATGAGATAAAGAACAAGCTTGAAAATATCGAGAGCGGCTATGCTGATGTCTTCAATAACATCTGAAACAAGTACAATTGCGACCTTAAATTCCTTACATGAGGAATGGTCTCAGGTTCTGAAGAAATCTGAGCTGAGAATGATTCAGCGAAATGCAAGCAGATAAAGAGATATTTTGAGCTTGAGCAAAGGCTTAAAGATGATGAGTCTGTAGATTTTGACTCTCCTAACCCATTTGCCTGGATGAGCGAACCTACCAGATGAATATCGACATTTTTCCATGATGAGGACTATTATTCTCAATTATGAAGCGAGCATGAGGCTATCGACATAAGATTCTCCCAGTGAACTGATATAAAAGCTCCAGCACCTTGATACGTATATTTCGTAAACCCTCCTGTAAAAGGATGATATGCGTATGTGGCGCTTAAGCATGCTAATTGATTTGTGACTGTCTATGGGCATATGTCTCAGATATATGTAAATCAATACGATTATGTGGAAGCTTGAGAAATTTTCGCAAAATCCTGATGAGCCCCTGGAACCCCTTGAGCCTGACCTATGACTTCTTGACCGCATCTTCATTTTGAAGTATATAAGGATAGGGAACATGTCGATCCTTTTAGATATTTTGATCTCACCCATTTGAAATTCGATGACCTGTCTATGAAATATAGGTATAAATACATCGAGGATCTTAAGCTCAAGTATTGAAACAAGATAAATATGGACAGATTCCAGAAGTTCTTCATATCATGAGAATCTGAGATGGACAGGCAGAGATATATCCTGAAAACGTATGCGTCTAAAGATTTCAATGATTGGGATATGTGGACAGAGGAGGCTATAAGCGCACAGATCGATCCGAGCTTCCTGATATGCGTCTGATTGGCAGAATCATGATTATGAAAGCATCTTAAGACGGGATATAACGTCTGAAACATATGAAATACCGATTCGGGCTGAACCTATGAATTCGACTCTCCGAGAGACTGAGTCTACTGGATGACAAAGACACTCAATAATAGATACCTGAGAAAATACAGGAGCATCGATATGCTATCAAGATGGTGAAATAAAGACGGAGCAATATATGCCTCATCAGCAAAAAACTGGCACAACAATGTCGTGAAATGCCTATCTGCATTAAAATGAAGATTCGTAGAGGATGACTACAAGTTCAGGACATTCGACATGGATGACTAAAAAGAATAAATAAAGCCCTTACGGTAACCGTAAGGGCTTTATTTATTTGATGCTACATTCCTGGGATATTCAGACCCATGCTTCACATTACTCATTTCATCTTATCAGCAGCGATTTCTTGTGATTTTTTCAATCATTTGTTGATAGAATCAGTTGCAGCCTTCTCTAATCTGGCCTTATCTTTAAGCAGGTCTGCATTTTCGATTTCTACTCAGATTATCTTCATCTGACCGTCTATCGTCACAACAAAACCGTCAACTTCAGCCTCGATATGAATATTTGAGAGCTCATTTTGAATTTTTTGCGCTTCTTGTTGCAGCTTCAACAGCTCTTGTGCTTTTTTGTAGTCCATAGGTTCAATTTAATAATTATAAAATCTAAAAAAACATTCTTCTTATTTTCTTAGTTGCCGGAGAATTATAAAAGATAACTTTTTTTTTGCAAAATTTTTTGAAATATGGTAATATTTTAGAGAATACTTTTATTTATTCATACAAAAACAAATATGGGACTTTTTGATAATGTAATAGCTGAAGAAGAAACCGCAACTACTGCTTCTTCTTCACAAGGAGGCTTTTGAGCTCAAGATGGAGGATTCCTAATTCTTGATGACGCGCCTGCTGCCATAAATGAAATCAAGGCTGAAGACATTCCCGATAGCGCTATCTCTTTTCTTGACCTTTCATCCATGAATATAGAACCTGCACAAACTGTACAGGCTGCTGAACAAAACGATAGTTTCAGCTTATTTCTGGATAACGCTTCTTCTGATGTCACTTTGACCTCAAATGAAGTGACTGTCAATAGTGTTGAGGTTGAAAATGCAGAAGATACTGTTACAATGCTTGATGCAGAGCCTCAAGACAATGCTTTTTTCAATCAAGAGCCTGAAGCGAAGACGGAAGAGCCAGCATCTATGATTCCGGAAACTTCTGAAGTTGCCTGAGCTGTCATAGCTGATCCTTATGCAATATTGGATAAGGCCATCAAAGATCTTATGGATCTCCTGAAGGGACATGAAGCCGTAATAAACGAAAAAAATTCAACCATAGGAGATATCGATAATGAGATTGCAGCATTAAAACAAAGAAAACAAACTCTTGCATGAGAGGTCAAAGATATTTCTGCAGAGGAAGACAAGGTAAATAAGATGATCAGTACTTTTCAATCACAAAAAGTTTAATATTTTTAAAAAGGAGACAATGGCATATCAAGACCAAATAAACATCGAATGACTTCTTTCTTACGCAATTAAGAATAAAGCTTCTGATATACATATATCAGAAGGCGATAATGTCGCATTTCGTGTGCATTGACATATATGAAAGGCCACTCAGGCGTGAATTTTCAGCAGAGAAATACTGGAGAGGCTCACAGAGCAGCTGTTCAGATGAGATACGGATAAGATAAAATTATTCTATTCGAAAAAAGACGCAGACTTTGCTTATGTGTCAAGTGACGGTACTCCATTCCGTGTAAACGGATTCTTCAAATTAGGGAAAATCTGATTCGTGCTCCGTATGATTGAGCGTGATGCTAAAGAGATGGATGCACTAGGATTGCCTAAATGACTAGAAAAAATCTTGAACGCAAAACAGGGATTATTCCTGATTACTTGACCGACAGGATCGTGAAAATCCACCACTATGGTATCCATCTTAGACAAGATCAACCAAAACAGGAATGAACACGTAATAACAATCGAGGACCCTATAGAATTCATATTTTCTGACAAGCAATGCATATTTTCGCAGAGGGAAGTCGGTAGGGATACAGATACGTTCATTTCAGCCATAAGAGCTGCGATGCGTGAAGACCCGGATATTGTCATGGTTTGAGAGATGCGTGACAAGGAGACTGTCGAAGCTGCGATGAATCTGGCTGAGACATGACATCTTGTATTTTCGACTTTGCATACTTCTTGAAGCGTGCAGACAATCAATCGTGTGATCCAATTCTTCAATCCTGATATCCAGAGCCAAGTCAGAGTCAGGCTAGCTGATGCCTTGCTATGAGTCTTGTCCCAGAGGCTTATACCTAAGGCTGAATGAAGCTGAAGAGTCTGAATACATGAGCTTATGTATATTACAAGCTGAATCAAGAATCTGATTAAAAGCGGAGATCTGATCCAGATAAACAATAATATAGAAATGTGAAGCAAGGAGTGAATGATTTCAATGAAAGCATCCGCAGACCGGCTCAGAGATCAGTGAGTAATCAAGGAAGAGGATTACATTTGATACTTTACAAATGATGATTAACGAATACAATGTCTGCAAAAATTTGCAGACATTTTTATATGCTTTTTCAATTTATGAATAGACAAAATAAAATAATTATTCTAATAGGTTTATTTTTATTGTTCTCTTTAGAGTTCGCTTTTGCAAAATGAGTTGTGGATATCGGAAAAAGCATAGGGAATTGAGCGGTGATCACTGACGTTTCCATTAACCCGGTATGAGGCTTGGATGCTCTTGAGAAGCTGCAGAAATGATGGTTCAGCGTTCTTCACACGCTAAAGATCATCTTAAGCTGAGTCATTCTCATATATCTGGTATTCCTCGGATTCCAGATGATTATGGCTATGTGAGCGGATGATAAGCTTGCTGCTGCGAAAAGGCAGATCTATTACACTATGATAGCTTTCATGTTCATAAATATCCCATGACAGCTTTATGATGTCTTTTCCGGGAAACGAAATGAGGATGTGACAGCAAAAAATAATTTTTCTAACATAACATCAACAAAAGATGAAGTTATAGCGGGCACAGATTCTAATATGTTTGTGAATTTCTTCAATTGGAATACGACTATCGAGAATTGAGTTGTGTCTTTTGTGAAGGCTCTCGTTATCTGACTGGTGATAATGCTTTTCATGATGGCGTGAATAGGGCTTATATCATCCGGTTGAAATGAAGAAAAGAGGAAAAAAGCGAGAATCCGTTTTTTGAACTGAATTATCGGGCTTATTTTCCTATGAGTCATTCAGCTTTGGACAGTAATCGCATACAGCTGAAGCATAAAGAAATGACAAGATCTATTTGCTCAATTATCTAATCTTGCGCTGTTCTTCACTTGACCGGTCGCAATTTTCTTCCTTGTGCTAGGGGGATTCTATTACATCACATCCGCCTGAGATGAATGAAAAGCGAAGAAATGAATCACCATCATAAAAAATACATTCATAGCTGTAATCATCCTGCTTGCAAGCTACGCATTCCTGAAGGATCTTTGAGATTTGAAATTCAATTAAAACATTATTATAAAATTATGAAGAAAATATTGGTTCTGATTCTGGTTTTTATCTGTACGATGCCTGTTTCATGAGGCTATGTTTTTGCTGCAGAAGCATCTTGAACTTGAGTCACTACTATCACTGTCACTGAAGATATACCTTGAATGGGGTGTACGCTAGTCAATCCATCGAATACTTCTGTGACTACGAGAAAATACAGATGCAATGTCACTTGAGATTTCTGAGCCGTAATGCTCATGCTGCGATGATTCATAAAATATGTCACTTTCCTAGCTATTCTGGTCGCTGTCCTCATGCTCGTGCTATCGGGAGTCAAGATGTCCATAGAATGAAAGAAGGATGACAAGAAGATGTTCAAGAGAGTCTTGACGGCCCTTCTTGTGCTTTTCTCAATGGGGCTCATCCTCAATACCATAGCGCCATGGGTTTTCAAATAATATATCATCAATATGAAAAAAACGCCTTTCGAGAATCGAAAGGCGTTTTTTTTCAGTCTTATTATTTTGTGGATTGAAGGCAGAATATCTCTCTTCAGACTTGCTGGTTCGGTCTGTGATATAGCAGGCTTCAAGTCTTGGTTTCCTTGAACTCGCTTTCATCAGGCAGGAGTTTCTGCGGAGCAAAACCATATTTCTTCAATATTGCATAGATCTCTTCGAAATAGAGATATTTTCATTTGAATTGCCAGAATGGGAAGCTTATGACTATCTTTCATTTGAAATTCAATCTCTGGAGTCAATAGAAGAATCAATCGTATATACGCGCTAGCTTTCTTCTTTCTTCCAGAATCTTATCCTCGGTGACATGTCATCTTGTCATTATTGATCCCAGATATCATTCTGAAACTATAGCAATCCTTGATTTGTCTTTTAGGAATCAGACGCCTTCTATCTTTCCGGCATCTTGCTTGAATATCTGGAAAGTCACAGTCTTATCTAGGTAGAGAGCGATATTTTTGCTGCTCGCCTTGACCATATCCTCATTCAGGTCGCTTCAATAAATCTCTTTTTTCTCACAGAGCAAGGATTCAATAAGGATAGTTCATAATCAGCAAAATGGATCGTAGATTCATTTCGTATCTTTTCAAGCGATATTTATCATCATCTGAGCAAGCTTCGGAGGTAGCATTCAGACTTGCATATCCCTTTCTTTTGAGTAATCCCTTTTTGAGTATTCATCGACGTCCTGATAGGCAATCGTCTCTCATATGAAGAATCTCTGTCATACTCATAGGAGATTCAGTTCTGATCAGTCGGATCACAATTCCTTTTTGAATACTGCAGCATTGATATTAGAAGAATTCTTGTTCACGAACCTTATGTTGGTCTCGGTTGTCTTCCTTGACTCTTTTTTAATCTGGATTCAGTAAGTGAACAGATCTTTTTGAGTTCAATACTGGGCCAATGCGAAAGTGAATTTTCACTCATATGCCTTGGCTTTCTTGGAAATGAAATCTATCGCATGCATATTGAATTCCTTCTCGGAATCGAATTCCTTAAGGATTTCAAAAGCCTTCACGGTACCTCATAATTTTGGAAAACCGGCTTTTACCGTTTCTTTGTCAAGATTCTCGAAGATTGCTATCTCACGTTCTGCAAAAAGGCATTCTGATTCGGGAAAAAAAGCTTTGAGTTCAGCGATTGAGAGTCTGAATTCACGTCACAGTACAAAACAAATCATATTAATTATTCTTTATTGATGATAAAATTTTAGTCCTTAAATAAAAAAGTTGCTCTTTTAATCTAGGGTATTTCGTCTCTTTCATTATTCTGGAGATTTCTGCGGAGAGTTCCCGTTTTTCTGAATCTTCAAGTTTTTCAAGATGGACTTGGATGTGATAGGGGAGTTCATTTTGCTTGATGCAATCTTTTGAAATCATATTCTTTCACATCTCTGAGACTGAAACATAACGCTTCAGATACTCGTATCACATCAGAAATCAAAATCTTTCCTTTATGCTCTTGATGACGGGGATATCTTCCGGCTGAACCCAGGGAAGCTCGAATTCAAGCTGTCATCTATGATCATCTAATCGGAAGACATTTGCCATGCTTTAATTGATTTACTCCTTAATAACTCTCTCAAGACCGACTTTTCAAGCGACAGTGTCTACTGAGATTACTTTATATTCAACCATATCGCCGACTTTAAGGTAGTCTCAGATATTAGTCACCCTTTCTTTCGCTATCTTTGATATATGGATCATTCAGCTCTTGTTTTGGCCGAGATCTAGTATTGCGCCGATTCAATCGAGGATTTTTGCAACTTTACCTATTCAGGTGTCGCCTACCTCAACTCATTTAAGCATCTTTGTGATGTAATCGATTGCATTTTTTCCTCCCTCCTGAGTCTTTGCAGTTACAGAAAGCATCCCTTCATCATTGATATCGATCTTGACTTCAAATTCCTTTGTGATTCTCTGGATTGTCTCTCATCCCTTTCAGATAACTTCTCTGATCTTATCTACAGGTATTCTCATGCTCACGATGAACGGAGCAAAAGGAGAGAGTTCTGGGCGATGAGTCGAAAGAGTCTTTGTCATATCTACTCTTATTGATTCTAGAGCCATTTGTGACTGAGTAATCACTTTCCTGATAATATCCATAGAAAGTCATTTGATTTTGCAATCCATCTGAAGCGCAGTAAGTCATTTTACTGTTCCTGCAACTTTGAAATCCATATCTCAAAGGAAATCCTCTTGTGCTTGGATATCAGTCAAAACTTCATATTCACCGTTCTCATCGTCGAATATCATTCACATTGCAACTCAGCTTACTATGTTCTTTATAGGTACTCATGCGTCCATCATAGACATTGAAGAGCCGCATATTGAAGCCATGGAGCTTGAACCGTTACAAGTAGTGATTTCTGATACCATCCTGATGAAGTATGGGAATTCTTCAAGCGAAGGAAGCACTGGCTCAAGAGCCTTTTCTGCTAATCTACCATGTCCTATCTCTCTTCTTCCCGGTCATCTCATCATTCTGACTTCACCTACTGAAAAAGGAGGGAAATTGTAGTGGTGGATGTATCTTTTCGTATTCTCTTCGAACATATCGTCTATTATCTGGATATCTCCAGGTCAGCCAAGAGTCGTAATCGTTAAAGCCTGTGTAACTCATCTCTGGAATAGGGCAGAACCGTGGACTCTCGGAAGTATTCCGAATTCTCACCATACCGGCCTTACTTCTGTAGTTTTTCTTCAGTCAAGCCTTATTTTCTCATTAAGGACTCTTTTCCTCATATGCTTTTTGATCGCCATGTAGACGCATTCGTCGATTTCTGCTTCTGTTACAGGATCAGCGTCAGAAACATCTCAGATCCATTCTTTGACTTCCTTTCATAGCTTATGCATTTCATCGTGGAATTCAGTTTTTCAGACATGGTAAAGAGGTGTCATCTTCTCTTCTGTCACATAATCGGCGATTTTTTTCTTATAGTCCTGAGGAAGGTGCTTTACGACTATTTTTGATTTTGGAAGGGCATGGAGACGAGAATACTCAGAAACAAAGTCAAGCTGCATATTGCAGAATTCCTTGACTATGGAGTGAGCATATTCGAATGCCTTTATCACCAAATCCTCATTGACTTCTTGTCATTGTGATTCTACCATTGTTATGGCATCCAGCGTTCATGCTATGGTAAGATCTAGTTTTGCAGTCTTAAGGTCATCAATCGTAGGATCGAATTTGAATTCATCATTCTGGTCGACTATTATCCTAGTTCAAGATACTGGTCATTCGAATTCGGCAGTTCCAGATAGCATCAGAGCGATCGAAGCTCCTGTGATTCAATAAAAACCGTAATCGGAAGTCCCGGAAGAAGATAATATCGTTGAAATGATCTGAACCTCATTGACAGTTCATTTCGGGAACATCGGTCTGATAGGCCTGTCTATGAGACGAGAATTCAGGATTGACGCTTCGGATGGGCGGGATTCTCTTTTCATGAATCTGTTTCATCCGATTTTACCGGTTGCGTAATATTTCTCTTGGAAATCTACAGTCATCGGGAAAAAATCAGTACCAGGCTTTACATTTTCATTGATTCCGGCTGTGGTAAGAAGGTAATTTCCATCTTCGTCGGTGATGACAACGCTTCAATCTATGAGGAGAGCTAGTTTTCAGCTTTCCAGAGTTATGTTCTTGCCGGCAATATTATAGGTTTTCTTGAATGGTTTGTGTTCAAGGATTTTGGTGTCGCTCAATCAGATAATCATGATAATTTAGTTAAAATATATAAAACATGCATTAGATAAGGGTATGTTAGTCATTCATCTCTGAATATCATGGTGGAGTCTTCAATCTTAGGCAAAGGCTATGATGAAGGGTTAATATTCAAAAACGAAGTACTAAAAAACCACTTGTCTTACAAGTGGTTCCATTATATTTAAAATTAGCAAAATACAAGAATAAATCCTTAAGTTACCAATTGAATTCTCTTAATCCCATAATTCAAATGTCAGTTTAAATTTGAGCTACAGGAATCGATATGGGAATGTATTGAGATGGTTCTGGATTTTTCAGATCTCCGATAGAATCTTCATTTACCTTAACATAGTTCTTTTCGGCAAGCTTATTATAAATAGAAGCTACTCTCATGGGTCATTTGGGGTGAGACATATATTCTCAGAAGAACTTTTTTCATCATTTGATTTTTCAGGTGACCAGTTCTATTACGGTAGGGTACCTATTTTTCACATATTCCCTGAATTTATCTATTCTTTTTTTGAGGTTTTCGGCGACAGCATCCAATCATTCTTGAGGCGTCTCAAAAATTACCCTTTTTCCTCAATCATCATTTCATACATTTCAAAAATTATTCTTAGTTGCCATATGCTTGCCGATTGAAGTGTCATTTTGTATTATGGCCACTATAAGCTCAGCCGGAACTTGGTATTTTTCCGATGCTATGTAAAGGCAGTCGAAATTCGGCAAAAAAGCTTTATTTACCTTTTTGATATGCGCATACGTGACATTTCTTTCTTCTGAGATGAATTCCAGATTCTTATCTGTTTCAGTTATTATTTTTGAAAATAATTCCCTATCGATATTCATTTCATTATAATATATTTCTCATGCTGCAGTATGGAAATCACTTAATATCTTCTCGATTTTTTTCTGTTCGCCTTCAGTCAGCTTTGTTGTTTTAAGATACTCGAAAATACCCGATGATATTTTCTTATAGGTCCCTATAGATTTATTGAGGCTCTCATCAAGTCATTTTTTAACACTCTCGGCAGTCATGATGTCGATTCATTTCGCAAAAATCGTGGCTCATTTCCTTACGTCAGAATTATCTTTAAGGTTCTGCTGAAAATTATTGAAAACTTGAGATAAAAGCATGATTTGTGTTTCTACTTTCAGACGAGTCCTCTTTTCCATAGCCTCATCGACAGCCTCTTGCTTTTCTGAAAATTTTCTTCTCGCAGCCTCTCTGTGCTTCTTTGATTCAATTCTTCTCGGAGCTTTTTCTTTGTTTTTAACTTTCTTGTATTCAAGCTTTTCCATTATTCCCTTATTTAATTTTATTAAGGTATAGTTTAGCATAAAAATTAGTTTTTCGCAAAAAACATGTATAATATCCATATATTTTTTCTAAAAATAAACCTGAGTCAGAATGAATGAATTGGTTTGACTGTTATCGAAATATGATCTTAATGATGCCATCCGAATAGAAGAATCCGACAGACAGTTTTTTGCTATAAAAAAAATATGCGAAACCATATGAAACAGTCCGTACTACTTTGCCATGATCATGGCTAATTCACTGCTCTCTTATCAGCTATCCAGCACAGGAGAGGAATATTGGGAGGAGTTCGCCGAATTTGCGATCAACTATGAATTTCCTGAATGATATGATTTCCAGGCGATATTCTCTTTTTTTGAGATATTCCTGTTCCAATCCAAATGAAACAAGAGGATTCTCAATATGAAAATGCCGCGCCTGAGGAAAACAGAGGCTTTGTTTGTTACGATAAGAGGAAGGGAAGAATATTTCTATGAGAATCTTTCAGACCTGCAATCCGTATTATCGAAATCCATGAAACAAGATAAGGAGAGCAAGACGATATTGTTTGCACTTAAGATGTTTCATTACGCAGCAAGAGTAAAATTCTGATTTCTCTCTGTTGCTCCATATGAAATAGGCATCCCGGTAGATTCCAGGATTTCCCGAATATGAGACAGATACAATCCAGAATGAATGAAAATCCAGGAATTCTGGGAAGAGGTTTCGCGCAAAATCCAAATTCCGCGCTTACATCTGGATGCCATACTCTGGACAAGGTGCGATGATTTCGTCTGTTTTTAGATTTCAGCTTGATTTATATGCAATAAAAAGTTAAAATAAAGAAAGTTAATACCATAAAGCATGTTTAGACAAAGAATAAAATGATTCACCCTAGTGGAAACCGTCATAGCAATGGCCATTATTTGAGTCGTTTTTTTGGCAATCTTCCGTTCATATGTCTACATGATGACAGTCAATAGGCAATTTGCACAAGATATGAATTTCAATAATTATTCAGAATACGTAACACAGCTCTTCTCTACTTCTAAGCTGCCTGCAATGCCTGATTGAACGACTTTCTACCTGTATTTCACATGATCGAATTCAATTGCGACGACAACGGACTCTTCATTTGCATCTTGAGGTCTGGATTTTTTCTCTGATTCTGCCAAGGATGAAACGCATTCCATAATTAAAAATTCTTCCTGAAGCCTTAATTGAGTCCAGTTTGATTTCTATGAAGTGAATACGTCAGACTCGAATAAAAATAACAAAAAGAATTATGTCATCAGGTAAAAACCATAAATCAGGCTTCACATTGCTGGAGATGATGATAACGATGTTCATTACCTCCATGGTCGTAGGCGGGCTTTCTTTCGTGTTCTCATATATGTCCGGAACTTTCATAGTCTCCCAATTCGCCAACAAATCCTACGAAAAAGCTCTTGTTTTCAAGAACGATTACCTCAGCCAAAAAAGTGCGAATAATGAATTTCTGGCACTTACCTGATGAATCACAAAAGATGATAAATACGGATTCAGCGCGGCGGCTTTTGCGAATTCATGACAGACGACAGGCTTCATAATCTGAGCATACGACCAAATTAACAAGAAGATAGCATATTGAAATCAGATGAAGTATTCTGACTATATCCCATTCATCTATGCTCTCGATTCTGCCTGAGTCATAAGCGTAAAAGCTGATTTCACAGGATTCCTTAATTCCATCCCTGTCAGCAGCCTGACAAAATATTCCGATATGAAATTATTCAAGCTGTGATATTCATCGCTAAATGTATGATTCTCGGGAAAGCTAGATATCACAGTGACACCAGAATACTACGGTGTTTTCTATGATAGGAATTATGCCGATGTAATGGCCAAGAGCGATTCATTCTTCGCTTATCGTATTTCAGTAGTCAAATAATTATGAAAAAAAATAACAGCTGATATATAATGCTCTATGTCCTCATAATAACGATGGCAATTTCAATGCTGGCTTTTGCAATGGGGAATCTGATCGAGATAAATCAGGCTCAGGTTATGATCGACAGGCAGAACAAGGATTATAATGATTTCGCCGCCAATAAGATGAGGATGGTGACAAGGATGGTACAGAGCACAAACTCCTGATGAACTTCAGCAGACATTCTCAGCTGCTCCGGTTGAGAGATAAAAAGCTACGAATGACAAGCACCGATATGCACCTGAACATGGGAAGCCTGACCTGATGGTGTTAGCGACACCTGCGACAATGATGATTACAGGTGAAGTTATTCCTCATGAGCCGTCACGGCCACTCTCTACTCTGATTCAAAGCCCACGGACAATGACGATTACTCAAGAAGGACAGCTTTCTGATTCATCGCCCCGAAGGCAACAGACACTGTCTTCGCTGCAAACGATCAGATCAGGGACTTCATAGATGCCAATCCCAATAACACCGGATCTGTCCTGTCAATGGGTTCTGCAACAGGAATGATAATATCCTGAAATTTCTCTTCCGTATGAAATACTATCGAAACTTTCAAGCTGAATAAATCGGGCTTCAATATCTCAAATAAGGTTGATGTAATAAGCAGCCTTTCCTGAACCATAACCGATAACACCTGATATCTTCTCAGCAGCTGAAACTTCTCGGCGACCGGGGCACCTTATGTTTTTGATTTTGCGAATTATGATTATGCGGTGAATGTGACGAATGCCGCATCAGAATTGCTGAGCTATGAACTCAGCTGAACGAGCTCCTGAACAAGAGTGTATATATCGCCGATTGATGATTCAAAGGAGGAGATGAAAGCCATATTCCCATATTATGTGATTTCGCCTTGAAAAGCCTACTACAGGTGACAGGAGACTTATTTCTGAAGCAGGACTCCCAAATATCAGGATTGTCTGTTGCCGTGGTGAGCAACAATTCCTCATGCCTGAACGGTAGTCGCTTATAATATGGCAAATCCAGTTTTCCCTACATTGTGCCAGAGTGAAACAAGGTCATGCAATGATTGACAGCTTGCCGGAATAAATGAGAATCAGGACTGCACCCAAAATTATATTTACACATGGAATCTATGAGACTGGTCACCTTGCAGCCAGACATGCTGAGACTGAACTCAGACCAGGACTGTGACTTGCCAAAGGAATGATTGAGCCGTCGTGGATGATTCATTCTGCTGAGTCTACCCTGGCGACACTCAAATCTGCAATATGCATGAATGCCCTTGTGTGGTGATGGATTCGACTTATTCTTGCGATCATAGTTCTGCTTGATTTGCCTGAAATACTTTCCATAATGTAAATCCTCTCATCTTTCCTCCATTCAGCTTCATCGCAAACTGAACCGTTATCTATTCCGGAGAAATACTGTATGAGACTACGGTGATGAATTTCGGATGATGATTGAAATGTTCTGACGGAAATATCATCTGAGATGATTGAGTGAGCGGATATTTATACCTATGCAATTAAAATAAATTAAACCGCATCTCTATGGGAACGGGTTTTATTCTGGGGATGCGCTAAAATTATAAAAATCATTTGAGAATCCATAAAAAATAGTATAGAATATATGCTGTGTTCAGGGCGGAATTTTAATGTATAATTATGTCCTATTTTAAAAATGAGTAAACTCCGAATAAATTGAAAAAATACTAAAAAAGAGGAATTTATCGAGATAGAGATAGCTAATCTTAAAAGAGATTCCTGATTTGCTCTGCTCGATGAATCCATACAGAGAGAGATAATTGCGAATCTGCATAAGATATCCAAACGTAAAAATGATGAGATAACCAGATATTTCACTCCCGACCAGCTCGCAATATATTTTATTTTCGGCTGTCTGGTGGCTTTTCTGGTTCTGAATGTCTTTCTTAAGTATGTGAATATCCCATTTCTCATATATTTCTTTTTCTACCTTGTAATCATATGAACTTTCTTCCTGATCGTCATAAGCAAGAGGAAGGAGCGGATAAAGGAAATCTGGAATATGGCCAGCGGATGGGATGAGATTCCAAAACCTGCCAGATCCGATTTCGTGGAAATAGTCAAAAATGAGATCGAAGTGAGTCATATGTCGCTGGTATGAAGGATCATGTACGGCAAGATAATAAAATACATCATCTACCTCATCCTATTCATCTTCATCGTGCAGACTTTTATTCAAGACTGATATCTCACCTCAAGGCTTTTCTTGGTCGCTTCGCTCAGCATACTCATACTCTTCATCATGATGATACCCGTTTCAATTGTTGATGAGATTTCCGGAGATAAGAAGATCACTCATAAAGATTTCCTATGCGTCTATCTTATCAGTCTGAACGTGAGCTATAAGAAACTGATATTAACGATCATATCATTCTTGTTTCTTCTTCTTATATATGCATTCAGTCATTTTTCAGGCTATATCAGATTCTAGGCAGAAAAACAGAAAACCCCGAAGATTTATCTTCGGGGGTTTTGTTTTTCTGCTTCTATATCCTTACGTTATCTTTCAGGAATTTCGGATTATTGGCATATTTCAGTCCTTCTTCGAGCGAGATGTCTCATTCGTTGATGAATTGCAATAGATCTTGCTCCAGCATCTGCATTCATTCTCTTCCTGAAGTCTGCATAACAGAAGGAAGCTGATGCAACTCATTCTCACGGATTAGATTTGATACCGCAGTATTCTTTATGAGGATCTCCTTGACCATCTTGATTCCTGATCAATCAGCCTTTTTTAGCAGTCTCTGTGAGAAGACTCATGCTAGAGTATCAGCAAGCTGAAGCCTTACTTGATTCTGCTGTCAGGCAGGAAAGGAGTCAATTATACGGGAAACCGTCTGATAGGCGCTCCTCGTGTGGAGGGTGGAGAACACTAGATGTCAAGTTTCGGCCAGGGTGAGGGCCATCTCTATTTCTTCCGTGCTACGCATCTCTCAGAACAATATCACTTGCGGATTCTGACGCATGGCTCAGATAAGGGCTGTCTTGTAATCGGGCACATCTTTTCATATTTCCTTTTGCTCTACTATGCATTTTTTATGCGGATGCACATATTCTATCGGGTCTTCGATCGTTATTATGTGCTTAGGATAATTGATATTTATCTCATTTATCATAGCCGCAAGCGTAGTAGATTTACCTGAACCTGTCGGTCATGTAACCAGCACGAGTCATTGTCACAGCTTAGTCACATCGGAATAGATGAAAGGGAGATTCAGATCTGAAAGCATCGGTATCTTGTCAGAAAGGAGACGCAATACTACCATGTAATGAGACATCTGGAAAGATACATTTCATCTGAAACGAGAACCCTGGAATTCGAATGAGAAATCCAGATTCTGGGTTTTCATGAGCTTATCGTGCTGTTCTTTGGTGATTATGGATTCGGCCATATTTTGAGCATCTTCGGGAGAGATCTTCTCAATTCATTGATCTATCATCACTATCTCACCGGAAACCTTGATTCAAGGGAATGTTCAGACGGTATAATAGAAGTCTGATCATTTGTTGTCTATCATGACTCTGAGGAGGCTATCTCTCATCGGATGTGCGGGTCTCATTACATTTTCTAGCATTTTTCTAAGTTTAAGGATACATTTTTTTTACCATTCCTACATTTTTCATGCGACCTTCGTAAGATTGAAGAGCGGAAGCATTATCGCGACGATTATGGTTCATACCAAGGCTCAGACGAATACTATGATGAATGGCTCTAGCATGGTCATCAGATTCGAAATATATCTCTTGAGCTCTTTTGAATAATTGATTCAGACTTTTTCCACCGAGCGGCCGATGGTACCCGTCTCCTCTCAGATGCTTATCATATGAACTAGATCTTCAGGGAAGTAATCGTTCTTGAAAATCATATCCTGTCAGCTGATATTGAGTCACATTGCATTGGACAGCTTGATTCAGGTCTCTACTTCATTCTTGACTCTGATTATGTCTTTCTTGTAATGGATATTGCCGACTACATTTGCAGTGGTTTCTAGCGCCTCAAGCACAAGCACTCATGAATCCAGAAGCAGACTGAGCGAATTGATGAAAAGTATCACGTTTCATTGCTTTACTATGAATCAGAATACCGGAATCTTGAGCATTATCGATCAAAGTACCAGTTTTCATGTATGAGTGCTCCTGAATGCCATGAAAAATGCAAAAAACGCAATGAGTCAAACTATGATGAGTATGTAATGATTCAGGAAGAAATCGGAAATGTGGATCATGAACATCGTAAGCGGAGGCATCTCGACTCATGTCTTCTGGAAAGCTCATGTAATCTTCGGCAAGATGAAAGTCAGCATGAATATTACCATCATTAATGTGATGAATATCAGGATGACCGGATAAATCAGGGCTCATTTCACTTTTGACCTGAGCTCTATGGAATCGAGCAGTTTCTTGTCCAATTCCAGAAGAACCCTAGGGAGATTTCACGTTTTCTCTCAGACTTCTATGAGTGAGATGATGAGCGGATCGAAATATTTTGCATATTGTTTAAGCGTATCGGAAATAGACAATCAATGATTCAGATTTCACCTGATCTCATTCACTATCTGCTTAAGCTTTGGATTCTTGACTTGTTTTGTAAGGATTCAGAAAGATGTCTTCAGATCGATTCAGCTCGTCAAGAAACTTCATAATTTATTGACGAACATCCAGATTTCTTTTCAGGCGATTCATCAGATTATGATATTATTGATTTCCCTTTTGATCTTCATGGACGGCTTCTTCCCGGTTTTTATGCATTGTCGGGAGTCCTGAAGAATCTGCATGAATGGTGCAGAATCAAAATTTCAGTTTATGTCTAAAAATTTTCTTTTTCAGAACATCTATATTTTTCAGTTTTTAAAAATTACATCCATTGCTTCCTTAACCACTATCTCATATTCTCATTTCTTGTAAAGCTCTATGAGAGTCTTGTATTTCCTGTCCAGCTTCTCTTCCATCTTCATGATCATGACTTTTTGCTCATTTGCGATGGCTTTTTCAAGATAGAATTTCATCTTGTCGTGTATGAATCCTTCTCGGTAATACATGAGGACTTCTTGCTTCAGCTTGTGGTATTCTCAGATTTTTGCCAATCTATCGAGCCTTTCCAATCTTACCTTCAGCTCTCTCTCATGTTTCTCTTGCTTAAGCTCTTCGATTATCTCTTCTTTGGTCCTTTTTTTGATTTGGATCTCTTTGAGAGATTTCTTGGAATTGGTTTCCTTGAGGATCTGTTCGAGCTCTTCTTTGTTTGCTATGAGATCTTTGTTCGTATTTCTCGTGAAGATGAAAAATGATACGTCGTCATCGAATTCAAGTCCTCACTTGAAATTATTCACATCCGCGAGCACTCATTCATAAATCTTTTTGGGACTGAGGAATAGTTTGGCATGCTTTGTGAAGGATTTCTCGACCCTGTCCAGCAGGTACATGACTCATTCTGCATTTTTCGTCTCTACGATTCAATCTGTATATCCGAATATGACATCACCGTTTTCAAGCGGTATATCCTTTATCTTCATTGAAGCAAGATTCGGGATATTCCTTACTCAGAGCGCAAGTCAGCCTGGGATTATCTTCTCGCTTGTTCATTCTTTCCTCCTGTATACATATAGCGGCGGATGTCATGCTCAGACCATCTTGAGGCTTCCTTTGGCATAATCCCACTCGAAAAATATTCATGTTATGAATGATTTTCATTTGATTTTTTCTTTCAGGGAATTATTTGATTGGAAAACCAGGTCTTGAAGCTGTTTGTAGTTTTTTGTGAATTCAAAGAAAATTTTAGAAAGTATTGCTACCGTGAATCCTGCCTGGACTCAGTGGCCAGTCGCATCTCAGAAGTAGAAGATGACTTTGTTGGTCATCGTCTTATAATGTCCGAAAGTATCTCATATGATCTTGTCCTTACCGATAATCTTACCGAAGAAATCAAATCCGTAAGTATCGAAATCTCAGATATCCTTTTCAGTTCATGAATGGATGACCGAGAAGACTCAATCTTTCTCCATGTTCTCCATATCCAGATTGGAGATGTTGTTGATGCTTCACGTCTTTGCGAGCAGCATTTCCAGGGAGTTGAGTGTCTTCATCCTTTTTATATAGTCCGTCCTTTCGTGTCATTTCCTCTTCATTTCCTTGATTTCTAGCTTCAGATTTTCCCAGAAAAGCCATGTTTTAGATTTCTCTTCTACGGAAACATTGGTGATTCCGGCTTCTTGGAGGGTTTTTGTGATACGATCTTTTTTTGCTTTCTCTTTTTCTTTGCTAGTCTTGTCTTTGTCATGCATCCTCTGAATTTTCTGGAGAAGATTGAGGGCATCTTTGTTTCATTGGAAATCGAATACGAATTTCTTTCATTGCTGAAGTGCCTTGGTATAATCCTTTCGGGATAAAGTCTCTTTTATCTCTTTTGCTCGGAATTTGATCTTTTCATTCTCCACTTTCAGCTTCAGCTTCTCATCAGCCTTGAACTTAATCTTCTCTAGCTCTAGGAGGCGGCTGTCGAGCTTACCCAGCCTCTTATACAATATATCTAGTCAATCTTTGATTTTCTTTATCTTATCTCTGGCATCGTTTGATACCGCATCGATGTTTGATGCTTCGAGCGAGTATAATCTCTTTAAACTCTCTTCATAATAATTGATTCATGATTTATGCTTCAGGATAAGCTCTCTCGTTGCCATGATGGCAGTCTTGTAATCAGCAGCCTTCTCATAAGTCCGGATAAAATAAAGGGCCTTATCAAAATCATTGATAAGTTCGGTTTCTTGTGTCTTATTTTTGAAAAGATTAAAAAAATCTCCGAACATTCTCCTTTATTTAATGTTATATGAGTTTAAGCGCCTCTTCAACAGATGTTTTTCCTGTCGCGGCTTTTAGGATAGAATCCTGCATTATTGTCACCATCCCTAAATCAGTAGCTCTTTTTTCGAGTTCGTTCGCTGATGATTTATTCAGGATAAGATCATCCAGCCTTTCATCCACTACAAGGACTTCATGGACTCATAGTCTTCATTTGTGTCATGTGTAGGTGCATTCTTCGCATCAATCTCATTTATAGAAATCGACTGCTTCGGTCTTCTCTGGAATTATTCCGTCAAGGTAAGTATCTAGTTTAGCTGTAAGTGCCTTTTCAGTGATCTTGTATGGTTTTGCGCATTTTTTGCAAATCCTTTTTATCAGCCTCTGTGAAATTACCAGCTTAAGAGCTGATGTTATCAAGAATGGCTCTACTCCCATATTTATCAGCCTCTGAATCGTACCGGCTGCGGAATTCGTATGTATTGTAGAAAGAACTAAGTGACCTGTAAGCGCTGCTTCTATCGCTAGCATCGCAGTCTCCTTATCACGGATCTCTCATACCATTATGATATCCGGATCCTGACGGACAAGAGTACGAAGCCCTCATGCGAAATCAAATCCTATATCAGGTCTGACTTGGGTCTGATTTATATATGGTATATTGTACTCAACCGGATCTTCTAGGGTTGATATATTCAGGTCAAGGGGATTAAAATGCTTAAGGACACTGAAAAGGGTAGTCGATTTACCGGAACCCGTAGGTCAGGCAACCAAGATCATTCAGTATCTGCTTTTTAAGGTTTCTTTTATTTTTTGGAGGTTGATGTCTAGGAATTCCAGCTTATCAAGATTAAGGAGCGACATATCTTGCCTTAATATACGCATAACAACCTTTTCTCAATCTACTATAGGCAAAAGGCTCACACGTATGTCGAGCATCTCTCAAGTCGTATCCATAGTATATCCGATCTTTCAGTCTTGGGGACGGAATTTCTCATCTATCCTGAGACTTGCGAGAATCTTTATCCTGGCTAGAAGCTTGGTGTATTCGTCTGATGAAATCTTATCTATATATATGAAATCCCCGCTTTCACGGAAACGGACTGACACAAAGTTCCTGTTCGGCTCTATATGTATATCAGAAGCTCCTGTGCTGACAGCGAGATTGATAAGCTCATTCGTATATGAAACAATATCACCGAGATCGGTGTTTGTCTCCATGGCCATGAACGTATCTTTGTTTTTTGTTTTTTGTTCAAACATAAACGTCTTAATTGGTTATATTCTAGTTTACCCCGCGCCCAAGAGGCTCCTTTGGTATCCCATTAACCAATTATAGCACACTTTATTTTTAAAAGCAATATATAAAACGAATATTGCCATTGCTATTTTGCAATTTTATATTGTGATTTTGATTATTTAAATTCGAAATGGCTCACAAAAGAGAAATATATAAAATCACGTATATTCAAAATAGCCAGGGTATTTGATTAAAATATCTTTTTATATAGGATGCAGAGGCATTTAACAAAAAAAGTCATTAAAATATTTGACATAATAAAAGTTATATGCTTTAATATTTTTCGTCTGGTGGGTTAACCATTAAAAACCACACTCATGACGTTTATTTATTTTTATAATTTTTTCTATATATGAATATGAAAAAATACACTAAAGCTTCGGCTAAAGGTTTTACGCTTGTGGAACTTATCGTAGTAATCGTTATCCTTGCGATCCTTGCTACTATTGCATTCTTGTCTTTCTCTTCTCAATCAGCTTCTGCTAGAGACTCAAAGAGAAAAACTGACCTAAGCAACATCGCATCTAAGATCAACATCGGTGCTGCAAACGGATCTGCTCTAACTTCATTCGTATCTGGTACATCTAGCAAAGTTACTAATGTTGTACTTGCAGGTACTTGATCTCCAGCTAGCTATGAAGCAGGTGAAATCAACTTCAGCCAACTAGGTGTCAATGCTGAAGATTTCAAAGATCCTTTCACTAAGACTTCATATAAGATGGGTGCTACTTCTCTTGTAGGATGAGCTTTCCAACTTGCATCAAGACTAGAGAATGATGATAATGGTAATACTACTACTTCTGGAGCATTCCTAGTAGGTAACTATGCTGCAAGAAAAGCTACTGATACTGCAACAGGAACTTATAGCTCTACTACTACAGCTATTACTCTAACAGGAAATGTAGGTCTATTCAAGACTTGAGACTACGTTACTGACGGTACTGCAACAAACTGTAAAGTTAGTTCAGTTTCTGCTGATATGGCTACAGTCAAAATCGGTTCATGTACTGGTACTCCTACAGCTACTGCAGCTGCATGGAAACTACAAGCTCCTGAGTCTACAGGTCTAATCTGAGCAAACGGAAGTCTTGCTAATCCAGTTGTTGCTGCAGGTGGATACCAACCTTACTAATCTTCAAATCTGAGTATTTTTTCATACTTAGCTTAAAAATCATAATCCCCTCAGAAATGAGGGGATTATTTTATGGGAATCCTCCGCCCTTGCGGGCACTTCCTTTGTTGAAAGGAGGTTGTTGGATGATTAAAGTACAATCCTCCGCCCTTGCGGGCACCTCCTTTGTTGAAAGGAGGTTGTTTGAGGTTAATGATTAATGATTTATTATTGGCCCCCTTTTGACAAAGGGGGAAGTGAAGGGGGATTTATGGGTAATGAAGAATCACCCGTCACTGGTGTGCCACCCTCTTTGTAGAAAGAGGGTTGGAATGAATAATGGTAGGCGATGACAGAAAGCCTGTCATTTCGAAAGAGCGGTAGCGAATGAGAAATCCTTTACCGCTCAAAGTGGATTTCATCATTCATCTGGCATATTTGATTAAAGGATTTCTCCCTGACGCTCGAAATGACAGCGCATGATTTGTCATTTCGAAAGAGCGGTAGCGAATGAGAAATCCCTTACCGATGATTCATATTAATGAGTGAATGAGATGGATCCTGAAACAAGTCCAGGATGACGTAACCATTAATGTATTTCTCCCTGACGTTCGAAATGACAGAATGTAATTAAGCATTAAAGAGATTCATCTCTTACGCTCGAAATGACAGGCCAGGGAAAGGATGGCGAATCATATTCAAGTTTAAATCTGCTTTAAATATATTTGACATAATAATATATTTATGTTTAAATATAAATGATAGACGAGATAATCATCAAGAATCGTCTTCACATTTTTATTTTTTATAATTTTTTTATTATGAATATGAGAAAACACACGACTAAAGGTTTTACCCTTGTCGAACTTATCGTAGTAATCGTTATCCTAGCAATCCTTGCTACTATAGCATTCCTATCTTTTTCTTCTCAATCAGCATCTGCTAGAGACTCAAAGAGAAAAACTGACCTAAGCAACATCGCATCAAAAGTTAATATCGGTGCAGCAAACGGATCTGCTCTAACTTCATTCGTATCTGGTACATCTAGCAAGGTTACTAATGTTGTACTTGCAGGTACTTGATCTCCAGCTAGCTATGAAGCAGGTGAAATCAACTTCAGCCAACTAGGTGTAAATGCTGAAGATTTCAAAGATCCTTTCACTAAGACTTCATATAAGATGGGTGCCACTTCTCTTGTAGGATGAGCTTTCCAACTTGCATCAAGACTTGAAAATGATGACAATGGTAATACTACTACTTCTGGAGCATTCCTAGTTGGTAACTTCTCTGCAAGAGCTGCTTCCACTACTGCATCTGGAACTTCAGATTCTACTACTACTGCAGGTACTGTAACTCTAACTTCAAATATTGGTCTATTCAAGACTTGAGATTACGTTCAGGCTGACTCTGCTGCTATCTGTAAAGTTGATTCAGTTTCTGCTGATATGGCTAAAATCAAGCTATCAGGATGTACGGCTAACCTATCTTCTTCAGTAGCCAACTATCATGTTGCACTATCTGAATCTGATGGTCTAATCGTGAGCAAGGAAAATACAAATAGTTGAGTTGTTGCTGGCGGAGGTACTACTCCTTACTAATAACAACTTAAGCATTTTTTCATGCTTAGCTTAAAATTGATAATCCCCTCAGAAATGAGGGGATTATTTTATGGGAATCCTCCGCCCTAGCGGGCACATCCTTTGCAGAAAGGGGGTTGTTTGAGGTTAATGATTGATGATTTATTATTGACCCCCTTTTGACAAAGGGGGAAGTGAAGGGGGATTTATGATTAAAGTAGAATCCTCCGCCCTAGCGGGCACCTCCTTTGCAGAAAGGAGGTTGAGAATTATTTGAGTTTAGCGGCAATCAGTATACAATGGTGGGTGAGAACCGGTAAAAAGAAAAAAATATGAAAAATGCGGAAATCATAGCGGGGAAGTTGGCTGCGATAGGTCGGAAGACTTATGTCGTGGGGTCTTATAATGTTCATGCGATATTGAAGAAGAATTTCTGAGCCGACATCGATCTGACGACTGCTGCGAGGCCCGAAGAGATAAGGAGCGTGCTGAGGGTCGTGTGAGAAATATGATCGAAATATTGAACTCTGATCGTAAGGGAGTGAGGAGAATCATATGAGATCACTACATTCAGGAAAGATATCGGCTCGGTGAATCAGAGAAAGCCGATTGAGGTAATTTTCACTGATTCTCTAGAAGAGGATGCTATGAGGAGGGACTTCACGTTCAATGCCATATACTATGATCTGCTGGAAAAAAAATACATTGACCCTACCTGATGAATGAGGGATCTGAAAAAATGAATCATAAGGTTCGTGGGAGACGTGAATACCAGATTGGATGAGGATATATTGCGGCTTATGAGGTATGTGAGGCTGAAGAATAAATATCATCTGAATCCTGCAAGCGAAGAATACGATAGGATACTGACTGAGAGATCGGCCCAATTGTCGCAAATTGCAAAAGAAAGGATAAAGCAGGAACTAGATAAGATGCTTCTGGATAAGACGAATATTTCGGCTCTTGAAGACCTGAAGAGAATATGATTTTTCAGGCATTACCTGCCCCAGATAGACAATCTATGAGAAGCTCCCGGAGGGAAAATCATGCATATGGAATGAAATGTCTGGACACATACGATTATGGCAATAGGCGAATTGAATCATTTCCATCTGCATGACGCTGATATATACTGGACGACATTGATGCATGACATCGGGAAATACTCGACCTATAAATACGATGTAAGCGGGAATATCCATTATTATAAGCATGAGTTCGAAGGTGTGAAAATCGTCAAAGATTATATTTCAAAGCAAATCCTTTTCAGCAAGGACTCTCTTAAAAAAATAATCTGGCTCATAGAAAATCACATAAGGATAGGGACTATCGAGGATATGAAAAAAGTGAAGAGATACAGATTCATGATGAATGAAAATTTCCAGGATCTCATATATCTCTATACTGCTGATAATCTATGAAAAGATCCGCCAGATACCGAATGCGGCCCAAGGCTGCAGAAGATGTATGATGATTTCAAAGAGAGGCTCAAGGATGTAAAATTCCTGAATTGAAATGATATAATGGAGAAATACCCGAATCTGCAATGATGAGAGATAGGCAGAATGCTCAAATACGAGAACGATAAGATATTATCACAAATTTAGCTATCAAGCGCAAAAAACAGTCCCGAGAATCGGGACTGTTTTTAAATTGAACATAGGCTTTGGAAGGAAGGATTATCTCTTCTTGGCTTTCATTTCTGTAGCGTCTCATGCGTCCATTCAGGCTATCATAAGTGCTCAGCCTGCGATTATCAGATCTTTAAGGAGATTGGTTAAGGCTCCCGGATTCTGAGCGAGCGATGGGATATGCAGGATTATGATGAATATGAGGAGCATTACAGCTATTCCTATTCAGGAAATAATAGTCGCCTTATTTATTATGAAGCTTATTCATGCAAGTCCGAGACATGCTCAGACAAAATATACCCAAAATACAGGATTAGGGAAGTATCCTGGCACAAATCAAGCCAAGGCTTGTGCGTTTGTAAAATGTATGTATGCGAAAGAAAGCAGTCATAATCAGAATATAGCCCTTCCGACCATAATCATATTTCATCTTAGCGTTTTCATAGGATAAAAGATTAAATTATAAATTATTTGGATTGTTTGAAAGAATCTCACCATCTGGCCACGGACTTATAAGCTACCTGGAGGAATCATACAGCTCAATCAACGGCAAGTATAAGCAAGAATAGCCATGAGAGGGGAGTAAGCGCATACAGGAATACGAGGAACATAGCGACCCAGACCGCTGTGCACCAAGGGCAATTTATCAATTCGGATAAGCTCTTTCAGAGTCATGTGTTGAATGTCGATAAGTAATCCCTGATGAAATCCGTAATATGGTCATAGACAAATAATCTCGTAACTCTGAATGTCGATAGGACTAGCAGCGAGAAATCAAGAAATGAAATGTCAGATATTATGATTCCGCGGGAATAGAGATACGAAACGATGACGATATACAGTATCGGGTAGAGGGTGAAAAGTGAGATATGCCAGAAATATCCATTTTTGGCTTCCAGGATAGGTTTATCATGCTTAAAAATTGACATAATCGCATTTTTAAGGATTAACTTAATTCATTATGTACTAATTAAGATATTTTTCAAGTGATTTTTTGGGATTTCGAACGCTATTTGCTTTACATTATGACGGTAATGCAATATAATACCTCCGATCAATTAATTTCATCCGCATGAACAACAATTCATTTAGAATCAATAATAATCTGAAGAGTTTTCAGCTTGATAAGGAATTCATGTATTACCTGCATACTTTAAAAGAGGTGATACGCTCTAATTTTTTTGAATTCATAGGTTTATGAAAATGAACGCTCCAGCAACTCAATACTAGGATAAGCCAAAAAGATTTCAACGAGCCTTATGACTTATTTGAGAGTGTGCTCGATTTTTTTGCCTCTACCCATCCCACTATAAGCATGTGCATTTATCAGCATCAGCCATTTGACAATTCTCTGGTACTGTATCAGGGCGACCACCATACTTATCCGAAAAAGATTTTCTTAAATGACCTAAGCGACAAGGAATATCATAATGAAAGGCAAGCCATAAACAGGCAAGATATCCTCATGACTAACATTAGGGGGCGCGGAGTCGGCTCGAAGGCTGCAATCTGCATCCACGGATTCATCCTCTGCTTCTATATGAAAGAGAGATATTTTGAGAAGCATATCCGCACTCTGAATGCTATTTTCACAATCTGATTCGCAGATTTGATCAAAGCAAAGCTGAATGTATTGGAATCGAAGTATCAGGATCCTAGAACAGGATTGCATAATTCAAAATATATTTCCGATGCAGGCGAAAAACGGCCATATTCGATAATAAAGATCGATATAAATGATTTCAAGATGGTCAATGACACTTACGGACACACTGAATGAGATATCGTATTGGAGCAATTATGAGTAATCCTCAAGACTTCACTCTGAATAAATGATAAGGCTTGCAGGGACTGATGAGACGAATTCCTGCTTCTCATAGATTCGCCGGAGGTGTATATCATCGAGAAAATCATGGCGAGGATAAATAAGAGTCTGGAAATGCTGAATGAAAAGAGAGCATTTCCGATACATGTTTCTATGGGTTATGGAGCCTATGAAGAGGGTAAGCCGCTCATAGATAGGATAAATATGGCCGATGAGCAGATGTATAAGCAGAAAAGCGAAAATTCTCAGATCTACAGGCTTGCGCGCAAGATAGCATCGATAAAGGATCCATGAATTTTCAATGAGCTATTGGTCCAGATAGTTAAGAATGCCTCCTCATCCGCCATATTGAAACAGATATGCGATGTCGTGCAGGTGACGAAAAACAAATCATAATTCCGATAATCACAAAAAAACCTCTTTTTTTAAAAGAGGTTTTTCATTTCGGAAAAAAAGTTTAGGAATAATTTGATTTTTAAAAAAAGTAGATATACTATAGATACATAGATAATCATCTATATATTATGGATTCAGTTTATAAAGCGCTCTGAGACAAGAATAGGCGCAAGATAATAGAGATACTGAGGGAAAAGGATATGTCGGTAAGCGAACTCTTAACGCATTTTCCTATAACTCAAGCTTCATTGTCGCACCATCTTGATATTCTCAAAAGAGCAAATCTCGTCCTTGACGAGAGAAGGTGACAGTTCATATTCTACTCATTGAATATGAGCGTATTTGAGGAGTTCGTAAAATGACTCCTTGGTTTTTTAGATCGTAAATAATTCTCTTATGAACAAGAAATTATTCTTTTTGAAGACACTTATCATTGTCTTCATGATAGCAGCGGGGGTGTATTTTTATCCTAAATTGCCTGATATGATGCCGACTCACTGGAATTATATGTGAGTTGCCGACAGATTCTCACCTAAGACAACGGCACTTTATATGTTTCCGCTCATTGCATTCGCTTGTCTTCTCTTATTCCAATTCCTCCCGAAGCTCGATCCCAAAAAAGACAATTATCCTAAATTCGAGAAAGCATGGGAAGCATTCCAGTTCGCTCTCCTTATATTCTTTGCCTATGCTCACATATTGGCAATACTCGCTACACTGTATCCTGTAAATATGTTGCGGTACATGATGTTCTGATTAGGGGTTCTGTTCATTGTTCTCGGTAATTATATGGGGAAAATCAGAAGGAATTATTTTGTTTGAATCCGACTTCCATGGACTATCGACAATGAAGATGTCTGGAATAAGACACACAGATTCTGATGAAAGATGTTTATGATTTGAGGATTGCTATTCATAGCAAATGGGATGCTGAATTTTAATCAGATTTGAGTCATTGGCTTATTTGTAGGGCTGGTTCTTGTTCTACCCGTGATTTATTCTTATTTGGAATTCAGAAAAATCACTATCAAATAATGATGAAAAAACGGAAAATCCGGTCCCGCAAAGCGTGGACCGGATTTCTTTTTGCCGATTACTTAAGATGACTTGAGGATGATGACGGGTTGGGACATGAGGATTTCGCAGATGGTGAGCTCTCTGGAGGCAATCTTCATGCGATTCTCATCGCTTACTCCCAGACGCACAAGAATCTGCTCCTGACTTACCCCATGTTTGGCGATGATCTCATTTATATCGCCCATCATGCCTTCAGCTCGCCCTATCAGGCTTGCCATATACCCTTCGATAAAGCCGAAATCTTCTGGAGTGCTGCTCGCTTCGACAATCTTCTTTATCCAGCCGTCTTCAAGGCATTTCCTGAGGAATAACAGCTTTGAAGAGATGATGCTTTCCATGCATGCCGGAAGCTCCAGGCAATCTGAGAGTATTTCAGAAAGGTGGTTTTCGCAGATGTCTTGGAATACCGCAAGCATCTCGGCGGTTATGGGTTCATTGTACTGTTCGGCGAATAGGGTGAAAACCTTCTTACCATCGAGTTCCATCTCTGACCTCCGTCATATCGGGTTTATGTTAAATAATTATCGGCATTGTTTCATAAAATCATGTTGACTTATGAAATCCTATTACTTATAACAAAAATATCAGACTTGTCAATAATATGTTTTCCTTTGTTTTCAGATTAATGCGAACCGATTGATGATGAGAGTAAAAATTTGCAATAGTTGTGGCAGGCTTTATGAAAAAGAAAACCGGTTCCTTCACGGAACCGGTCATTTTCTCATCAGATCAAGGCATTTATTTTCATAAAGCCTTGATCTGGTTTTGCTTCTCAAGCAACGCTCAAGTGCATTTTGGGAAATGTCTGTCAAATTTCAGGCAAGCCCCGAAGGTTACTCCGACATGACTTTGTAACACCCACTGTGCACCCAGCTGTACGCCTCTTCTTTGGATACCTGCCCGACATAATCTTTGAGACTGTCGGCGACTGCGATTGTATCCAAGCACTGACTGTAATTCAGGTTGTACTCCTTCTTTAAAGTAGAGCAGATGCTCTTCTCAGAAGTTCCCGCCCCCCTCATCGCATACGTCTCTGATGCCCAAAGAGCCCGTTGGTAGCACACCGTGGTTCTCGGATCTTCTCTCCACTTTCTGATAAGCTCATATCTCTGCTCTTCATCTAGTGGCTCAAAAGCAAAAGCCGGGTTAACAAAATGAATCGCGATCGCCAGTAGTGCAAAGATGATTTTTCCCATGCTGCGCTCTCCTTTTTCAGTTATGCATCGATGAGGTTAAAATCCCTTATAGGATCATGTGAATGAAAAGTTCAGATAAGAAGGAAATTCCTGATTTTTGTTTTGATTTATCCCAGGTGAACAAGGATGATTCAGAATATAAGAATGATAATGCATTTGTCAAATTCCTATCTGCGAATATAATGATGAGGATAAAATGGGAATATGATCCGGATCCTAAATTTTTTACAATACATTTTATAATGTAAGATAAAACAGGTGAAGACATTGCTATTATTCAAGATTCCTTAATTGACGGTTTATGCTGAATAATTTGATATCAGAGCTTCATTCGCTAGCGAATGCAGACAAGGCGAAAATACTTTCCTGATTCTTCAAGACTGGGATTTGACAATACGGAGAATGAGATATTTTCTTGTGAATAACAGTTCCGGAATCCAGGAAAATAGTCAATAAATATTATAAGGATCTGAAATTCAATGATATCTTGATTCTCCTGAATTCGGAAATCCATGAAGAGCGGCTTATCGGGGCATCTGTCTTGGTCGAGCAATTCAAGAAAGCTTCCATAGAAGACAGAAAGGAGATTTTTGATTTCTACCTGCTGAACTCAAAAAGATTCAATAATTGGGATTTGGTGGATTTGTCCGCTCCGAGTATCGTATGATGATATTTGGCCGAATCCTGAGATAATAAAGATATTCTCTATAGGCTAGTGCAGTCTGAAAATCTGTGGGAAAAGAGGATAAGCGTGCTCGCGACTTTTGCATTCATCAAGAAAAATGATTTTGAAGACATCCTGAAAATATCCAAAATCCTGCTAAAGGATAAGCATGACCTTATGCATAAGGCAGTTGGGTGGATGTTGCGTGAAGTCGGAAAAAGGGAAAAGGCAATGCTCATCGCTTTTCTTGATGAGAATACAAGCATTATGCCTAGAACCGCTCTCAGATATGCTATCGAGAGATTTGATGAGCCATTAAGGAAATATTACCTGTCTTTCAAATTCCAGAAATAACTCTTATCTATCTTTGATTCTTTTATCTCAATTCATTCAGATTTCAGCCTTCTGATTTTTTCATCTGTTCAGAGGTTGTATCATCAAATCTTTCAATCAGAATTTATGACTTTGTAGCAGGGGAATGCATCGGGCTTTTCATTGCTTGCCATAATCTGCGCTACATATCTCGGGTGGATATTGAATTTCAGAGCGATAATCTTATAGCTGACGACTTTTCATCTCGGGATAGTTGTGAGGAAAGCGTAGATATCTTCTTTCATAATAATTCATAATGTCTAAAAAATCCCACTAAGGGGATTTTTGTTTTTGTTTCTCATTGTGAGCTTATTGTTCTTGATTTCATTTCAGGAATGCCAGATTGACATCTTTTAGGACAAGATATTGAGGATTCTCTGCGGTCTGCATAACCAGGATTGCAGGATCATTGACAACATTGTCAAGGGATTGCGCTTCTGCTATCTTCATGTCTACAAGATTCTCTTCGAATGTCAGATTCCTCTTTTCGATTTCTAGATTACGTATCACATATCACTTCGTAGCATTTACATTGAGGGTCCAAACATAATATATTCATAGGAATCAAATCATGAGCAATGCCATCACATAAGTCTTTGTAAAAGATAGCTTATAATTTTCGCGAGTAGTCTTTCTCTCGGAAAAGAATGGGATTCTTCATTTTTTCATTACGATGAGGTTTGGGTTCATCAATCAAGAGGTTAAATATTACGGATTTTTTGTATGATTCTTAGTTTTGCGCTTCTGGAACGAGGATTTCTCTCGAGTTCTTCTGCTGTCGGTATTATAGGTTTCTTTGTAATCTTCTTCGCTATTCAGGTCTTTATGGTCTGTCCGGTGAAATCGTCTATCTCTTCTTCACAGAATCCGGCAAATATCTCTTTTACTATCCTGTCTTCTAATGAGTGGAATGTTATGCACTCCATTGTTCATCCTACTTCGAGCATTTCTATTGCTTCTTTGAGCGAATCTCGGATGCTTCAGAACTCATCATTCACCTCTATCCTGAGAGCCTGGAAGACTCTGGTTTTGGATTTCGGGTCGAAACTGGATTTCTGGATTATATCGGCAAGCTCATCTGTAGTGGATATGGGGGCTATCTTTCTTGCCTGGAGTATGGCTTCTACGATGAAAGGAGTCTTTTTCTCTTCTCAATAGCTGTAGAATATCTTACGGAGTTCCTGTTCATCATATGTATTTACAACATCCTTTGCGCTCTTTCATGATGTTCTATCATATCTTAAATCGAGAGGTCAGGAAAGCCTGAATGAGAATCATTTTTCGGCATTGTCGTAATGAACGCTGTTCACTCCGAAATCGTAGTATATATTTGTGATTTTGTCAACTCAGACATTAAGGAGATTTTCCTTAAGTAATCTGAAATTGGAATGGATATAGTGTATTTTTATATTTTTGTTTTTGAGCTCGCTTCATATCTGGGCTTCTATATTGATTTGTGCGGATTTCAGATTGTCTGAATCTGCATCGAAAGCGATAAAAATGTCGCCTTCGTTCATCTTGGACAGGATTCAGATTGCGTGTCATCATAGTCAGAGCGTCGCGTCTACGACTATGTTCTGCCTATCCTGATGCAAAGAGATACCCTCTAGAATCTCATGAAAAAGCACTGGAATATGTCATGGATTTTGAGTGGCCAAAATTGTCAAAAAAATGTTAAAAACCTATATATTGGACTTGATATTTTCTTATCTAAGACAAGTTATCTTTTTTTGGTTTGTTGTCAAGCAAAAAAGAATACTAAGGGATATAAAATGTATTGACAATTCATGAATTTGACAAATTATTCATCATCGACAGTTTTTGACATTTTGGAAAATCTCAAAAATAATTGTTAAAAAATAGATGAATTTTTTTATACGCGAATCGATTCCGACAGGGGTGCTGATTGATATTCGGCCATTTTCCAGTAAGGCAAAATGCGGACAATGCGCCGAGAAAGCATTGACAGCCCCTAGAAATATAAAATATATAGGAATTCGCTTAACTTGATTTTTATCTTCGCATTCAAATCAACTCAAAAAGTAGTCATTTTCTTTTGCAAAACTGTCACTTTTTCATACAATGCACCTACAAAAAGCAGCGAAAAAACCAAACAAAATTTCATTTCATTTCTGATAATTATTTATCGCTCTAAAACAAAGAGTATTTGAGACGCGCCTTATTAGTTAATTTTCATACAAGTGTCATTCAAGAAATATAAGATCAAAAAAATCCATGAAGAGTCCATAATAGATACAACATTGCAAACTTTTAAAGATAAATACCACAAAGCAAAAAGAAAAAACTTCCTGTCGGGAATGCTTCTCTGACTCATCTGAGTCTCAGCAGTCGTCTTTTTATGAATGTTCACTTTTTCTAAGCTTTCAAGCTTCTCCCTGGATTTCAGTTTTTTGAACCTCTTGAATGTAAGCTGACTCAGTTCAATCGATCCGACAAAAGAGAAGATAAATGTTCTTTTGACATGAGTATGAGGATGAAGCCACGAGTGATGAGATCTTACTGATACGATAATACTCGCCTCTATCAATACCAAGAAGAAAACAGTCTCGATGCTGTCTCTGCCAAGGGATCTGTATGTGACCTATCCAGGCTGAGATGCATGAAGGATAAATGAATTATACATGAAGGGGAAGAAAAGATACTCGGAAAGCCAGGCGATGAAGGATCTCAAAGATAAGGTCGAGCAGATAACGGGGGAAAAGGCTGATTACTTCTTGAATATTGATTTCAATTGATTCATTAAATTCGTAGATCTCCTCGGATGAATAGAGGTGGATGTTCCGAAGGATCTCACCGATACCGAGTATCCTGATAATAATTACGGATACGAGACATTTTCAATCAAGAAATGAAAACAGGTCCTCAGCTGAACTGTCGCACTGAAATATGCAAGAAGCCGGCATTCCACAAGTGATTTCGATCGCTCGCTCAGACAGCAGCTGGTAATCAAATCAATCAAGACAAAACTTCTGAATCTCAATTATATAGGCAGTCCGACAAAGCTTAAGGCATTATTCTTCACCCTGAATTCAAATATCAAGACTGATATGTGAATCAAGGAAATAATAAATATTGCCGCATTAGCAAAAGAAATACCGAATAAGAACATATTCTCATTCAATCTAAATAATAGCTGTGAATGATGACTGAATACTTGCGATATATGATGATTCCTCTATACTCCAGAAAGAGCCGCATTCTGATGAGCATCTGTAGTATTGCCGGATGAGGCAACAAGCAGCAACGTCTCAAAATACAATGAGATAACCAAATTTGCGAACATGGTATTCAATTACCCTGAAATCTATGTGGACAAGCCTGAGATAAATTTTGTGAATTCCACAAAGGTTAGCTGATTGGCAAATAGATTCGCAGTCGAATTCAAGAAATTCTGATTCAATGTTCCGGATAAGGATTCGATCCTGAGCACCAAGGAAAAGGTAGAGAAGACTAAAATATACTATGTTTGGGACGATAAGGCTAAAGTAGGCCTTAATCCTCAGAATAAGGTCCTTGAGGCAATATGACAATTCCTGTTCTGCGATCAGGAGGCACAGAGGAATCTGCAATATTCCAAAAATCCGGGCACTAAAATAGAGATTGTCCTAGGAAGTGATTATAAATTATTTTTAAACGATTAATATGAAACCAATTCTAAATAAGGAACTCATTAAAAAGAGGATCAAGTACAAGCAAATGAAAGAAAAGATGGACTGAATGAAAGAGAAGAAATTCATAGCCCTCCATGTTTTCTGGCTGCTTCTAGTCATATTCTTCATATTCAGCTGAGTCATATACATCACATATCTCCATGATTTGCCGTCCATCAAGAAGCTTTGAAATAATATCTTGCCGGAAACGACTGTGATATATGATAAAAATTGATGAGAGCTTTATAATCTTTATGCAGAAGAAAACAGGACCTACGTCTCTTATCAGCATATAAGCCAGACAATGAGGGATGCGATAGTCAGTACGGAAGATAAGACATTCTTCCAGAACAGATGATTTGATTTCAAATGACTTGTTAGGGCAGGTTTGAATTACATAACCGGTAAATCCGACAGGATACAATGAACTTCTACGATAAGCCAGCAGCTCATCAAGGTTAGCTTTTTGACTTCGGAGAGAAGCCTGAAGAGGAAGTTGCAGGAGGTATATCTTTCATACCAATTGAATTCGAATTATTCAAAGGAAAAGATATTGGAGCTCTATCTGAACAAGATTTCTTATTGAAGCAATGCATTCTGAATAGAAGAGGCTTCAAAGACATTTTTCTGAAAATCGTCTAAGGATCTATGAATCCTAGAAAGCTCGATTCTCGCTTCAATCCCAAAATGACCGACATATTATTCTCCATATAATCACAAAGACAGGTTGATGGGCTATACTTATGTTTACAAAGAGGAGACCCCGAAAAATATCATAAAGATTGCAGAAACGGAAAATCCTGCATTCTACAAGCCTCTTTCTGATAAATTGAAATCAATCCTCACAGATATGGAAATGACCAAGGCTGGAGATAAGATCAAGGTCTGCAAGCTGGAAAAGAAATTTTTCAAAAAGACCTTTAAGATAGATGATTCTTGATGTGCCGCCATAGATTACTCTCAGCTAATGGAATTTGAAAACTCGATTCAAATCCCATATGACTCCCTCTCGATCGAGAATCCGAATGATGACCTTAGCGGATACATCCTCGAATACAATACATGAAGGAAGGATTTCGTATTATGAAGGATGCTCGAAGATGCTAAGATCAAGAATGAGGACTATAAGGCCGCGATGATAGCTTCTGTGGATTTCAAATTCAAGAAATATACTGAGAATATCAAGTATCCATATTTTGTCTTCTTCGTGAAGGAATATCTGGAGGACAAATATGGGAAGGATTTCTGAGCGCAAGGATGACTGAGAATCTATACGACTATCGATCCGAAGCTTCAAGATAAGGCAGAAGAGCTTGTGAAGAAGCAAGTCGACTCCAACAAAAAAACATATTGAGCATCGAATGCCGCTCTGATAAGTATCGACAACAGGAATTGACAGATAATATCAATGGTGTGATGAGCTGATTATTTCTCAGACGATAAATGAGCGAACGTGAACATCATAACCTCGCTAAGGCAGCCAGGATCAAGCTTCAAGCCTATTGTTTATGCTAATGCGATATCCAAAAAACCCATCTGACCTGATACTCCAATTTATGATTCTGATTCGAAATTCGGAAAATGGGAGCCTGATAATTATGACAGGAAATTCATGTGATTGATGCCTATCAAGAGGGCACTCGATTATTCGAGGAATATCCCAGCCATCAAAGCATTCTTCTATGGATGATGAGAAGATGTGATAGTAAAATTCGCAAACCTCCTTTGAATCGATTCCCTGAAACTATGAGCTTCATATGGTTGACCTCTGGCAATCTGAACATGAGAGCTTAAGCCGCTAGAGCTTGCATGAGCATATTCGGTATTCGCAAACTGATGAGTCAAAAGGGATATCACGCCCATACTCAGAATCGAAGATAAGAAATGAAACATAATTGATCAATATAGGAAAAGCTCTTGAAAAGAAGTATTCAGCGCGCCCGCATCTTATATAATTTCAAAGATATTATCCGATGCATGAAGCCGTCCGAATCAATATTGGAATAACGTATTGACTCTTAAGGATAGGAAGGTTGCGGCAAAGACAGGAACTTCCAATAAGGATGTTTCAAAATGAAAGAAAAAAGAAATCCTTCCTGGAGACTTATGGACTGCAGGTTATACGCCTCAGATCACAACAGTAGTTTGGGTAGGAAATACTGATGGATCTCCTACGAAATGAACTTGTGACTGACTTAACTGTGCAGCTCCGATATGGCACTCTTATATGGAGTTTGCCCACATTTGATTGGAGAAGCTTGATTTCGTAGAGCCAGAATGAGTATTCCATGCCACAATATCAAAAGCATCATGAAGGCTGGCATCGAGCTCAACTCCTGATGAGCTCAAGGTGTCTTCTATTTTTGCCGTAAAGCCAACTGAGTATGATGGTTGATACAAAAGCGTGCAAGTGGATAGCCTTTGCAATTGACAGATAACTGATTCAACCCCTCAAGAAGCCATAAGGAGCGTCTTCGTCTGAGGCGGCACCTCACCGATTATCGATTCATATGATAGTGATTGGCTCAAGACCATCGGCAAATACTCGATATTCTGAGCAGAATCGGATTCTGAAAATGTTGCTGGAATAAAGGATTCGCCTTGCGAGAGACCATGAAGGGAATTCGCTTGAGTGAGCGTTTCATCAAGCCTTGTGGATTGAGTTGTCCCAGTGGGGACCAAAAATTTTGAAATCAGATACGATTCGAACAACCCTGTCATAAAAATCTTGATTTCAGTCGACTGAACTGTAGTGAAGACGATTCCGGTAGCAGAAGAAAAGGCATGAAACATAAACACATCAATAGAAATTTCAGAATGAAACCATAAGATAGATATCAAAGCCCTCGATAAATATTACTATGTCTGAACAGTCGCATATTCGATAAATACTTCAGGATTCGGCGAACAGCCTGTTCCTGTTGAAGTTTCGACCTGATCCGAGGTTGCAGACCAGCCTAATCTCATTGTAGACGAAGTAGTGGCTAGTCCGTCTATAATAATGACAAACCCTATCGAATGAGATTTCACGCTCAGTCTTTTCAAAGACCAGACTGCAAACATAAGATGAAAGATATCCAATCCGGCAAATGTTACGGCTGTGAATGTATATCTTAACGGTAAGCTGTACAAGATACTGGATTGAGGCTCAGATTTCGTTTGTCCTATAAATGAGGCAAAAGATTTGGAAACTGGAACATATTCAGTTAAGATAGAAGCAACGAATTCAGCAGGAAAGCCTGCAGTAAAGATACTCGAACTTAAGATTTTAAGCAGATAATCAAAATAAAATATGCAACTCACAAATAGCTTAACAAGGAAAAAAGAAATCTTCAAGCCTTTGAAAGAAGAGAAAGTGAAGGTCTATTATTGCTGACCTACGCCATATAATTATTCGCACATAGGAAATCTGAGGACTTATCTGTTTTCGGATTTGGCTGTAAAAACGTTATCATTCCTGTGATACAAGATAGAAACTACGATGAATCTTACAGATATCGACGATAAGACAATCAGGGATTCGATAAAAAGTTGAGAAAACCTCCGTGACTTCACTCAGAGATATATTGATTTCTTCTATGATGATTTGTCTAAGCTCAATATTATCAAAGCGGACAATATTTCAAGGATTTCCGACCTTATTGACGTGATGGCTGAGATAATAAACTGACTCCTTGCCAAATGATACGCTTATATGGCAGAAGACTGAAGCATTTATTATTCTATTTCCAAATTCAAGAAATATTGAGAACTCGCTCATCTTGATTTTAAAGGGATGAAGACATCTGTCAGAATCGATAATGATGAATATGAGAAGGAAGAGGCAGCTGATTTTGTATTATGGAAAGCTTATGACGAAAAGAAGGATTGACCTAATAAATGGGAAGCCGCATTCGATGTGAATTGAGAACAGAAGATTATCTGGTGAAGGCCAGGCTGGCATATAGAGTGCAGCGCCTGCAATCTGAAGTTTTTCTGACCTCAGATCGACATTCATATTTGAGCGATCGATCTATTGTTCCCACATCATCAGAATGAGGTGGCTCAGTCAGAGGCTTATACAGGAAAACAATTTTCAAAATATTGGATGCATGCTTGACATCTGCTCGTGGATAATAAGAAAATGTCGAAATCCAAATGAAATTTCTATACTCTTCGTGATGTTGAGGAGAAGATGGCATGAATTATGTCCAATGATGAGATTTACAGATGATTCAGACTGATGAATCTTCAAGCCAGATATGATGACAGCTTTAATTTCACATTCGATAAGCTGAAGCAAGCTGCAAATACTCTCAAGACTTTTGACGAGACATTCAAAAGAATCAGGAATTATACGCCTGCAGATTGAAAAGTGAAGAAAGAAGTGAGTGAAAATATCCAATTCTACATTCAGGAATACATCTCAAAGCTCGAAGACGATTTCAATACCCCTGAGGCGCTTGCCACAGTATTCGAATTCATCAAGTATGTGAATACTTTCATCGATGCTGAAGTCTTCAATGAAAAAGAGATAAACGCAATTGTCGATGTCTTTAAGACCTTCAATCAGGTATTATCGATCATGGATTTCTCCATTTTAGAAAAAACCCTGGATATTCCACAAGATATAGTCGATCTGATAGAAAAAAGGAATCAGGCAAAGTTGTCCAAGGATTATGCATTGTCAGATGAAATCAGGAAAGAAGTGGAAGCAAAATGATATAAGATTGTAGATGACAAGAATTGAAGCAGGGCTGAGAAAGCTTAGTGAGAAGTTAGGAATTAGAAATTAGAAATTAGAAGTTATAAGTTAGTGTGGATTAAATGATTATCTGGTTCATATAAAAAAATATCCGAGACATGTCTCGGATATTTTTTATTGAATTTCAGTGTAGCCAATACTAAGGCTAGTCTTATCAGATAACCAGTTTCTTCTTGATCGGCACGAGGAATCCGAAAATGGAAATGTTTTTGATCTTTATGAATTTGTTGTAAGTATAGAGGAGCACGTTTATCTCTCAAATTTTCCTTTCGACCTGATTCTCGAAGAATATCACGTAATTCCTGATATAAAGGAAATTGCCGTCTCTGTGGAGGTCTGGGATTTTTGCCGACAGCTTCATGAGGAATTGGAATTCCCTATGGATCCTCTGATTCAGATCCAGCAGATCATAGATACTCTCTATGTTGTAGATTATTCACATCTTATGCAGATAGATTATGTCTTCGAATATATCGGGATGACGGGTATATCTCCTCATTATCTCGACTACAGCGGGAATCTTATTGACTTTGGAAAAGAAGGATTCGATGATTTCTGATTCTAGATGAAGAATCTTTTTCTGGACTGAACTCAGAAAATATAAAACAATGGCGTTATATAAAGCTATAACTCCTAAAATGGTCATTATTATGATGACAACGTTGCTCATCCCCTTTTTTTGTTAATATGCGACTATCTTATTCAGGAATGCTGAAAATGCAATAGATTAGATAGCGGAACTTGGTTATTGGAAGTTTGTTGTGAGAGTTTCATAACTCGGAAGTCAGGGATGTAGCTTAAAAGCCAATAAGGTTCGTTAGGCGGCATCAATAATGCCAGGCAGGCCTCATTCCTGCGGATACGGGAAGGTAAAATATTGATTCAAACCTGCACTTGGGCTCCAAGTTTTAATATTTGACGACTATCTTTCTAACTGATGATTGATTTTTTCAAAAAAGCATTATTATGATGGAAATAATTTTTTAGAGATGAAGAGACACGAATTGCTTTTTTGAATTATCAAATTGCCGATAGAATTTTTTATCGTCTTTATTTCGTTCTTCATTTCAAGGGATCTGAGAAAAGTTACAGACCTTATTCCTTGAGTGCAGATTCCGTTCAAAAGCATACCTGATTATAACCTGACTGTATTCGCTTTTGTCTGAGCTCTTTTGTTCGTGGTTGTGTATGCATATCTCGGGCTTTATAACATGAAGATGAAAAGCTCTAGGATAAAGCAATTCTCCAGCATGATGGAAGGTTCTTTTTTCTGGTTTCTTCTATATATCTGATGCCTTTATCTTTCGCTCGGGTACCTTTATCATACTGAGCTTCCGAGATTGATGATATTCTTCACTCTCTTCATTTCTGCATTCTGGATCATAGTGGAGAGGGTCATAATAGACTGGTTCCAGAAATACCTCCTGAAAAGCTGAAAACTCGAAAAGACAAAAATAGTACTCTTGATAGATTCGCAGTATGAAGACGTCATAGAATCCATAAGATATGCTTGAATATATGAACTGGTAGGTTATTATAACGATAAATCAGTCGAATGATTGAATCTTGAATATTTATGAAATCATAAGGATTTCATAAAATGACTCAAAGAGGGCAAATGAATCGATGAGATTCTGTTTGTCTCATCTGACTTCAATAGCGAGTCCAAAGAAGAGATTTTTGAGTATTCCAGGATATATTGAATCTCCTACAAATATATTGCAAATACATTCGACTTCACAAAAAATAATACTGAGACATCATTCATAAATAAGATTCCGGTAGTTGAGATAAAGAGTATCGGACTGGGCCCTTGGGGAAGAGTCATAAAAAGATTTTTTGATGTCGTCTCCTCATGAATCGGCCTCATTATCCTCTCTCCATTATTCATTGCAGTAGCGTATCTGGAAATAAAAGAATCGGGCTGATTCCATGTATTCTATCCAAGCTTGAGAGTAGGCAAAAATAGGAAATTGTTCAAAATGTATAAATTCAGATCAATGAAGCTGAATGCGGAAAATGAGAAGGCACTGCTCATAGACAAAAATGAACGTCAAGACGGTCCGCTTTTCAAGATAGAGAATGATCCAAGGATAACCAAGCTCTGAGCTTTCCTGAGGAAATATGATATTGATGAATTGCCTCAATTGTGGAATGTATTCAATTGAAATATGTCTCTGATATGACCGCGTCCGCACTTGCCTGAAGAAGTGGAATTATATAAGGATTATCAGAAAAGGGTATTGACGCTCAAGCCTTGAATTACATGAATGGCTCAATCAAACTGAAGGCATAAGAACACTTTTGACGATGAAGTGAAGCTCGATATCTTCTATATTGAAAATTGGAATTTCCTTCTAGACCTGAAAATACTTTTTAAGACAATGAAAGTAGTAATACACAGGCAATGAAGATAAAATTAATCATTAACCATCAATTGAAAGATGTGATTCTGAGATTTCACCCCTGCAGCCCACTCCTATAAAAAGCCAATTTCAAAAAAGGAGCTCAGAAAGCTCCAGGAGAATTATGCTATGGCGGACGAGGTCTCTAAGAAAGCTAGAGAATTAGAAGCTGAAGAGCAAAAAAATGCAAGTGCAGAGATGGATGATATGCTTGACGATATACTCTAATCTTCTTTAAGCCATTCTTCCGATTTGGGATGTGACTTGAGAGCTGCCATCAGCTTTTTCGATTTTGCATCCTTTTTTCATTTGCTAAGATAAACAGTCTCTTTGATCGACTTTTTCAATTTATCTTCATATTGCGCAGGCAGATTATCAAGCATATCTATGGTCATTTGTATCTTGTTCTTGTGTTTAGAGATATAGAAATCATATTCCTCGAATATGAACTCTTCAATTTCGACGAGCTGTTTCTGGTCAAATCATAATTTGCCGACAAATTTTAGCATTCTCCTTTCAAATCTTAGATATTTTTCTACAGTATCGTATTTGTGATGTTCGAATATCCCAGACAATTCTAGTTCAAGAATCTTATCAAAAATCTCAACCGTGCTAGCTTTGAAATTAGGCAGTTTTCCTATCTGATTGAGTTTCCTCAATTTTTTAGACGAAAGGTAATCAGCATGCTTTGCAATTTGGAACTCCTTTTCAGTGACTACTCCTCCTCCTCAGAAAATGGCCGATAAAAGCATATCTCCAGGGTTAGTGAGTTTCTTTTTCGGTGTAATGAAATAATCGGGCTTGATTATGGTTCTCAGAGTGCAATGAAAATCATACCTGTCGTTTCAGAGCTTCATTTTGAAATATCTCTCGATTTTATTGTATTTAAGGGGCGAGAAAAGAATAAGACAAGAGAATAGCTCATTCTGCAATCATTCCTGTTCGGCTATATATACAAGATCTGCTAACCTCCTGTAAAAAGTGCCATAATACTCCGACAAGCTATTTATTGTCTTTTCAAGATGTGCAAGCATTTCGGCAATTTCCGGAGAGATTTTCTTTCAAACTGAAAGTTTGTCTTTTCGGGCTTGCAGATCCCTTATTATATCGACATAGCTTGCAAGTGCAGTTGCGAGTTTTCAATTTTTCAGGTCATGGAAATTCGCTATGATTTCATCTTGGCTGCTATCGAAGAATAAGCGGACTTTATTCTCAAGGCTTAAGAAACCTTCTTTGATAGTAATTTCAGGAGCTTGAAGTCTGAAAAGTCTTTCAAGAAGATCAAAATTATTTCCAAAAAGCTCTTTTCCTGCAATTCAGGGGTTTGGTACGAAGGCATGATATATATTGTGTATTCCTTCATGTTTTAGTGCAACCTTAATTTCATCGCTTCAGGCTGATTTTCTGATGAAATTAAGCATGGTACCAGGATAATGGGCTCAATGGCATTTCTTGCCGATGAACCTGTTCATTTCAGTGTCATCCAGATAGATTGTTATATTCAGATTTTCATATTCAGCACGAAGGGATTCACAATCTGAGAGTTTATATACAAGGCTCCTATAGGCCATTTTCTTTTCAAAATCAGCAGGAATTTTCGGAGGTTCGAACTCCATTCCTTCAAGCTCAATTTCATCCAAATCGAAAAAATCCTCTTCGCTCATTTTTGATTTCGCGAGTTCATTTTGGATTTTTCCAATTTCCTCTGCGCTTCAAAAAATATTCAGAAAAGTTTTCTCATGTTCAGTTCACTTTATCCTTCACTCAAAAAAATCATCGACATCATCGCTATCGAGCAGGGCCGGGAATTTCTTGAATAATGCAATCTCTTGTATCTTTTCTTTTATCCTGAGGATTCAGTTATGGAAGGCGATGAGCTTAGCGACTTCATTGTCTTCGTTTGAATCATGGATTGTGAATTCTTCAACTCAGGAATACTCTTCCTTGTTTTTAGGGTTTTTGCTTTTTTTCTGGTTCCTCAATTTGAGCATTTCAAAAGTTGCCCAGGCTTCAGAGGTGGATGATTTGTAAATGCTCAGGAATAATGAATCCAATTTTGATATCATTTCATTCGGCTGGCTATCGGATGAGAGTATATCATTCAGTCTGATAATCTGTTGGACCGATAAATCAAGCTTCTTGTAATATTCATTCAGAATGACTTCCCGAGCCTTGCTTTTTGTCGACTCCTTAACGCTATCAACTCCCGCAGTTTTAATTGCGGGAGTTGGCTTATTTTTTATATCAGGCTCTTTTCTTGGTGCTTTCATTATTGAAATTCTTTAACTATCTCATTTAAAAATTTTGCCAACGCTTTTGTATTATACTCCATTTTCCATCTGACATTTTTGGCAAAATGCTCGTTGGAAGTATCGAGATTGCTTCACATTTTCTTGGAAATCCAGTCCCCCTGTGAAACATTGTAATCTGCAAATACCAGATTATTATCTACATTAAGGCTAGCTCCGAATCAGTCAAGGCTAGATTTTTCATAGAATTTCGGAAATTCCTTATCGAATCAATGTTTTTTATAATCATCTAGGAAATCTTTAACCATCTGTGCAGTCTGGACAAGGTGCTCTCCGGATTTTATATCGACTATCAGTTCGTGTCAATTGTAGATCAATCTGAATTTTTTATCTGGAGTGACATTGTAATCGAATCATTTTTTTGTTTGGGATAATCTTTCTTCTAGGGTATTCTTATCCAGTGTTTTTTTTGCGCTGATAGAATCCTTATTTTCCTTTTTTCCTTCAATGTTTTTTCCCATATTAACTGTTATTATTATTAATTACTAAAGGATTCTAACATATTTTTGATTCCAGAGCAAAAAATCAGGTGTGATATCGATTCAGATTATATGACTATATCCGATTATTGCAAAAATCCTTTATTCAAAAAAGAATTTTTTGAATAAAGGAACGAATTAAGATTAGCTAGCAGCCAATTCGGAGATTTCTGATTTCTTCACAACATGCAATTGTACAATTTTTTCAGTCTCATCTAACCTTGAGGGGTCTATCCTTTTTATATTTCATGGGATTTTTCTAGACTCTAATTTTCATTGAGGAATCGAAATTTCAATAGGCACTGATTGATATAGGAGTATTGCTCAGATATCTTTTTTTACCTTAACGTCATATCACTTTTCTACAAGAGAACCTTTTAGGCTATCCAAAAGAGCGTTTATGCATCATTCATTGCAGAGAGAGTCTTTTATGACTATGTCAGTATCGATTCAGGTCACTATTTTTATCTTTTCATTCCTCTTGGCATCCTTTGAACTGCTTATGAATTCTCCCCTTAAGATAGAGTATATTATTTTTGCTTTTGATAGGGCAAGGCCCGATGCCTCTAGCTCTATCGACTGCCTGACCTTTAATGATTCACTTTCTTGTTCGTCAAGCAGCGCATCGCAATCCAAAATTTCTTGAGACATAAATTATAGTTAAAATATAAACTATATTTACACTTATAATGTATATATGAAATTTGTCAATATTATTATTTATTCAATCTTATCGGTAATATCAGATATTAACAACGGGTGGCCCGAAAAAGCTGGGTGATTTTAAAAGTATGTGTTTGTGATATCGGGATTTTTTATTATAATGATTTCAAATTTTCACTATTAAAAAATATTATGGACTGACAAAACAATAACAGATTTGAAAAAGAATACGCAAGATTGAACAAGGAGCAGAAACAAGCAGTCGATACCATCTATTGACCTGCCATGGTCATCGCTTGACCATGAACGTGAAAGACCCAGATAATCTCGCTCAGGACTGCGAACATCATAAAAGAAACATGAGTGAATGCCGGAAATATCCTGATCACCACTTTTACTGAGGCCTGAGTGATCGCTATCAAGAAGAGGCTTTTTGATTTCATATGATCTGACAGCTACAAGGTGAACGTCTGCACGATCCATTCATTCTGCAACGACATAATCCAGATGTTTCCAGAGAAATTCCTTGAGTACAGAGCGTTTCGGACATTAGACGACATTGAGCAGATCGAGCTTTATGAGAATATCATCGACGAATGAAAATATGAGGCTTTGTCGAGCGACTATGACAAATATTTTTATCTCAGGACAATCAAGGATAAGGTGAGCAAACTCAAACAGGAATGAATATCTCCTGCCAGATTCGATGATATCATAATAAGCCAGAAGCTCGAATATTCTGATATCCTGGACTGAATAGACCAGAAGCTCAAGAAATATGCCAATGAAAAGGAAAGGCAGGAGAAACATATCCGCAAGTTGGAGGAATTGAGCCTGATTTATTCGAAATACCTTTCTGCATGCCACAATCTGGGAGTCTACGATTTTGCGGATATGATAGATTTTGTCTTGAGAAAGATGGAAACCGATGAGAACCTGAGATTGTTCTATGCTGAAAAATATCAATTCATAATGGTCGACGAATATCAGGATACGAATAATGCACAGAATTCAATTGTCGATTCCATACTGTCGGCATCTGATGATAAGAATATTCTAGTCGTATGAGACGATGATCAGAGTATCTACCGTTTCCAATGAGCGAATCTGGAGAATATGCTTTATTTTTCCCAGAAATACAAAGATACCAAATTCATAGTCCTTCAGGAGAATTATCGTTCTACTCAGAATATCCTTAATCTTGCGACAAAATCGATAAAGCATAATTCATCAAGAATATCAAACTATATCGAGTGACTCGAAAAAAATCTTAATTCGAACACGACTGAGAATTTTGACCCGGAATTCTATTCACTGCCAAGCGAAATAGAAGAAAAGGCTCTCATCGTGAATAAAATAAAGGAATTGGAAAAATCATGAATCCTCCAGGAAGAGATTGCGATAATTGTAAGGACAAACAGGGAAGTCGAAGATTACACATGACTGCTGCAGGCAAACTCATATGAAGTCCAGAGCAGGCTGAATTCAAACATCCTGGATTCCAACTTCGTAAGACTCATCCTGGAAATCCTAGGAGTCATTAAAGACCCTTTTTCAAGCGAAGTAATGGTTGCAGATCTTCTGAGAAGCGGAATCTGGGACATCCCGAAAGTCGATATCCTGAAGCTCTTGAGAAAGCTCTCATCCGTCAATTACACCAAAAAAGACAGGCTGAAGATATTTGAGTTCATCACAAATGAAGATCATATGCATGCCTTATTCGAGAATAAGGAAGACAAACTTCAGGGAAATCTCTTTGAAATGAATCTTTCATCATGAGCGATAAGAAGCACTCTTGAGTCATTTAAGGGCTTCACTGACTCGATACTCGATTGTCAGGCTATGCAAAGCTCGAATTTCTATGCATTCTTCAAATATGTCATGGAGAGATTGGATTTTGTGAATTATGTGGAAAGAACAGGAAACTGGAGCGACATCCAAGATATATATGCACTTTTGGAAATAGTGAAAAGCTGGGCGACATCGAACCATGACTTCACTCTGGATAATTTCCTCAAGAAAATATCATACTATCAGAAATATTCGCTTATCTTACCGAGACAGGCCCTAGGCTGAAGCAAATGATGAATAAATGTGATGACCGCACATCAATCGAAATGACTAGAATATGATGCTGTGTTCGTGCCGGGTCTCAATCATGGGAACTGGTGAGCGAGGAGAGTGATAGAGCATTTGAAGCTGCCTTATGGGGTTATCGGTTCAACTATAACGGAGTCTCTATCTTGAGCAGAATGAGACGAAGAAGAGAGGAGGTTGTTTTTTGTGGCTATTACCAGAGCCAGAAAGCATCTCTCACTTTCATTCCATTCTTGAAGCTGAAACAAGCCGAAGCTGCAATCCCAATTCCTGCAAGAGCTGCAGGAGAATGTCAAGATGATCAATGATTCGGACATCAGGGATATAGTCATCAATGAGCTTAAATGAAAGGTTAGTATCGACCGCATGCACAAGGAGGAGGAGAATTATATCTTGGAATTCCTTAAGAACTACAAGCTTTCGCCATCGGACCTGAATAAATTCATAGAGAATCCGAAATTATTCCTTAGGGACACCGTATTCAAATATCCTTTCGAAGACAATGAATTCACCATCTTCTGAAAAGTCTACCACAAGACGCTCGAATATTTCTATCTCGATTTCAAGAATAATAACGTGGCTTCTGACCTCGATTTCATGCATAGCAAATTCAGCTGGCTTCTCAGACAGGAAATCCTGACTCCCGAGGAATTCGCAAGACTAGAGAAGAAATGACTTGAATGACTCGCATGATGGCATGATATGAATAATGGCAGACTAAAGATTCCAGTTGAGCTGGAATGTGATTTCAGGCCCAGATGAATAACTCTTGACGGAATCCCGCTAACCTGAAAGATAGATAAGATAGAGGAGATTTTTGAGAATGAGGTTCGGCTGGTGGATTATAAGACCTGAAGGGCAAAATCTACAAATGAGATACTCTGAAACACTGCAAATTCTGACGGTAAATATTTCAGGCAACTCCTTTTCTATAAAATAATGTTCGATCTTGATAATGATCTCTCATCAAAATATACCGCATCCAGCCTTGCTATAGAATTTGTGGAAGGGAAAGATGGAAGATATCCTTGCGTGAACATCGATTGGACCAATGAAGATATTGACAGGGTCAAGGATGAGATAAGGGATGCCTGGAAGAAGATAAATGATCTGGATTTCTGGAGAGAGATCATTTCTTAAAACCATTTATGAATACGAAAAAAAGTTCCGGAAACGGAACTTTTTATTAAGTGATTCTCTTGTAGAATATTGGTCAAAGGGTTTTAGAGTTGCACACTTCAGTCAATTCTGACAGCCCCAAATATTTTGCGAATTTTGCAGTTGATTTGCTTCATTTGGTCGGTTGCGATAAAATTCCGAAATTAAAATCTATCCTATCTTTCGGCAAAATGCTTCAGACCGGAAGATTTGAGATGAGATTACTCCATTCTTTCATATTTTCTGGCCAATATTGTCATTGTGCGATTGCTTCAATGCCCGTCTTCGGAGGCGCATTTGCAATGATTTCCTTCATTATCGATTCATATAGGCTGAATCACCTGATCGTATATTTTCACCTGTATTCATCTAAAATCTTAGTCCAAGCGGGACTTATTATGAAATCAGGCAAATCTTCTGAAGTCGCAGCTTTGAAATCCAATATCTCAATATCATCTCATCTCCTTCTTAAATATCGGCTCTCTTTGTTGAATATGTGAATGGGGGTTATTACAAAGGACAAGATTCATATCGGCTTTCCATCAGTATGAATGACCACTGCCTGCGATGTTATTTTCTCCTTATTGAATTCAAGTCAGTTGAATACTGAGGCACATGTTTCTGTTTCGGTGTCGGGTAACCTCGAGTCCATTCACAGATCATTTGAAAGAATGCTTTCGTATTGCTCTTTGGTCTTAAGCACTGAAAGCTGAACTCATTTGATTTCATTTGAATCAACTAAATAGTCAATTTTTTCGCTTAATTTCATGGGAAATAATTATTATTAGCAGATAATATCATAATTAATCTTGAAATCAAAATACTCTTCTGCATTTACTTTTGCAAAACCTCACATTCCTAAACCGCTAGGGAATTTGCATAACGCATAAAAAGACATTTTTTAAGATTTTATCGTTCCCCATCCATCATCTGCCTCAGAAATCGGAAAAGCGTCCTGAAAATCTTCTCTTCGAATTTTGCAAGCAGCCTGTTCTCTATGATGAAGGAAGTGAGGGTATTATAGTCTATGATGGCAATCTTATTTCAATAGATGAGCTTACCGACATTCTCATCAAAAAGATCAAATCATGAGGGGATATATACCACTTCGCGATTTGGTTTCGATTGCTTGCTTTTTGCTCGGGTTTCACTGGTTATGACATATCTCTGAATATTCTTCTTGTCCCTTTGCTCATAATAGTTATTTGGCAAAAATTTGCCTCAGAAATCGACTCTTGAGCTGTATCTGAAGTAAGTATCTCAATTCTTAAGAGTAAGAACGACATCCTCAAAAATCTGCCTTATTCATTTTTTTCATTCTAGGACCTGTATATTGGGTCTGGTATCATTTGAGGCGTACAAATCTTCCAAATCCGGGATAATTGAGTTGAAACTCATCGAGAGTTTCTCAAAAAGATTCTTGAGATGCTCGGGAGACTCTGATTTGAAATATTTGCGCTTTCATCTTATTATGCTTGATATAAGTCATGTTTCGACAAGCAAAGGGAGTGTCTTGTAGAGCATCGGACGGTGAATTCCTGTCCTATTTGAAATATCCACGATTGATGATGTGCCATGTTCAAGAAGATCCAGATAAACGGAACTTTCTCATTCGGAGAGGCCTAATTTTGAAAGTATTTTTTGGTATCTCATAAATTATGTATTGAAATAGTACACTTTTAACATATTAATATTATCTCTATATTAAGCAAATTATTTTAATTTCTGAAATTATTTTTTTACATAAATGTACTTTTGTAATATCTTTTTCCGATTTTCATGCATAATGAAAGCGTCTAATATCTAACCAAACGACACATGAGAATAGATATGCACTTTCATTCAAAGTTTTCAGACGGAAGGCTGACTGCCGTAGAAATCATCGAACTGGCAAAGCAAAAATGAGCAGGATTCATAGCTTGTACCGAGCATGATGTGATCAACACTGAATTTCCCAAGCTAGCCAGAGAGGCTGGATTCAAAAGCGTTGAGGCAGTCGAGATTTCTTGAAAGGATAGAAAATACGATAAGCACTTGCATTTTACTTGCTACGCCCAAAAATTCTCTCAAGAGGTGCATGAGGTTCTCGATTCAAGCCGTGCTTGACGTCAGGATAAGATGAGGGCTCAGATAAGCCTGCTTCAATGACATTGATTTATCATCGACTGGAAAAATTTCCTAGAATTCTATAGGGAAAGATGAGTGAATGTAGATAATTTCAATTCTTCCCATCTATCATCTTATGTGTATATGCAAGACACGAATATCGCATTAGTCGAAAAATTGACCGGAGAAAAGTTGGACAGGGATTGATTCGTAAAAAATTGCCTTAAGGATGAATGAAGATATCCTTGGATATGAGCTGTTCTGATGCCAGAATATGAGCCAAGCATTGAAAAGTGTTCGGAGATGGCGCGCGACAATAATGCGATTCTGTCTTTGGCTCACCCGAATTTCAAGTTAACCCAAAATCAGTTCAGAGAAAGAATTGCATATTATCTGGAACTTGGTATAAATGCCGTAGAGATAAATGCAAAAGCGAACAAATCATGGGTCGATCTCATACTTGAGTACAGGGAAAAACTCGGCTACATACTGACATTCTGATCCGATTGCCATTTTAAGGAAAATGATGACAATGAACATTGAGAATTCTTAGCAATCAATCCATTCATATCTGAACAAATGATAAGCCTGAACAATTATTATATCCAGAAAAAATTATGAATTCTGCCGACCCTAAACATTCCCGAGAGCTTCAGAGATGATCTGTGAGCGGATATCCTCGAATATGCCAAGACTCTGAAAGAGTATTCCCGCACACCTGTTTTTGAATCTTAATTGTAAAACATGAAAACAATATACTTAATAAGACATGCTGAAACAGAGATGAATGCAGCTGCAAATCTCATCTGAGGGCGATCGCCAAATACAATCCTCACTGAAAAATGAATCTCGCAGGCGGAGAAGCTATGAAGATATCTCAATAAAAAATGAATAAGATTCGATGAGGTCTACTCATCTGATGCGGTAAGGACAAAACACACTGCAAGGATAGTCTGAGGACATCTGGGGTTTGCGGATTGAGATCTGAAAATCAGAAATGAACTACAAGAAATCGATCAATGAGATTGGGAATGATTATCGAGGGAGCTCATCTATACACCTGAAACCATAAAGGAGATCCAGGCTGACAATCATAATTTTAAGGCTCCGAATGGGGAATCCCAGAAAGATGTCGAAATCAGGATGACTAAGTTCATCTCAGAGCTGCTTTCGGAAGAGAATCCAGTTGAGATAATCTGATTATTCACCCACTGATTCGCGATAAGGTGCTTCCTGAGGTGAATCCTAGACTCTGATGCGAGAATGTCATTCAGGCTTGCAATTGAAAATACTTCTGTCACAGAGCTTGTATTCGATTGAGCATACTGGAATATAAACAGGATAGGATCTATATCGCATCTTGAGCAATAAAAAGAAAAACCCCGAGCATTGCTCGGGGGTTTTCTATGGATTTTTAAAGCGAATTATGCCAAAGTGACATTGCTAGCTTGTTTTGAACCAGGTTTTCTTCCGTTGATAACGTCGAATTCAACTTTTTGACCAGCCTCAACTGATTCAAAAGTAGAAACTCCACCTTCGATTGCAGAGAAGTGGAAGAATAAATCTTCACCTCCGTTTTCTGGAGAAATAAATCCAAATCATTTATCCATGACTTTCTTCTTGATGATACCTAACATAGTAGTATAAAAGTAAAAAAAATTAAACATATTTAATGAAACATTGACCCCACTTTGTGAAATGTGCTATTTACATAAATATGGACTAAGCGTAACATAAAAAAGTTAAAAAGCAAATGATTTTTAAAAAACTTCCATTATCTGACTGCCCATACATTCTACAGAGGCGGGAGACATATTCTTGGGAAGAATCCAAGAGCATTTAATCCTTTATCAATTTGGCGATAAAGAATCACTCGCTCAATTCGGACGGGCTTATCCTGAGCGCTTTGCTTAGATCACGCGAGTATTTCTTGCTTCAGAATTCAATTATTCATGGAAGTGAATTCGGCAAGGTGAAATCTATTTCAGCAAGTGAAATATTAAAATTTCTCTTCAGCACGGCATCTATGACTTCTTCATTCTCTTCTGGCGCTAAAGTGCAAGTAGAATAAACAAGAGTCCCTCATTTCTTCAGCAAAGGAATGACATGTTCAATGAGATCCATTTGAAGCTCATGTTTCTTTCTGATGTTCTCAATTGTCCAGAATCAAAATGTCTTCTCATTATTGATATTTATTCGTCATTCCGCACTGCAGGGGGCATCTAGGAGTATCTTGTCAAATGTTTCGGGCTCAAAATTCTTACTCAGATCGAGCGCATCGATTTTGACTGTTTGGGTGCAGGTCACTCATTGGAGCTTCAGGTTATAATTCAGCTTATCAAACCTTATCTGATTCTTCTCGGCAGCAACAATCCTGCATGAATTATTTGTCATGGCAGCCATCTGAGTCGTCTTGGATCATGGAGCTGCAGTCACATCTAGAATGATATCTCATTTCACAGGGGAAAGCACGATTGCTGGAATCTGGCTGGCAATTCACTGGACATAGATTTTACCCGAATAAAAAAGTTTGCTTCACTTAAGGGTAAATTCATGCTTCTTATCGATTATGTAGGCTATTTCGGAAAAATCAGCTATCGTGAAGCTCATATCGTTTGCATTGAGATAATCCTCGACTTCTTTCTTGTCGGACATCAAGGTGTTGATCCTGAATGAGGTTATCCTTTCTGCCTCAAATCATTTAAGGATTTCTTGGTAATCTTCTTCGGAGTATATTTTTTTAAGCCTTTCTAGGAATTCTTGCGGCAGGTTCTTCATATTATTCTTTCATTTATAAATATTGTTTCACAATTGTATATCAAATGGTTTTTTTGGCAAAAAGAAAACAGGCCATCCTTCCGGATGACCTGTTTTTTGGTTTGCCGCCCGGCGGATTTTCCCCTAGGGAAAGCCTCCGGGCTAACGTATGCAGCCTTCTTTGCAGCGGCAGGTTTCAGCGAATTGGCGCTTTTTCAATGGCGTTTCCTCCTTTCTTGGATTTTACGGCTTATCATGAAACAATAAGACGTAAGAGAAAAGCTATATCTGTAACTCTGTAATCAGCGTTTGCATATTCATCTCTCCATCCGACGACTGCTTAGGATAGAGAATCATGACATGACCTCCTCCGAGAAAACGTACATAGAGATTGAAGTTAGGTGGCTTCCCCCCTGTTTCATACGAGCCTATAGGCATGAAGTTGCCATCATCCAGCAACAGGTACCAAATGCTTCTGTCCCCAGTAGCTTTGATTGCCCTGAATTTGCTCATGAGCTCCGGATTTTTGGATATTTCGGCAGCAGCTTCCTCCGAAGTATCAGCATAGGCATTGAAAGCGAAAAGGAGAGAAACGAGAATTGCCGACAGGAACAGACGAATGATCTTCATTTTAGTTGCCCTCTGTTAAAAATGCATTTATCGGATACGAAGACAGCACCAGAAGGAGTCTTCAGGGCCTACTGACACAATCTTCATAAATGATATCCTTTACCTCTTCCGGAGTGATGTCATTCTTTCCTTTCTTCAGATTCTCGCAGATTTCGAGTATCGTTCCTATGGTTTTGGGGTTGACATTGTTGTTTTGCCCCGATATTTCTTCCTTGCTCATGCCTGAGGCGTATTTTGCGAAAATCTTCGAGACTCTCACGGCAGCCTCACCGCAGTCGATTTGTCTCGTGGTCAGTTCAAAAAATTGAGTAGTCGCCGCATTTGCAGTGAACGGAAGAGAAACAAGGATGGCCGATAGGAGCAGACGAACGGTTTTCATTGGATTAGCCCTCTTTTGGTTTTTGTATTGTTTCATGAATGTCAAAACATCAGTAAAATGAAATATAACAAAAGAAGGCTTATTGTCAATACCAATTAGGATAAACATAAAAGAGCAGCCGTGAATCTTGGCTGCTCTTTACTTTAATCTTGGCATTGCTCCTCCTTTAGAGATGCACTTTGTAGTACTTGCCGCTTTCCGGTTTGTCCGGAAGGTTTTTGTTTTCAGGCTTGGATTTCAGGAGATTCCAGGGGATGACGATCTTTTTGGAAGCGCTGCACCCTTTTGTGGGGCAATTGAAATCATTGAGGAGCCATTCGTCTGATGAATGCACTTGCCTGCAGGATTTGCAGTACAGCGGCACACTGACATCCAACTCAAAGAACTCCATGATCTCGTATTCCATGCCAACATCCTTTTCTTTTGCTTTCTCTTGCCTTTTCTTCTGTTTTTGTTTTCTGCTCACGAGTCACCTCCCTTTGAAATTGAGTAGGGATATTATATGGTTTTTCTATAAACTGCAACCAAAAAACAAGCCTTTTCTATAATGCTTGTTTTCCGATTTGTTTTTATGCGGTTATTTAGTCATTTTCTTGAGCATTTTCAATCTCACTATTTTCCCTCGGATATCTCATCTCAAGACTTCCTGATTATTCTCAGTAAAGACTATATATTGAAAAGATGCGGCCTTCTTTGAGATTTCGATGATTTTTCATACAAGCCTCAGTTCTGATCCGAGTAGAATCTCTTTTCATGAATATTTGCAAGTGCTTGAATCGAAAGTCATAGTTTTTCATAGCGGAAGCAGTCCATTGTTCTCATCGGTCACAGCTCATATGTTCTCATTGAATGCCACTACTCACATCTGCGCTGCAACCTCTTCTATAAGGAAAGGGTCCATTATTTTTGCTCATTTATCTCCTATTGTGAAAAAAGCGAAATCTTCAGGCACATTAAAATATCACTGGAATATATCTCATTCTGATACTTCGGTTTGTATCGATTTTCTCAGGAATGCGAATCATGTGACAAATCTGAACAATCACGATTGAAGCAAAATCCTATCAAGCTCCCGTCCGCTCATCTTCGATTCATTGCCTTCGCAATAATTCAGTTCGATATATCAAGGACATGAATCCGCTTTTTCTATTTTTACCGCAAAGTTTCAGCCGGTGTGGATGATTTCCATATTGCCCTTATCGGCCTTGACTATATCTCCTGGCATTATAGCCATTCAGAAAGTCGTCTTTATTATCGCTTTTCATGAATAAACATCATCATTCATCTTGAGCGCATGAAACAGCAGTCACTTCTGCACCACTCATGGAACTAACGGAAGATGCCTAAGATGTCATCTCAGAACTTGGCTTTCATCTTCTTTTTTTGCGGTGAATATGTCCTGCGCTTCTGGGGTAAATGTTTCTAGGATAGCAGAATTAGATACATTCAGCAATTCTTCAGTTTTTTTAGGGATGAATGGCAGGAGAAGCTGTGCTGAGGTCTGTTTTCAGGTAGGTTGAACTCAATTAGGTATCGAATTAATCATTATAAATTTTGTCATTAGATTTAAACATAAATATATTTATAACTTTAATGCCTTTTTTGTCAACCTTATAAAAACAATTTTAAAAACAATCCCTGCATAATTTGCAGTGCTCTGTATTTCGCATTTGCCGGGGCATGTTATGGAATAAGTTGGTTTGCGGTTGAATTTTTTAAAATTCTTTTTGATTTTATCCGATTAATGCATTAGAATCATTCGGATTTTATTTAATTTAATTTAAAGAATATGATAAACATAAAAAGAAACCATAACAACAAAGCCTTCACTCTAGTAGAACTTATCGTAGTGATAGTCATCCTAGCGATTCTCGCAACGATAGCATTCCTGTCTTTCTCTTCGCAATCCGGTTCTGCCAGGGATTCAACCCGACTCTCCGATATCTCTTCCATCAAGAAATCAGTAGAGATGTACAATGTAAATGCTTGAACCTATCCTGCTCCCGACAAGCCCTTCTCATATACCTACTCCGGATGAATAATCTGGAACCAATGAACAATCTGAGATTCAGCTTACAGGATGCTCCAGAAGAATCTCTCAAAGAAAGTGGTGGATCCTCTCAAATGATCTGAATACGATTATTCTCTAGCTTCAAACAAGAGAGAATACCAAGTAGCCTGAAACTTCGAGAATCCGACTTCATATGAAAAGAGCCTTAACCCTTTCCATCTTCTCGGTTCTCAGTTCTCATCTCTCAGTTCTTCCGAGGCGAATGCCCTAGGTTGAACTGGCGTGAACGTCTACATCTCATGAAACTACAATTGAGTCCTGCTCAAGGTTTTCACTTGAAGCACTTATTACTATATCCCGACCCCTACATTGTTCTGATTTAATCCTGCGAATCAGCAGAACATGGAATTCAACAGCACCTTCAGCTCTTGAACCATATTTCTTCCTTGAATCAATAGCTTCGCAAACTATAAGGCAGATCAGATTTATTCTACAGGTTCTGATAAATTGTCAGATTCTGATATAACTGCATTGATGCAGAAAATGCAAGCAGCATATTCCTGATCAAATATCAATACACCAATAATTCAAAATACATTAAGTTCAAGTTGAAACGAATTAATTCAAATCTGAATTATGTTAGTGAAACATACATTATGATGAAATATTTCTAGTACTATAAATACATCACAATTATCGCAATGGAGAGACATTCCCTGATCTAACTGTACAAATGATGATTATGTATTTACAACGGGGTCAATAACTTATAGGTGGTCTTGATGCAACAGTGTATTCTGAACTTGATTTGAATGGTGATATAAAGATAATTGAAGCTTAGGCACAGTTTCTCTTTGCTATAGCTACAATTCTGTAAGTACACCAGCAAATTGTCCTATATGAGATTTATCAATGTCAGGCAATTCAAAGGAAAAAGATTGGACTATTGCTTCTTGAGTATCCTGAACAGTCAATAATATTTGGTGAAAGTTCTATACTTGGTCACAGGCTTCGCAGGCTGATAATGCATGTCCAACAGGATGGCATTTGCCAAGTGATCAAGAATGGTCTATTTTAGAATCAGCACTATCTCCAAATTGCTTGGATGTTAATGCTGAAAATCAATGGAGATGTGTTTCTGATTGACTTGGATGGTTGAATAACAACTTAAAAACAACCTCAAATAATATAGTTCAAGCACTTAAAATTCCTCTTTGAGGATACCGCGATGCCAATGGATCTACTTTCTATGATCGTGGCGGAAGCACAAGCTTGTGGTCAAGTTCTGCAAGTGGCTCTAATGCATACAGAAGATACTTAAATTATAATAACATAGGTGTAAGCCGTAGCACTAAAGATAAGCTTACTTGATATCCTGTAAGATGTTTAAAAAATTAAATATACATATTTCTTTATTAATATTTTATGAACAAGTTAAAAAATATCAAAGCCTTCACTTTAGTCGAACTCATCGTAGTAATAGTAATCCTAGCGATCCTTGCGACGATTGCATTCCTAT
>CAZKLD010000001.1:0-191699 GCA_964553745.1 uncultured Candidatus Peribacteria bacterium | reverse complement strand
CTATCCTTCTGATCGGAAGCAAATGATTGCCCTTCCGCTCCGCACGGGTCAGTGAATAGTGATAGCGAATGGTCAATGAAGTAACCCTTCCGCCCCATCGGGTACTTTCCCAACGATAATCTTTAAGATAGTGTTTCCGTTCCCCCAATGTCTGTTGCATACTTGGGTCATTCAAAAGTATGAATGCTAATCCGGATGGACGTGCCATTGTCGCAATGATTGATACTGGTGGCCATTAATTAACTGGATCCCCGCCTCCTCGAGGATGATGAAAAAGGTATTTCAAAGTAAATAGATTTCTCCATTTCAGTCGAAATGACAAAGATTGAAAATTTATCTCATAGAAAAAAAGGGATTTTAATAAATAATAAAGAGGCTTTTCAAAAAAAAGCCTCTTTATTATTTTACCCTCTTAGTTCTTAATTCTCAGCCCTCATCCCTCCCTAAAACCCTTGTTTCTTGAAATATGCATCGAGCTCGATATCTCTTCACATGAAATCATGGAAAAGCTCACGAGCTGGTTTTCTGGCTCATTGCGATAAAATAGTACTGTAGAATCTGTTTCAGACTTCTGGATTGAATATTCCATTTTTCTTGAATTCGCTGAAGACATCCGCTTCGATTATCTCTGCCCACAGGTAGCTGTAATATCATGCGGCATATCCTCACCCGAAGATGTGGGTGAAGCTGGCATGAACTTTTGTGCTTTCTTTTTCAAGTGTGAAAAGCGAGATGTCTTGAAATATATTGAAAACCTTATCATCAAGCTCTTCTATGGTTTCTGGCGGCTCTTCTGTATGGAGTTTCATATCGAGCATTCAATATTGATTTTGCGCAAGTGCTCAGACTCAAGTCATGAAATGCTGGAGCTTGTCCAATTTTTCCAGAAGCTCGTCCGTGATGACTTCGCCTGTGTCTATATGCTTTGCAAAAGTCTTAAGAGATTCTTTTTCATTGCACCAATTTTCCATTATCTGTGAAGGCAGCTCTACAAAATCCCATTCTACATGGAATCCATTAAGTCACGAATGTTTTGATTCTGAAAGCATGACATGCAGTCAGTGTCAGAATTCATGGAACATGGTCTGCACATTTCAAAGATTCAGAAGCGCTTTTCCATCTGTTCATCTCTGGAATGAGCAGACATTTAAGATTATAGGATCATTATCTGCAGACTCGATTTTTAGCTTTTCCCTTAGGCAATCAGCCCATGCTCAGCTAGTCTTCTCTTTGCGATAGAACATATCCATGATGAAGTATGACTTGAATTCTCAATCTCTGAAAGCCTTGTAAATCCTGATTTCAGGATCGAATTTCGGAGCATCTATCTCTTCGAAAGTTATAGAATATAGCCTTTCTGCGATATCGAAAAGTCATTTCTTGACCGTGTCATATTCGAAATATTTCTTAACCTCTTTCTCATCGACTTCATATTTCTTTTCCTTGAGAATCCTAGAATAATAAGCCAAATCCCATGGTCAGAAAGATTCTAGAGAAAAATAATCCCGTATTTCCTGAAGGTCTGATTCTCATTTCCCTATTGCCCTTTCCCTGATCTGTTCCAATAATTCTATGACTTTCTCAGGACTTTCAGCCATTTTGTCCACTAGTGAATTTTCGGCATAATTCTTGTGTCATAGTAGGATGGATTCCTCTTTCCTTAATTTCAGGATTTCCAGTATCATCGGTCTGTTGTCATATTTTCCGCTTGTGGCTTTTGTGTTCCTGCAAGTATAGAAATGCTTCCTTATCTCGCTTGATGAACAGAATTTCATGACAGCCATGTACGATGTGATATCGCTCGTGAATCTGTATCAGGCTTTTCACTCCGCTATCGCTTTTTCTTTTGCGACTGACAGATCATCCTCTGGCATTTCCTTCAGGAATTCATCCGTCCCAAAGAAATATTCGAATTCTTTTTCGCTATCAAGGACATTGTTGGAAAAATCAAAACCTAGCTTAGCCATCGATTGATTGATTTCCTTCAGCCTGCTCTGCTTATCTTCAGGAAGATGAATTCAGCTCTGCTCAAAATTCCTGATCGTAAGATCTATGATTCTCTTCTGTTCCACGTCAAGTGTGCAATTGTCTCTGAAGTGGATGAACATCTCATAATATGGTTTTGAGAATTCCACTTCATTTGAGAAATCCATATAAGCAGGTCTGAAATCATCGATGATTTTTCTCAGCACATCGCTAGAATTCACTCATTCGTAATGATTCAGCAGCATGAAAAGATAGTTCAGGAAATTCTCATCCTCGAATATCTCAAATGATATTTTTTCTTTTGGAGTTTCCAGAAGCTCGGCGAATATCTTTTTCCTTCCTTCAAGCAATTCCAGAAGCAGATCAGGCAAAACTTCTATGGATTCTTTGCTGAACAGCACTTTGAAATCCGGTATTCATTTTTTCCTAAGCTCTTCCATTATGATTTTTTTCATGTGATTTGGGTAATCTGATAATTTCCGCCCGATGGGCACGTAAAGCTTATTGAAAAAAGACGAATAATCAAAATTATTACCGCATAATTAATATTTGCAATTTGAGCATTATGAAATAAAATGCAAATCTCCTTTTTAGCGCAGATGCCTACCTTGAAGTGATTCGGGGAGGAAAGTCTGGACACTGCTAAGACACCATAGCAGATAACGACTGCGGCCGGGATGCATAAACCATAAGATTCCGGTACGGCCAGTGCCACAGAGACAATAATAGGGAGAGTTGAGAGCTGAGAGTTTAGAACTAAGTTAATATTCTTTTATGAATACTAATTACAAGAATCTTAAAGTTTGGAGTAAATCTGTTGATTTTGTGAGTCGGATTTACGAGATTACATCTAAATTTCCGAATGATGAAAAATTCTCTTTAGTTTCACAAATAAGAAGAGCTGCAGTTTCTATACCCAGCAATATCGCTGAATGATCATGAAGGAATGGAATTCCTGAATTAAGACAATTTCTATATATTTCTAAATGAAGTTGTCTTGAGGTTGAAACGCAGTTAATTATTTCTAAAAATCTTTGATTTATCTCAGAATCTGATTTTGAGGTATTAAATAAAGATCTTGATGAAATAATCAAAATGCTTCAATGATTCATTAATTCTAAGTTCTAATTTCTCAGTTCTCAATCCTCTCGAAAGGTGAAAAGTCTTTGGGTGTGAGAAATCGCTACCGAAGAACCTCCAAGGAGACTTGGATGTGTGGGTAAACCCTATGGAGTGCAAAAGGAATGGTGCTTTTCAAGTGAATACGTGTCTTAGCGCACTTGAATCGCATACCTTGCTTGAGGTTTCGGGTGACTGAAACCCTAGATAGATTGGCATCGAGATACAGAATCCGGCTTATTACGCTAGAAAGGAGAATATAGGGAAGCTATAGGAATATAGCTTCTTTGTTTTTTGAAATCCATTTGCTTGATGGAATTCCGGGCATATAATGTCCGAGGTAATGAAATAAAAAAATGATGGAGACAAATTATTGAACGAAGATAACATGAAGCTCAAAATATGTCATTGTGGCGACTCATTGAGCCTGAGACGATATCAATACCGATATTCTGGCTCTGATGCTTTCGGAAAAACTCTCAGCCTCCGCAGTCATAAATAAAACATATTTCAAACATTCCAATTCGAGAGCAAAAACTTATCCTGATTTCGTGGAGGATTTCAACAGATTGCCGTTCATAGCATGAAGCCATGAGTATGACTGGTCAAAGAAGAAATCTCCGATGAAGGATTTCTACGATGATCTCGAATTTCTTGCATCATGGGCAAAAAAACTTTCTGACAATGGGAAAGCTGTAATCATCCATCTGCATTGAATGAGGGATAATCGGTCAGAATGAATAGACATATGAATCTGAATGAATTTCAAATGAAGGGAAATATCTCTGGGCTCAAAGCTGAATCTCATTATCTGAAAACAGACTCTCGGATATGATGTCGCATTGAAAATGAGAGATGAATTCGATTTATGCTTAAAATCATTTTGACTTATTTCAAATATATGAGAAAATTTCAGTGCACAATATAAATGCTTTTGAATACAATACTCAAAAGTTATCGATAATGATATTTTTCAACTGGAGATATCCCGGGAACTGAGAAGGGATAATAATTTAAGAGCCATATCCGAGATGATCGGAAAAGTGATTTCAGATATTTTTTAACAATGAATCTATGAACATCGTACTTGTCTGAATCCAATGAAGCGGGAAAGGCACACAGGCTAGGCTTATCGAAGAGAAATACAGCTATAATTTCTTTGAGATGTGACAGAAACTGAGGAATTTCTGCGAGCTTTGATTGCCAGAATCAGCCCAGGTCAAGGAGCTTGTAACAGCGTGAAAGCTCGTCCCGACAGAGCTTATCTGAAGGATTCTGAAACATTATAGGGACTCGCATTCGGAGAATTTCATACTTTTTGATGGAATTCCAAGAAGCATAGAGCAAAAAGAGATCTTTGAAATGATAATAGGTGAATATGTGGTATTCTATCTCGACTTAAGCAAAGATCTTGCGATAAAGAGATTGAGCTGAAGGAGAATCGATCCGAAAACATGAGAAAGCTTCTGACCTGATTTTGCCTGAGACACAAATCCTGCGACTTGAAATGAGCTTATCACAAGAGCTGACGACACTCCTGATGCGGTCAAGAAACGAGTCGACACTTTTTATCTCAATACTCTTCCCCTTATCTCAGCATGGACTGATGAATCAAGAAAAATCTATGAGATAGACGCATCCAAATCAGTAGAAAAGGTATTTGAGCAAATCTCGGACATCATAGAGAATAAGTTCTATACAAGCGTGGAGTAACCCATCCGCCTCGGGCACCTTCCGTAACCCATCCGCCTCCGGCACCTTCCCTAAATTAGGGAAGGGTATGGTGTGAATTTTTAAATTAATCTTGATGCAATCCATCCGATAAGTCTATACAAACGCAGAAAAACTGCTAACATAACCCATCCGCCTTCGGCACCTTCCCTAAATTAGGGAAGGATGGAGTTTTTAAATCTGAGAATCTCATTTATAATATTGTCTATGCCATATGATACATCATCGTTAGTGAATCTTAGTATCTTGTAGCTATTGTTTTTAAGTATCTCATCCCTTAATCTGTCATATTCTCTTCTGGTTTTATTATTATGTATTTTTCAATCCACCTCTATTATAAGCCTTAAAGAATGACAATAGAAATCTGCAATATAGAACCTACCCAATCAATTATTCTGTCTGTAGGCAAATATTGGCTTTTGTCTCAAAAATTTCAAGTAATCCAGCTTTTTTCACCTCAATCTTTCCCAAAGCAATTTTTCTGATTCAGTTTGTATCTTTCTTAAATCTCTGGATAAATTTTTTATATATTCAGGTTTTCTATGAAAATTGGACATAATTTTGTAATGTTATTTTTTTCTAAAATACATTTAGATTCTGAGAAAAAAATTGAAAAAAATCAGAAAAACAATTTTCCTTCCCTAATTTAGGGAAGGTGGCTGCAAGCCGGATGGGTTACGATTACGCAAACATGATCAAATAAGGGGAGCTGACTGCTGGTAGAAAAAAGGGTCGCTGCAAGCTGGACGAGTTACTGTCGGTTGCAGAATAATTGCTATTGACAAACACTGTATTATTCATATAAATCAATTTATTATCTGAATAATATAATTTATCATGAATAGGCTAAGCATAGGAGTACAAAAAATTATGGAGAAGACAGGACTCTTGAGGCCCTTGAATCTGGAGGGGATAACATGAAGGGTTGATCTTATAATGAATTCAGTGCCGCCTGTGACCTTGCCTCTGGATAGGAAGGCTGAATATTTCAAGGAATGAGAAAATGTACTTTTTTATGACACAAGGAAAATCACCGAATCCCCAATGCATGAAATGCCCAATGTTTCAGAGCAGAAGCTGATACTATCAAAAGTGGTCGGAACTAACTCTAAAGCTGAGTGAGATACGATAATCGTAAATTGAGTCTTAGGTCAATTTCCTATATCCAGGCCGATATTCTTTTCCATGGAAGAGGTGATAGCATATCATGAACTTAATATGTACGATGAGCTCAGGGCAAACCAGAAGCATTTAGGCTATTCATGAATGATAAACTCGCTGGAATTCACTATGAAATTCATTACGGAGAACTTCTGCGAACCGAATAAGATCAGTCTGAGGCAATATTTTATGGTTATAGAAGCTGTGATGGATGAAGAGGCGGAAGATTCAGAAGATGATGTTATAAAAGAAAGAGAAAGGATGAAAAATATCCTTTACACCGGCGTTGATGATTTTGTGAGATCGAAATGCGAACCGAAGTGAATGAGTCTTGGAGAATTTCTTAATTCAATATGACTGAACAATTAATATTTATCATACAATATGACTAAAAATTTCCCATCTGAAGAAGAAAGTTCAAGCACTGATCTGAATCAGTCGCTCTGATCCATATTCCACATCCTTGGGAGTTATGATACCCGAAAATTCCCTACAAAATCTGATTATCTCAGGAGCCTAGGAAAGCCTGCAATTATGGAAATAATAAGCAGATTCGAGGAAGTTCTAGCTCTTGGCTGCGATGAGAAGATGGATGATTTTGTGCTGCCGCAGACACGCAATCAAGATCATTATGCGGTATGAGAGACTCTTTGGTATGTTGCAAACCCTCAAGATCCGAGAGATGATTATGAGTACAAGAAATCAACAGTCATAAGCATCGAGACATATGATAGCTGACTCACTGTAGATAAATATGACCTTAATATATTTTTCGAAAATTGAGATACTATCCCATTAAGGAGCATCCGGGTGGTTTCACAAGAAGAGGTGGACATTATCAAGGGAAAAGACCTTCTTCCGAGGCTGGAAAAGCTTCTTTCTATAAGATGAGAAGAGCCATTCATCAAAATGCTCAGAAAACTCTTGAATCAGCAAAATATGCCAGCAAGACAAGAAGAGGTCAAAGGACTTATCAATGTCTTGCTGCAAAGACAGCAGCAGGTTGTGATTTTACCAGGAGAAAGGCAAAGCGGACACTACAAAGCATGAGATCTCGTATGGTATTATCCGAATGATCTCTATGACAGAGATATGAGATGAGCCGAGGACGATGAATATTATTATCATTTCGGGAAAGTGCAGGAAGCATATTGAGATTGAGAAGTTTCCCGTAATGCGAAATTAGTAATCTGATGAAGAGAATTTTCGCTCAGGAGCTACAAAGTTTTCTCGTGCGAGGAAATCATTAAGATACACAATGAGCATCTGTTTGAGCCGCTTAAAAATGGTGCAGGCCATTTTGAAGGCATGATGCCTGAAGTATTGTTTTTCAATATTCAGAATTGGCTTAAGCAAGCCGAAGAGCTTAAAATAATAAGCCTTGAGGATTTCTTTAAGGTTAAAGAGGCGACATTTGAGAGAAAGGTACCTAAAAGAATTTAAAAATGAATTACTATATCCACATCCCGTTCTGCAGAAGCAAGTGCAAATATTGTCACTTTGCTTCTTTTTCTTGAATGGAAGATTTGCTTGTCGAGAGATATCTCGGCTTCCTGAAGAGGGAAATCAGGGATTTTTTCAGCAACCATCCTATCGGATCAGAACCAGATGGGAAATTCTCCATTTATTTCTGATGATGAACTCCATCTATATTGAGGATAGAGGAATTAGAAGGGATTCTGTCGGAGTTTAAGCTGATATCTTCAATTAATGGTTTTCAGAATCAATCTTGCAACTGAGAGCTGGATCCTGAAATAAATTCAGGATGACGCAAAGCAGACATTTGTGAAATCACACTTGAAGCAAATCCCGAATTCATAACTAGGGAATATGTAGAGTGACTGAAAAGAATCTGAGTGAATAGGATCAGCATGGGGGTTCAGACCCTGAATGAAGAATCTCTGGAAGAGATATGAAGATGCAAGAGAGCAACGATTTTGAGCGCTCTTGATATCCTAGAAGAATCGGGATTTGAGAATGTTGCACTCGATTTCATAATCGGATTGCCATATGTGAAGAAATGAGAGACAAAAGCGGATATTGAAATGCTCTTGAACAGATATAAAACCATAAAGCATATAAGCGCCTATATGCTCGAAGAGTGAAAATATCCGCAAAGCTGGAAAGAACTATCTCTTGATGAGGGGGAATTATGATGAGAATACGCGGAAGTCGCTGATTTTCTGGAATCTATTGGATTTGCCAGATATGAGATTTCCAATTTCGCGAAGAATGGCCATGAATGCCTGCACAATTCCTGATATTGGAACCACACCGAGTACAAGGGATTCTGACTCAGTGCTGCCAGCTTCCTCGATAACATGAGGTTTGCGAATGCGCAGAATTTCATCGGGTACTATACCGGAGCAATTGATTACGAAGAAGAGCTAGAGGACGAAGACCTGAAACTCGAAAGGCTCATTTTCGATTGGAGGACAGTATGATTGCCAGCAAAAAATATAAAAAACCATGAAAAGCTAAAAGAATTCAAAGATGATTTTCTGATTTCAGAAAAAGACGATAATATATCGGTCACAAACAAATGAGCAGCAATTGCAGATTATATATTTAAGGAATTATTCCTGTAGTATGAACAGACCGGATGAGCAGTGACATGAGATGCCTTGAGCAGTGGAGAGTTCCGAAAATTTTGTCGGGACTATCGTCAGGTGAACCAAGGAATTGACTCATGAGATCACAGGAAAATGCACCCTTAACTGCATCCATTGCAGCACACAGGCAAACCCTGAAAGATGAGATTATGCAGATTTTGATGCATTCTGCAGGAATATCGAGGAATTCAGCGAATTCGATATGGTGAGATTATCCTGATGAGAACCGTTCCATCATCCGGATATCGTCCGAATGGTTGATTTTTTGCACGAGAACTGAAGGAAAATCGAAATATTGAGTTCATGAACAGTCGATAAGAAACCGATTCCGAGAGAGATTCTGGAGCAAATGAAAGGCAAAATCAGCGGCATCATTTTTTCGATGCACGGGTATTTTGAGGATCATCATCATATAGTGAATCCATATTTCGATTTCTGACATCCATATTGGGATGATATGATGGACAGCGTAGAGGAATGCGCCGATCTATGAATCCCTTTTTCATTCCAGGCGGTGGTCATGAAGCAGAATGCGGACAAGCTTGAAGAAATCGTCAAATGCGTAGCAATGCTGAATAAAATATATAAAAACGAGATAACCAGAGGTAAGCTCCCAAAGATAAAGATGCACTTCCTGAGATATATAAAGCAATGAAGATGACTTGAAAATGAAGTCGAATCTCCCGATAAGGCATTTCTCGACAATCTGCCTAATTATTTCTCCAGAATGCAAGCTGACTACAGTATTGAAATAAGCTATTCCTCAAATTTCGAATTCAAGGATTGCGATTGCTCCTCAAAGAAAATGGTCATATGCGCCGACTGATCAATTATCGCCTGCAGTGCACTGAAATGAGCGAAGCCTGATTCATGAAGAAGATTCGCTTGTATTCCTAGGCTCTAGATTTCATAGGCATAGATCGTCAGCTCCTTGTCGCTAGGCTTGTCTTTTTTGAGTACTTTCAATCATCCTATCTCAAATGAATATGAGATCACCCGAGTTCACTTCTTGCATTCTTTCAGCAACTTTTTCGTCAGCTTCCCCATCTTTTCTGGAAATCAGAAAACATATATGACAGTAGCGTCGCTTAAGTCAGAATTGAAGATATTGCCTATCCTGAAATCGATATTTTTGTCTTTGAAATAGAGATATTTTTTCAGGATTGAGTATAGATATAGGAAAATGAAGCTCTCGATTCATATGAACTTGCAGTTTGACATTTTGGATAATCAGAAAATCACTTTTCCATCTCCGGAACCGAGATCATACACCACATCGTCTTCTTTCAGTCCGGTCAGCTTACCGATTCTCTCTATGTCAGAATACCTTGTAGGAACCCATGGCGCGAAAATTAACATGGGGATGAATGAGATTATGAGCAGCAAGAACAATATTGAAACCATTTTAGGATAAATTAATTTGCAAATTTAGGTGTAATAAATATAACTACTATCTAGCTAATTCAGAAAAAAGCAAGTGAAAATGAGTCTAAGACTCCTTAGTTTTCAATTCTCGGGCTCTCAGTTCTGACAAATGCCGCCATAGCTCAGCTGGTAGAGCGCACCCATGGTAAGGGTGAGGTCTCGGGTCCGATTCCCGATGGTGGCTCCATTGAAATTTTAGAAAACATCCCTCGTGAAAACGAGGGATGTTTTCATTCTTCCGAGGAACACTATAGCCATACATAAAATATTTCGTCATAATCTGACGACAAATTTCCTTCCCTTTAATTAGCTATCAATCTTGTAAACTATCACTTAATATCATCATCTCCTTAGCCATTTTTAGGAATAACCTAATAATCAAGATTGTCAAAAGCATTTAGCTTAGATGATTAATTCCTAATTTATCTACTTATGAGAACTATATTGGATGAGATGGGTCGGGTGACAGATATGGAAGTTACAAGAGAGATGGCCTTAATCGAGAAGCCCTACAGGGAAAAGAAGAGGCTTATCAAGCTATTCAGATGAAGAGCTTCGGTCATACTTGAGTGAGAGAAGCTTTCAGAGGCTTACCTTTCTGAGATAATCGAGAGAATGAGGATTGAAGACGAAGAGATGAAAGAGGCAGAGAGATTGAAGGATCTCGCAGAAGAAGAAAGATTAAGGGAGTCTGCACGCATTAAGATGATCGAAGAGCTGAGCGCACCATCAGATCTGGTAGGCGAGGAGTTCTGAGAGTTCGATAAGCGATATAGGGAGCGCAACCAGATATTTTATGAGCAATTATCAGCTATTTATGAAAAATCCTGAATAAGATGAATTCAGGAATATTTCGGACAAAAAACATATAATGAGTGCATGGATGCTGAAGAGGTGATACGGCGGTTATTCAAATACAATAGACATGAAACATTCTCTCCTCTGATTAAGAAAATCGCAAAAACCTATCTTACGGCTTCAAGCTATGATGATCACTCCCTTTGCCATCTTTTTGAGAATTATGGCAGAAGAGGCGGTGCGCAGTCATCGCTGGCTTGATTCCCCGGGCTTTACGGAATCTCAGCAGATCTTATGGAGAATTCGATTAGGAAAAACGGGAACTGTCTGACGAGAGTCCTATCTCCTTTGCCGATTATGGCCATGGAAGATGTGATAAGCTGAAAGCTTGATGAATTCACATTTAGGCCTGATTGCCTGGATATCGAATGATTGCAAAGGCAATTCGAGAATGAATACCATATGAAGCTCATCCTTCTTATGCACTCAAAATCCCCTAGGGAATATGCGATCAAAATGGTCGGCTATGCATTAGAGAATCACGGAAAAGATGCTGACAGATTCATCGAATACACTTTTCTGGACAATCAGCTAGACGGATTCCTCGGTGCTATAGCTGGCATCGTCTGAGAAGATAAGGCCTTGGCATTCAAGTCGCGCATTGAAAAAGTCGAATCAGCCTTATCGGAAAGCAGACAGCAATCAAAAAGAGAAACTGAAGATTGTCTTGATATAACTTGTGTGGATGTAGATGATACTTTGATCAAAGATTGAAAGATAAATAAGGAAGTTCTCTCAAGAATCAGCGAAAGCGTATATGATTGAGGGAAGGTGGTGATATTCAGCTCTTGAGATATCAGCATTCAGACAAGCAGATTAAGGGATTTATGAGTTGCTGAAATATTCCTTCCAGTGCTGTCGAAAGAAGATTTCAAATGAGTGAGGGTTGCCCAGATAATAGATGATACCAAGCCTCAGGATCAAGGTCTTTCCTGCAAGTGGCATATAGATCCTAAACGGATGTAGTCATATAACGTAATTGCATCCATAAAATTTGTAAAACCCAATTATTCTCCTATAATTCTCTCGAATATTTTAAATTTCTTGAAAATGAACGATAAAATCATAGATATCCTAGAAGTCTTATGATTGGCTAAGAATGAAGCAAAGGTTTATGTCTCGCTTCTGAGGCTCGGTTCTTGAATAGTGTGAACCGTTTCGCGTGAGACTGCAATCCCGCGAGCCACAGTCTACCAGCTTCTCGATAAGCTCATAGAGAGATGACTTGTGATGAAGATAGATCGTGAGAATATCCTCACATATTTCCCGGAGGATCCCGAGAAAATCCATCAGAATCTCATAAGGGAAGAGGAGAAGATTGAGAGGAAAAAGATAATTTTTTCAAGTCTTCTGCCGGAACTATCAAAAATCAAGAACACAAAAAAAATCCTTCCGAAAATCACATATTTCGAATGAGTTTCCGGCTATATCGAGTTGCTGGAGGATTCTCTTGATACTGATAATAAAGAGATATTGATGATTACGAATACTAATTACAGGAAAGAGAATATCGGAGACGAGGTAAAGTTGGAGGAGCTCATCAGATATGAAAGGAGCGGATTTCTCCATTCTAGATTGAAGAAGAAAATCACTCTTAAATTGCTGACGAACGAGTATTGAATTTCGCCATGACTTCTAAGAAAAGATGAAGAAGAGCTCAGGGAGACCAGAATCATCCAATCATGATTCTGAGATATCGAAACTATGGTAATTTCTTGAAACCATGTCATATTAGTTACCGACAACCATCCCATCGTCTGAGTCCATATCCAGGAAGAGCAACTCGCAACCATGATGAAGAATATGTTCAATTTTGTCTGGCAGAACTCGAATTGATCATAATTCCAATATCAGATAAAATCCTCCATTTGGAGGATTTTATATTCAGTATCTTTCTCTGATCGATTAATTATAGGCCAATATATTACAAACCAGTCAATTTTCATAGAGTCAGCAATAGCATGAGACCAGGTAATGCTTATAAACCCTGATGGCATAATCTATATCTTTGACTTTACTTTTTTCCTTGAGCAGTTTCCTTATTTCTTTCTCTTTTCTGCAGAATGTGCCGTACCAGCACTCGAGCGTCTTCGGATATGATTTATCGGGAAGCTCATTTGGATCAGCGTATTCAAAATACTTGCGGAAGATTTTGAGATTATGCTTGAGCTGCGGGATTCAGCCTCCGGGGAAAATGTATTTGAGAAGGAACGGGTCTGCCAAAGTGAGCTTATTGGATTCTTGGAACATAGAGTGGATCAGGGTTTTTCAATCCTTATTCAGAGATTTGGAAATTTTCTTATATAGGTCGTTGTAATCCTTAACATGCTCCATCACTCATACGCTCACTATGTAGTCATATTTTCATTGCATATTGTGGATATTCCTGACCTCTACGCTCACGAGATCCTGGAGTCATCTCCTCTTGATTTCAGCCGTCACATACTCGAATTGAGCGAGCGAGAGCGTCAGTCATTTGCATTTTATGCCATAATTCTCAGCCATGTAGAACATGAGTCATCACCATCAGCACCCGAGATCAAGCAGGGTTTTTCATTCTTCTCTTTTGAAGATTCAGAGCCTTTTTGCATAGAAATTCAATTTATTCTCTTGGGCTTCTTCGACTTCCTGGGTTCATCTGTCCCATTTTCAGCAGCTGTATTGAATATATTTCGCATTGAGCCAGCTTAGATAGAATTCGTTCGAATCCTTATTGCTATCAAACCAATTGCTCAGGCTGTAATGGCTGTTTATATCCTTATCTTGAGATCCGTATGAGAAATAGCCTTTTTTCCTTATTGCCCATAGAACTCTCGCAATATCGACGAGCGAAAGCTTCCATAGGAGCTTTTTATTGTATGTTATGCGTACGAAAATGAACACGAACTCTCGGTATTCATCATCGTCCGCTTCTATGTTTCACTTGCAGTACGATTCTCATAATCAGAGGGATCATCTCCTGAAAATATCTTCGAAAACTTTTTCGGCATCGGTAATATTCACTTTGATGATATAATTCGAATCTCAGATTATTTTCTGCTTCTCTCAGTCGAAGACAAAAAGGAAGGCATGATCCCTATACTGTTTCACATATGCTGAACATATGCGCAAAAAGGCTTCTTTGTACATGATACATCAGATTAAATAATAAACCTTATTGATTTATCGGCTATTCCAATGGCGTTGAACCAATGACAAGATATGTTTATTTGATATGCACAAATTCTACATCATTCCGTATAAAAATCAAACAGAATATGTGAAATTAGGGTGAGAATATGGTGTTTTAAAATAAATAGCTAATTTAAAAAAATATCCTCTCTGGAATCAGTTGCACAAAAAACTGTATAATTCGCACATGTTAAACTACAATAAATCCTCTCGCTGCAGCGAGAGGATTTATTTGGTTAATCCTAAATTAATTATAAGGGAAAGGAGCTGTGGGCACCGCAAAATTACCCGTATATCTAGCGACTTTTGTCAGTCTGAATTCATTCATATGTCATTGGAATTTCACTATTCAGTTATCCCAATAACCTCAGATCATAATCGAGCCCGCACCGATATTTGCAGTATTTGAAACCGATCACTTGCTTGCTCAGTCAACATATAGCGTAATAGTTCAGTCTTTTCTGACATATGCGATATGGTGCCATTGATTCAATGACGGCAAGGTTGCAGATGCACCATAATTCTCATATACTCAATCTTTTGATCTGAATAGCGCTTTGGCAGGCCATAGATCATACAGTGCTTCCCATCAGCTATTAGAAGAGGAACTATACCTCACCCAGCTTTCTATCGTAAAATTTCAGGTTCATAGGTTATAGCTTGGATCAGATGCAAGCGTCAAGGCGGAGTTATTGTCAAAATACGCGGATCAATTTCAGAATTTCGATTCTGCCTTTGTTGTAGTTACTGTATTCGCCGTAACCGTTTTTCATTTCACATCAGTAAACACAGTTCATCATTCAGCTCAATTCATCCTGATCAGGGAAACCACATCGTTCCAGTACGGATCTTTTGTATTCGCTGAACAATCAGCACGCGCTCATCCGCTTATTCATGCACATGACCAAGTCCATGATGATCCTAGGCTCACATCAGAAGGTGTTCATACAGCACATAGATTATCGGTAGGAGCATTTAGAAATGTTCATCAATTGTCGCTTCCGCAAGTTCATGCTGTCTCAGAGGGCATTGCTAAAGCTGGGAACGGAGCCGTAGGCACGTCAAAATTACTTGTATATCTTGCTTTTTTAGTCAGCCTGAACTCATTCATATGTCATTGGAATCTTGGTGTCAGATTATCCCAATAACCTCAAATCATATTGGTTCCCGCTCATATATTTGTGGTATTCGCGACTCATCATTTGCTCATTCAGTCAACATATAAGGTCAAGATTCAGTCTTTTCTGACATAAGCTATATGATGCCATTGATTCAACGAAGGAAGTGTTGCCGATGCCCCATAATTCTCATAAACTCAATTAAATGATCTGAATAATGCCTTTGCAGTCGACAAATCATATAATGATTCCCATCAGCTCGCTGAAGATGAGCTATATCTCACCCAACTCTCTATTGTAAAGCTTCAGGTTCAAAGATTGTCGTAAGGGATTGTCAGAATGGAACTATTGTTGAAATATGCAGATCAATTTCAGAATCTCGATACCGCACCGGTTATTGTCACAGCTCATGTGAGAGCTTTTCATTTCTCATCAGTAAAAATGTTTGATCAGTTAACTCAATTCATCCTTACTAGTGAAACCACATCATTCCAGTACGGATCTCAGTATCAGGCATTGCAGCTTACAGCATCTCATCATCCGGATCAGCTGCAGCTCCATCACCATGATCAGCTAAGGGTCACAGTGCCCGGTGTTCATATTTCACATAGGTTTTCCGACGGTGCGATTCAATATATTCATCAAACGCTGCTTCAGCAAATTCAGTCTTGACCGATATTCTGTTCTACAGAACCAGTCGAGTTGCCTGATAGATTTGAATCAACCGGAGAAGCTGACTGCAAAGTGCCCTTGATTAGAGATGTTCACAGGCTAATAAGCGAATTTCCTGAAGATGAAGTAATTTGCTGAATCAGGGGAGTATTGATGTTTGAACCAGAGTATGAAGCCTTCAGAACATTCATCATTTGGGTAATTTCCGAAGAATCTATTGGCAATGAGCCTGACGAATATATTTGAGCCGAGTCATAAGCTGCATAATTGCCTGATCGCATTCAATTCAAAAGAAGGGTTCAGCTTCAGAATGAAGGTCAATATTCGGTTTCGGAATCTATTGTGCCCATCATCATCGAAGGAACAGGAACTACGTAGTATAATGCTCAAGTTTGTATTTTAATAGCTAATCAATTATAATTTCAAGTGATGTAGCTGTAATTTTCATCAGTAGCAGCCGAGGCTTCATCTAGGACACCATATGCAAGTGTTTCGATAGTCTTCTTGGTTCAGATGAATGATATAGGATTCTCAAAATCAGCTTTCAGCTGGTATTCCTTCTTATTATTCGCAAGCGCATATGAATATTCTGCAGAGGATGCTGGATCGGTCACTTTTTTCGATAAAGTCTTCGATACTGTTTTGTAGACTCAGTTTCATGCTTTACCTTGTGTCCATAATATTCATCCAGAGAAAACTACATTGTTCGGATTGTCTGGAGCAGGATAGATTCATCCGTTCACATTGTAGATTTCCATTCATTTTTTCAAGGAGGCTAAATCCGCAAGCCTTGTAGAATCCCTTGCAGAAGATGATTGGGAAGAAAAAGAAAGGAAAGCTATTATGGCTAAGATTGCCAAAATAAGGATTGTGACTATGAGCTCTACAAGTGTAAACCCAAATTTCTTATTGTACGTATGTCATCGATTTGAAGAATAAGCTGGTTTTGCCTCATTCCGATATAATCACTGGGAAAGAGAATCGGAAGCTAAATTTTTTATTTTTGGTTGAATCATAAAAAAAGATTAGATGAAATATGTTGAGGAACTGTTATTAATGATTAAAGTATCCGGATGATTTGGGAACCTATTGTATTGCTTTTATTTTTTTATTTTTAACTTATGTAGATAAATAAGCCATTAATAAACAATTAATGCAAAAGTTAACATATATTTTTTCATTTGTCAAATACAATTTATCCAAATCAAATCATAACTCCTCATCCATGATGGGATGAGGAGTTATGATTTGCATGCTAAAAGTTTTTTTAGAGATGAAACATCTAAATTATCGGTTCTACGAATTCTTCAATCTTCTTAATGACATCCTTCTGTTCGGCATTTACGACTTTTTTGGCTTCTTCGAGAGAGCGGGAATATCTTTTTCTGGATTCATTGTAGATTTCTTGGATGCGATTCGTATCTACGACAGGATCTTCGATATACATTGTTTTCAGACTGAACGGATCTTTGACCTGTCACTTCACGAGAAGCTTGCAATAGAATTCCCTCTGGTTAAGATTAGCCAGGTCATAAGCATCCAGAAATGGGTCGAATTGCTGCTTCATTATGAGCGCGTCTTCAGGGGAAATGCGGAAGCTGACTATGGTTCATACATTTCAGAATAACGCTTCTGATATCTTCTGGGGAATCTGGCGGATGAACTGATGTGCCACAGTAAGCCCCAATCCATATTTTCTGGCTTCTGAGAGTATCTCATTGAAGGTTTCGGTCGCGAAGTTCTGGAACTCGTCTACATAAAGGTAAAAAGGCCTTCTATGGTCTTTTCATTCGGATTGTCTGGACATTGCAGCCTGGAAAATCTTGGTTATCATCATAGCTCACAAGAATCCCATTATCTCTTCTTGGAGTTTTCACTTCGGTAATTTTATAAGAAGGATTTTTCCGTCGTCCATCATCTGCCTGAAATCAAGCTTATTTTCCTTGGATGCGAAAATGTTCTTTATCATATCTATCGATAGCAGCTGTCATACTTTGTTCAGTATCGGCATTATGGCTTCGGTATTGAATTGCTGAGACCATCATGCAAACTCGTTCGTCCAGAAATTCTTGACGACATCGTCCTTGATGCATTCGATCATCTCATATCTGAAATCCTTATTCGTAAGCGCTCTGATTATATCGAAAATAGTAGACTCAGGCTTGTCGAGAAGAGCCAAAAAAATCATCCTGAGCACATGTTCAAGCTTTGCATTCCAGTTGCTTCAGAAGAATTTCTTGAAGATGTCTATGAATCATTTTGCGAGCACTTGCTTGGATTCGTTAGATTTTAGGTCTAGCGGATTCATGCAGAATGGGAATTTCTCATCCGTAGGATCGAATATTATCACATCTTTCTTGCGTTCTTCGGGAATATGCATGAGTGCCTCCTCGAAGTTATCTCCATGCGGGTCGATGAGTCAGACTCATCTTCATTGCTTGATATCGTCTATTATCAGGCTCATCATGAATTTGGATTTACCGACTCAGGTCTTACCTATTATGTATGTATGCTTCAGCCTATCTTCGTCATATATTCAGACCGGTACTGTAATCGAGCGGTAATCAGAGATTCAGACGATATTCATATCTTTCGGATATTCCCTTGGGATTATCTCTCAGTTATTCGCAGCTCTATAGTTTACAGTCGGAACTCATATCGGAAGCGCTAGTTTGCGCGCCGTAATCTTAAGCAGGGAAGTCTCTTGTTTGGGGTTTTTCGGGAAATGATAGAAAGAAGCAATCTCTTCTGATGACAGCATGTATCTCTTGCCCAGTTTCTTGGAATCCCTGTAGATATCAGGGGATATGCTGTCTATGATCCTGAGATTGAATTGATTTAGCGGATAATTCTTGAAGACTCAGAAATTATTGAATATCGATCTTATCCTTCATTTTGCGGTTTCTTTTGACGTGGCCTGTGCGACTATGTATATTCTTGTTTCAAAAAGCTCTTTATGGAACTTGTCCCTGAAATAATCGTAACCTGCCTTTTTCCAATTTGAACCTGTCTTAAAAGAGAAGATGTATTTGAAGAATCTGAAGAAGAGCCTGGTTCTGAATTTATAATAATGCAAGGATGATCTCAGATAGAACATTGAGCTTTCCTCGATTACCGGGGTTACTTCTACGAAAAGGGAGAATTGGTCATTTATGATATCAAAATTCTCAAAGCTCCTGAAAAGATTGAACACGAAATCCGTATCATCGCTTCCGTTGACCTTAAATGGAAAAAACCAGCTATTCTCAAGTTGGATTTCGCCTATTACCGTACGCGATGCATCGAATCACCAGATATTCTTATTGTCTTGTATGATTTGGAAATCATTGAATGAAGTGTAGAATTTGGATTCCAGTGCAGTATAAGTCTCCTTTTCTGTCGTGAGCGAGTATGAGAATTCTCATTTGGTATAATTAAGCCCGAAAGTCATCTTATGTCATTCGAGAGTCTGTCAGACATCATTCAAAAAATCCTTGAAAATAAGTTTTCATTTATTGAATCAATGATAGATTTTCAGTAGATAAGTCTGCATCCTTTTTAATTAAAAATACCTCCTGACTCTAGTATAGCAGAAATGCTTCATTTTTCAAAATAAATGAGAATAAATTGCTTAAAAGAGCATTTCTGTCTCTGCTCACTTGATAATCGTCTGCCCATAAATCGAACTGATGAGTTTGACCATGCCTGTCAATTGATCATCGAATTCCTCAGGAAGGAAATTGATATCCATGAGAGTGTATTTTTCTTCCTGTAATTTTTTAAGGAATTTCTCATTGTATTCTGGCCTTTCAATGAGCTCGGTTCATTTTTCGATATATTTTCATCTGTGGTTCACGACTCCGTATTCGTACTCCATGCAATCAAGAACATCTCACTCGTAGAATGGATTCCTGAAATACATAATGTCTCAGACTTCATCTCTAAAAAGATAATGCTGGATCCTTACGACTTTTGTGACTCTTGGGTGAACATCGAATTCTATCTCATCATCGATCTCCTTTTCTTCATATAATATTACGAAATCCCTGGACTTCATCTCTTTATCCAAAGGTGTGCCTGAAATCTGATTCCCGTATATGAGAAGTACGCTCTTTGAATCGATATATTTTTGAAGTTCGCTTTTTTTAAGTATGTTTTCGATTTCTTTGGCTTTTCACCCCCTGATGCTCGTGAGTTTTCAGAATGTAGCTTTGCCTCCTGTGGGAGTCATCGTTGCAGTTTGCAGTTCTCAATCCTCGGTTTTATTTCATCTGTCGAGAAATTTACGTCTTATTGCAGGTCATTTATTTATCATGATTGTTTTTTTAAGTTAAATACAATGTAGCATATTTGCGGTCAGATTTCAAATAAGGAAGCTATTTTTTTGTGAATTTCTCTTTTTTGATGTCATATTTAAAATCTTTTGTCTCAACAAGAGGATTTTGAGGACTCTTTCATTCTCGTATCTTATCGGTCATCTCTTCGCCCGATCATGTTACCGCTTCTCATAGGGTATTTTTTCTGCCTGATGATATTACGTCCATTATGATTCAAGAGAACAGTGACCTGCTGTATCATAGGGCTACTTCATTGTTGCTAGCTGCGACTATGGTAGAATTTCAAGATATGTTTTTCGTCAATGCTCATGCATAGCAAGCATCCACTATTATCAGATTCTTCTGCTTGTTTCAGACAGCTTCATCGATCTCAGTCTTAGATATCCTTTGGTCCTTGTAATAAATCCTGATCTTGCGAGAAGGCTTATTTTTTCATGCCACCCTGACATATTTATAGTCGGAATAATATGTGCTTATATATCATTCATAATCTCAGGCATATTTTTTGGCCTCTCTTCATTTCGAGTCGAGCGCAATTCAGTGTCAGGAATAATATATTATGATTTTCTTGTCGTCCGGAGTTTCAAGGGCAACCTTATTTATCATGCCTAGAATATTCCTCTTCGTAGCTTGTTTATCTTTTACCGAGTAAATATGCTTGCTGGGGATGCCATACCTGGTTCTGAATAATCTGCGCATTTCTCGGGTATCTGGAACCGCTCAGCCGATTCAGCTCAAATATTTGTATTCGGAAACTCAGATCAGGAGAACGCGCGTTTCTTTCGGGTCGATGCTGCCGTCTATTGCATCTCTGATAAGCCTTATTTTATCTTCATGATCCTTTTGTTTTTTCTCATGATCCTGTTTTTGCTTGAGTTCAAGGATATTTCTGGTTTTTGAAGTGATATCTTCTATGGTTTTCTGATGCTCAAAGCTTCCCATTTCCACAGGTTCGCCCAGGAGGGCTATTCCAAATGTCGCTGTTGCAAGAAGCTTATTCATGATATCTATACGTTATGCTTTTCCGGTCAATAGCTTCTCACGGTTTTCAATATAATAGATCATTGCATTCAGAACCTTATCGATACCCGTTCTGCATTTTCCGGTCTTTGTAAGATAGATTATTCATTTCAGCAGCTCATCCGCATCTTTCCTATGGAAAACCATATCTTTTTCCATTTTTCCGTAACTCATACCGGTGCCGATATGAGAGAAAATAAGTTCTCAAGAATCTCAAATATATGCTAAATGCCTTCATCTGTCGGCTGTGCTTATCCCAAAATGGGTGCGTTTGTCAAGGGATCTGAAATCTTTCATTGCGAGATGATAGCTCTGGAAAATAGCTTTCGGGTTATCGGCGATATTATCGAATCACATATAATTTTCTGTATATTTTTTTGCAAATGGAGTAACTGTAGAAAATCAGGAAAGGAATTCTTGTATTTTCTCTCAGTCTTCACGAAGCAGTTCCGATTTTATTCAGACCGTATCCATCCATTTGAGAATTGTCATCATCAGGTAGATCTCTATGCTATGATAAGCCTTTACTTCTTGGACATCCTCAGCCGTCTCCGGCCTAAGATTCACTTCATTTCAGAACGGATCGAAGGTTTCGAAAGGCGTTTTCTCAATTCTCTTGATTCTGATGTCGCCATCTATAGTCGCGGATAATTTTGTCGTAAATCTTTTTCAATTGTCGTCTCTAGTGGTCCACTCGTATCAATCTGCGGTAGGATTTTTCTCTAAAACCGATTTTATGTATACGCTGACACAGCCGATGAGATCAGTCGGATTCCTGAATCAATATTTTTCTGGCAACCAAATTTCCGTTGGACTCAATACTTCTGAGCTCAATAGTCAGCAAAAATGAAGGATTTCGGTTTTATCGCATTCTAAAGTCCGGATTCAAGTTTCTCTTTCGACCTTCCAGCTTTTTGCAGACGGATTCTGGAATATCGAATTAATGGTTTGCTGATAAAGGTATCTCATGCTATCGGTAACTCATCTGAAATATCATTCTTCATCGAGCCTCTTTTTTATTCTCATGTAATCGTCATCATTCGTGCGTTCCCATCAGTACGGGCTTGGCAGGGAATACTCATCTTGTCTGACTCTTTCTCTTATCTTCTCTCAGAGTCAAGATTTCAGTATCCTTTCAGTTGCAATATCGTGCAAAATATAATTTCTCATAATCCATGTTTTTTTAAGACTTGTATTTTATAATAAAAAAATATTCAAAGTCAATACTTGTACAAAAAATAATCCAAGAATAATGGCAAGGGATTGCTAAAAATTCATTAGATTATTTATTTTTGGAAACAGCTGAAGCATGATGTCTAGCGGAGTTCAAGAATTTCATCATATTTATGAGAAGATTCGGCTTAACCTTTTTTAAGCAATATCCTGGTAATTTCGCTCCTGCTCCCTATTCTCATGGGCGGTCACCAAACTCAGCTTCCAGGAGAAATATAAAGAGAGAGATCTCAGACCTTATGAAGTCAAGTCATATAAGGAAAAAATTGCTTTACAATAAGGGTGAAAGGCCATATTTGTCAATTATGGGTGTGTCATGCAAGCTGAACGTCTATCCCATGCTTGTCGGCCAGTTCAGGTCAGATTGGCTCATGAAGCATCAATAAGGATGGTTTTGAATCATCTCGTTTTACTCTGTTCAGGATATCCTCTAGCTTGCTTTCATTTGATTTGCGATCAAGTCACATCAAGTCCTGGGTTCAGAGTATCTGCAATCAAGCGAAATCCACAACCTCATTATGCAGGACTCTTGCTTTTGTTTCCGCTAGCAATGACATAACATAATCGTTTCAGACATAGGATTCATGATTTCAGAAAGTGATGAATACCGGTTTTTCCAGCCTTTCCAGATTCTTGAAACTGTGCTTCTCGAATGAGGTTCCGTCAACCAGATCTCAATTTATAAGAACCACATCGATATCCATAACATTCAGCTTGTCTATTATCTTATCCAGATAAGTCAGATCATGGATTCAATCGATATGCACATCCGACAGATATCAGATTTTGATTTCATTTTGCAGATTCTTGACGGGAATCTCTATCTCCTTTGTTACAAGAATCATCTGATTCAGGTATCCGTATATCGTCAAAATTATCATCGTACCCATCCAGATGTGTCATTTGCCAAGTATCGGATTCTTCCAGAAATAGAATATGATATCATAAAGGATTCAGACAAACAGTCACAGAAAAATAATTCAAAGCCATAAAGCTCATATGACATGAAGGTATCTGGTGAAAAGATTCGGGGACAAATTATGGAGTATCATCGATATAGGGAAGATGAGGCTCAGAAGAAGAGATAGAACATAAAACCAGGGCCCGACCCTGAGTCAGAAAAATCGGAAAGTGTGTAGTAGGAATAGCGCATTCAATCACCATAAGATGACTATCGCGAATATGGGAAATAATAATCTGCTCATATCGGAATCGGTTATGTAAGCTTATTCATGCATACGAAGTATTCTTCGAAGCTCCTGTCTCTGCAGGCCTTTGGTTTGAACCTCTTCAGATCCTTATATTTTTTCTTTATCGGGAATATGAGGTCATTCACATCTTCTCAGACGAAGACCTTCAGAAGCAAGCTTCATCATTTCTTGAGGAAAACATCGGCAAAATCGACTATGGCAAGGTTCAGCTCAACGCTGCGGTATTGATCGACTCAAGTCTGACCAGTCGTAGATGGTGCGATATCAGATGTTATCAAGTCGAATTGCTTGAGCTGCATTTCTTCGAATATGGCCTTCAGCTTGTCATATTCGAATATGCTCTCCTGGATCAGGGTCAGATTCTGATATGGCAATGGCTCTATTTTCTGTATATCTATTCAGACTATTTTGGCATCGTTTCAGACAATCTTATATATCACCTGAAGGAAGCTTCCGGGTGCCGCTCAGACATCCAGAACCGAAAAACCGGGTTTTATGATATTGAATTTCTCTTGGACTTCCAGGAGTTTGAATGCACTTCTGGCTCTGTATCCAAGCCTTTTCGCTTCCATAAAATATCTATCCTGAACCACAAACGATCATGGTTTCCTCTTTTTAGTTGACATTGCTTAATTTTAAATATTATTAGCAGGTTTTAATTCAAAGAATCATGTGAATAGCCGAGACTATAATCAGCTCAATCAAATCATCAGAAACTAAGAAAATATTGGAATCTCTCAGCACCTCCGACAATCTCACAGCAGCGGAATCGTCTCAAATCTTCCTTTTCTTATATGATTATACAAATAGTTTCAAAAACGCAAATACAACACCTGATATTCTGCGTTTGGCCTGAATTATGCTTAAATCCTGAATTCAACACGATCAATTGATCGTGGACAGGACTAAGCAATCATTTTCTCAGATGAAGCTATGCGCCGATATGATAGGCTGAATCCAGTTATATAAGGATAATACAATCGCTTGAACCTGCGTCACCAGAGAAATGCTGGAAAGCCGCAATGTTGAAGCATTTGATTGATCCGGATTCATGTCGGATATCCTGGTTACGATTTCTGATTGCGTATTGTGATTCCTGCTTGTGGAAATCAATGATAGGGAATTCAGAGTGCTCCTGTGATCAAAATTCAACAAAAACCCTCTCACCGAAACAAAGGCAAAATTATGAATGGCACATTCTAAGGATATTGTCAGATGAAAGACAAAAGATGAAATAATCGGCCTAATAACCGAATAAATATTCAGCAAAACCTAAAAACAATCCCGGAATTTCCGGGATTGTTTGTTTTATCTTCATCCATTCCATCATCCACCCAACCCCTCTGCCCTGAGCACTATTCAAACGGGTCTTAATGATTGATGATACCGGATTACGTCATCCTGAATTCATTTCAGTATCCATATCATTATCCATTTGTCATTTCGACCGTAGCGGAGAAATCTAAATGCTTAAATAAGTCAAAAATTCCCTCCTAGGTTAGGAGGGGTGAGGGGTGGTAGAAATGATTAATCATTATCCATTTGTCATCCTGAGGAATCGAAGGATCCAGGTTCATTAATCATCATTATACCGTCATCCTGAATTTATTTCAGGATCCACCTCATTAATTCATCATCCATTCTTCATCTTAATCATTATCCATCAATGATATCAGCATCCTATACTTTTTTATGCAAAAAAGTAGCAAAAACCATTGGGGGAACGGAAACGCTATCTTCTTTTGCTTCGCAAATAAGGAGGTTTCGCGGACGATTCCGTCCCCAAACCCCCTCCTTAGCTTGAATGTCCTTGTTCCAGTACGCTACTCACCTCCGCTTCGCTCCGGCCCGCTATGTGTAATGATAGCAGATGATTAATCATAAATCATCTTGCCCTAATTTGGGGAAGGTGCCCGGAGGGCGGATGGGTCACTTCATTAATCATTATCCATCACTCATCTTAATCATCAATCATTAATAATATCAGCAACTTGGCGAAAGATTATTTCATCTCCACCATATTCATTGCATCCTCAAGCGCTTGTTTTTTTATGGCTTTTGACGATTTCATGAAGAAATATATTATGATCACGGATGTGATTATAGGAGCCATGTATTCACTCAAATCATGAGTTCACCACATCATTTTGAATCAGAATCATTTGAGCAGCATGAATAGTCATAGGAAGAAAATCGAGTACATCGCTCAATTTTTCAAGAAAACATATTTCTTTATCCTATCGATATTTCAAATTGTGATTTGCCTTACTACTATGGCTCAGATTCAATTTCATAATAGTATGAGGGGAACTGACATAGTGAATGCAAAGGCTCATAAGACTCAATCTATGGAAAAGGTCGCATCGATAACTTCAAGATACATTATTTTCGAAATATCTGACATTCATTCTTTCATGAGATTTTTTTCAGCTGCCTCCGCGCTTTCCTTGAATCAGTGAGTGATGAAAAAAGTGGTCGAACCGATCACTGCTCAGAATGCGAGTATGGGATTGCTGGTATGGAGAGCTTTCCATACAACATAACTCAATATCAGTGAAACGATAGCGTAGAACCAGACTCAATTCTTATAAAAAAATCTTTCTCAGACCAATCAAAAATTCTTCGCTTCCAAAAACAGCCAATGGAAGAACAGGAATACAAGGAATATTCAACCTCATATCATAAGGATCGGTGCACTTTGTTCTATTATCTTTCCTGTTGCGGGGTCTCAATTGAATGTTGCTGTAAGGGATCCGAAGAATCAAAGCCCAGGAGCAGTGGCATAGACTATCAGCCATGGCAGTATTCATCTCACAAGAAATACTGCTATCAGGATTCACCAGATCAAGAACCATCTTCTATATTTCGGCTTCATCGTGGACAAGACTTCTGCATTGATTATTGCATTATCGATGCTGTTAATGATCTCAAAAATACATAATCAAACTATGACGAAAATAGAAGAAAGAAACATAAAACTGATTTGTAAAAAATAATAAAAGAAGTATATTGGATAAGCTAAAAAATCAAATTAAAAACCAAAAATGAACACAAAATTCAGCGAATATTTCAGAGAGAATTTCTTTCCCGATGAAAGTGATTTGAATGTTTTCCTTAACTCATTATCAAAGAATCTTACAAAGACATTAAGGGTCAATACAAACAAGATAAGCGTACCCGATCTCAAGAAAAGACTTGAGAAACAGAACTATATCTTGAAGCCGACATTTCAGCCGAATGTTTTTTATGTCGACCGAACTGCAGATTTCGATGAATATGAGCGAAGACTGGGATTCACTCTGGAACACCTTCTGGGATATTTCTATATACAAGAGCTGGGAGCAAGCTCATCTGTCCATTATCTGAGTGAAGGGAAAATCGATAAAAGTGAATATCTGATACTCGATATGGCTTCCAGTCCAGGTTGAAAGACTACCCAATTATCAGAGCATTACCCGAATAGTTTCATTGTCGCGAATGAGTTCGACAGGAACAGGACAGCACAGCTCATATGCAATGTAGAGAGGATGGGCTCAGATAATATCTGAATCTGCAATTACAACTGACAATTCATCGGAAGATTAACAGAAACATTCGACAGGGTTCTTCTCGATGCTCCTTGCAGCGGAGAATGAATAGGATTCAAATCCATAGAAGCCCTTAAATTCTGGAATCTCAAAAATGTAAAGAAAATCGCAGATCTGCAGAAGAAGCTATTCGAATCATGACTCAATTCATTGAAAGTATGATGAGAGATGCTTTATAGCACATGCACGATGAATAAGCTAGAGAATGAATGAGTGGTCGCATGAATATTAGAAAAGCATCCTGATAGCTTTGAGATTGTTTTTGAGAAGAGGTTCTGGCCGCATGTAGATGAGACTTGAGGTTTTTTCGTATGCAGGATCAGAAAACTCAAACCCATAGATTATAAGTTCACAGACAAGGAAGAATTGCCGAATAGGGGAATAGAAAGATTAAGCAAGAGCGAACAGAAGACATTTGAGGATTTTCTGACATACTCAGGAGCAGATGTGAGCGACCATGAGATTTTCAGATATTCCAACGAAGTTCTGGCGGTCAAAAAATCAGATGCGTTGAAAGAAGTCTCAAAAAGGCTTTACTTCTTCAGGCTTTGAAAGAAAATAGGGAAGATAGATAAGAATTCATTTGAACCGAGTTATTACTTCGGAAGAGATTTTGAGATGCCGAAACTGGAAAAATATCAGATTGACTCACAAGAAGAGCTAGATAGGTATCTCAGATGAATGGAAATATGAATAGAAGTGCCCAAATGACTAAAAAGAATAGTTTATGATGATATAGTCATATGAATCTGAGATGTCGGAGAGAATGGCACAATCAAGAATTATTTTCCGAAAATCTGGATGCGTAAATAATCGTAAAAATCATAAAGAAATAAGCGGGAATTCCCGCTTATTTCTTTATGATTTTTTTACTCCTGTATCAAGTTCATCTGATAATTCTTTCAATTCTTCTGAAAGAAGGCAATGTTGTCTATCACGGTTATATTGTCTCACTTCAGTATGCTCAAGATGTTCTTTGAATTCTTATAGTAGAGATAAAGATTGTTTCATGTGTTGAAGATGAAAGCTCAATTGATTTTTGAAACTGTCACCTTCTTGAGATCAACTTTCGGCATTTCTCAAGAATAGCTCTTCTTCTCATCATAAATCATGAAATTTCCCTCGCCTCATTTATATCAGAGCAGAACGGTATCTTTTCAGAATTCAAAAGTGTTGGCTACTGTATCTATGTTATTAATTGCGAATTTTGTCTTGTTCTTGTTTTCCAGATTGTACAGGAATCATTCTTCCACTACGTAAGGCAGGTTGTTTATATGGATCAGGTTTTCAGGATTGTATATTGAAGAATTCGAATGCTCATATGTTCACCAGTCTCAGCCATTCCCATTATTATAGATGAAATTCGCAGTAAGGATGAGATTATCGTTTATCTTTGTTACTTTTTCAGTTCATCGCATTGCATTACCGTCTATGAAATCCATGATATCAAAGCAGAATAGCCTATTATGGAAAACTTTTGCGTCCTTGCACATAAGAGGCAATGATTCCTCTTTTGAAAGAAGCGGCTTGACTACATTGTTCTCTATATCATAGACCATCATCTGTCCATTGTTGGAAAAATATTTGTAACCAAGATGAGCATAAGAGTCTGCGAATATCCTTATAGGCTTGAATTTCTGGTTCAAAACTAGGATAGAAGAATCTTTTTTAGAGAATGCAAGATAGTTTTCATCCATCTTCTTGACCGTATCATATTGCGAATCGATAGGAGTATATTGGAATTTCTTGAATAAGTTCAGTGTCTCGTAATATATCGGAAAAGACTTATTTATGTCGATTGACAGGCTCACTGGAATGTAATCCTTTTTGAAAATCTCAATCGAATAATTCCCATAATCGAAGATGGATTTATTTCAATTGCTGTACTGCTTCTGATTTATGAGCATAAGCTCAGGATTAGGGAAGACCTGCAGATTAATTATTCAGAACTGCTTCAGTATAGATTGCGGCTGCGTCTTTATATTATCTACTTTAAAATCGACATTCACATAATATCCCTGGAAAAAAAGATATAAGACTATAGATAGCACAAATACTATAAGCCAAAAAATCGCTCATTTATTCTTTCTGGAGTTCAGTTCTTCTTGGTATGTACGAATCATAAACGTAAAATTATGCTTTTGTAAAATTATTTTTTCTCTCTGGTCATCTTTGCCGTAACCTGGAATTCATCTATCCTTTTGTTGAAGAATAATCTAAATTGGCTCTCAATGGCTGGAAATGAAAAAAGCGTCAATGTCAAAAATGGGATAGTCACCCATTGCAATATATTGAATATGTAATCCCTTTTTCTGAATTTTGTGTATTTCTTCATTATCATAGTCGATAATATCGAAGGGAATGCGATTGTCGCAAAAATCCATGTGAAAATTATCGAAGTGGAAAGCGGGACTGCTAATGTTGCCGTTGAATTTTTCAGATGATCGAAGATTCAAGGGAAATATCATATGACAAATAGCATAAGAGATCCTCATGCCCAAAATGCATGGTTCAACAATAAATATATGATTTTCCTCACCTTTTCCATGAAAGGTATTTTCTTATTCCTGAAAAAATTCGGTATGACATATTCCACATCGGAACATCACCATGACCACCTCCTCAATTGCTTATATTGCGATTTTATCGTTTTCCATAGGTTTACCTCTTCTACCACATCCATTTTGCAGACTGCCGGGACATTAACTATCCTGAATATTCCATCGTAGGCAAAATAACTTCTCCAATATTGGAATCAATCCTCTACTATCGATGTTTTTGACCAGTAATTTGATTTCTCCAAACAAGCCAGAGTCATTCAGTATGTCGAAAAGTTCCTATAAAACTCAGGGTTCTGAGATTCAGATAATTGCCAAAATGTAGTTCACATGGCTATTAGCCTTGCAAAAAATGTTCACTTTGTCCAATTGTTCGAATAAACGGGAGTGAATTGGAATATCGCATTATTAGGCAATTCCGTAGTCAAAAAATGATATGCGATTATCGTTATGAAGTTTTTTTCAAGCTTAACATCTCAGTCTGTCGTAATGACAAATGTAGTATCACGATCCAGTCATTTGCCTTTTACATATTCGCTCACAGCATAGCTTATGTTCGCTCATTTAACCTTTCATTCTCCAGGTATTCACGTAGGATGAGGTATTACCTCGATATTAAAGGCACTATTTTTATATTTTTCGGCTATTTTCTTCACATCTTCTACCACATCAGGAGATCTCTCCTCGGGAGCCATAAGCAAAGTAACATTCCCCTTATATGAATAATCATTATGCAGAACTGATAGAAGACTATCTTCGATAACGTCATAAGGCTCATTGTAATAAGGCAGGACGAATATGAATTTTATGTTTTTCGCATCTTCTTTTATTATTTTTGTCTTGAGATAATCCTTCTTGTTTATTTTCAAGAGCTTAATATATGCGGCAAGGATGTACACATAAGATTCAAATGCCTTGACCGTCCAATATGAAACATAAAAAGCGATAAAAAACAGGCCGATCTTGTAGCTTACATTAAGCAAAAGAATCGGTGTGGCGAAAATCAGCAGCAATACTAAAATTGGCAATTTGGAAAGAAATCGCTCGCTTATGAAAAAGGGGTCTTTGTTCTTCATTTGAATTTGTTTATAAACCGACATTAATATAATGAAAATTAAGAAAACACAAGATAAATTAAAAAAACCTGAATCAAATCAGGTTTTTTTAATTTATTTTTAATTTGAATATATATATCATTTGATGCTCGGATCGCTTTTTGATATCTTACGTACAGTAACCTCATTGAATCTTCTGTAATTCATGTCTTTTACGATGATGTAATCATCTCATACTTCAGAAACTATACCGACATGACCATAATATGGATTATATCAAGATCACCTGAATGAAATGATCGCACCGTTTGCAGCTGCGGTTCAAGTTGGAACTCAAGCAGCTCTGGCATTATTGAGCCATTGATTTGCATTTCATCTCCAAGTCACATTCTTGTGGTTTGCAACATAGTATGTACAGTTACCGTAGGCGAATTTTGAGCCTTTACCTGTGTATGCCACAGAGTATCAGCTAGGCAACTTGACCTTAGGAGCGGCAGCAAGAGCAACTTTCTTTCCTGATGCTGTAGTCTTGGTAAGAAGCTTAGTAGCCTTAGGATCTGGTTTCTTCTCTATTATCACAGGCTTTGGTGGCTCTGGTTTTTGAGCTCCAGGAAGCACCAGCTGTTGTCCGATTTTCAATTCAGCAGCAGCATCAAGCTGATTCTGAGCAAGGATATCAAGCTTATCGATCTTATATTTGGATGCGATAGTGTCAAGGTTATCATTAGGCTGAACATTGTAAGCGATTCCAGAAACTGGCGGAACCCTTACTGTATCTCCTATTTTCAGCACTCTTTCAGCACCGAAATCATTTGACCAGATTATAGAGTTGACGCTGACATTGAATTTGTTTGCAATTCAACCTAGCGTATCTCAATTTTGAATTGTATAATATGTGAAATCGTTGATTCCAGAAGTATCTCTGTTGTCATCGATCATTGTTGATGGCTTGATGAAACCTGAATCTTGAGAGAATATGGAACCTCATTTATCTATATCTCATTCATAAGAGGCAAGGATTGTCGATTCGTCATAATTTCAAACCGCATATTCCTTATCCACTCCCATCGCACCGAACGAAGGGTATATCGGAAGAATCACGACAATCACAAGTGATATGAATTTGAATTTCTTTAGGATGTTTAAATACGTTTTCTTCCTTTTTAGAAAAGAAGCATTTCTTGCGTGTCTTTGCAGACGGGCTTTAATGTTGATTTTTAAATCCATTAAAAAATTTTAATAATAAACGGTCGTAGCCTCTCCCCGGAATTCACCTAGAAAGACTAAAGACACTTTACGCTATAGACAAAACTTCTAACTTAGTCTTTTGTGCGCGGAAACCTTTTGTACGTGAATATCTTTTTTTAGACTTCATTTTGTAGACTCTTACTTTCTCATCTTTGAAATCCTCTAGAACTTTCAGCTCTACAGTGATATCGTTTAATAATGGAGTACCTACTTTTGTCTCTTTTCCGGCTTCGTCTGAAACCATGAGAGGATTTAGTTTTAATGTTGAACCGATTTCTGCGTTCTGATTATCGACTTCGATGATATCTCACTTTTTTACGATGAATTGATTACCACCGATTTCTAATACTGCAACCATAATGAATATAAATAATGTAATATAATTATATCATATTTTTCGCAAAATCAAATGATTTGACGGTCCATATGACGATTTGTAGCTAATTTAAGGCAACAATCTAGATATTATTTTCCAGTTTTCAGATGATTTATTTTAAACTCTAAAAACTAACATCTAGCTACTTCTTGGCTTATCCTTAACATTTTTAAGCCTTACGGCAAAAATCCTTATTTCTTACTGATGACATAAATTGTGATTTTGTCACTACTTTTTGTATCAGTAATGGCTATAGAATGTAGTTTTAAGCATGAAATTCATGCTAAATCCTCTGTTCTTATGCCTTAAACCCTCAGCTTTCAGTTCTTAAAAGGCTCTGGAATGAGGGATTCGTTGCTCAATCGGCGCAGATGCCTACGAGTCAGAAGACAAATTGTTGTCTTTCTGAAATCGCTATCGCAATTTCACCTTCCTATTCGAATCCAGATATTTTTAATCCACTTAATTCTTAACTCAGTAGTTCACTTCTTAAAATGGCTGGGAATGAGGGATTCGAACCCCCGATGGCGGAGTCAAAGTCCGCTGCCTTACCGCTTGGCTAATTCCCAATGCGTATATAAATACAAACCGAAGTTCGCAAATTATATACAATTTTTCAAAAAGTCAAAAGAAATTTGCCACGTGCATCTCGCTGCAATTTATGGCTCACTCAAAGAAATTATTAGGACATCGGCATCAGTGGCGATGTGAATTAAATCAAATATTCTGAGGATCCGTACCTACCTCACCAACTCATTATCGCTTATCTCTTGCATTATCCTCCTGCAGATATTCACATCAGACCAAGGTATCGGTCATTTATTTGTTACCTGGACTGTTTCGGCTCATTTTCATGCTAGGAGTATCACATCATCAGGCTGAGACATTATGATGGCAGTCCTGATAGCGTCTTCTCTGTCCGGGATGATCCAGAAATCCTCTCCTTCCTTCCTTTTTATTCATCTTGCAACATCATTTATTATCGCAAGCGAGTTCTCGGTATAGGTGTCATCATCAGTAAGAACAATAAGATCGCTTAAGTCATTCACCACTTTTCACATCTTTGGCCTCTTTGTCTTATCCCTATCTCAAGTTGCTCAGAATACGGTAATTATCCTTCATTCTCCGCCCATTTTCTTGATGGTATCCAGAACGTTCCTGAGAGATTCCTCTGTATGCGCATAATCCACGAAAACTTTTATTCATTTGTCATTCGGGATTTCTTCGAGCCTTCAAGGTATTCAATTTGTTGTGGCAATGGTGTTGGTTATCGATTCAAGCGGAATTTTCTGAGATACGAGCACGCAGAATGCAGCAAGGATATTATAGATATTGAATTCTCACTTCAGTTTCGTTGTCATCTTGATTACATTTCCCGGCATCTTCACTTCAAATTCTGTGAAATCTTTTCAGAACACCATATTCTGAGCTCTTATCTGCGCAGCATTGGTAAGTCAATATGTATATTTATTATCATCGACTATTCCCAGAAAATCGCTGGAAAAATCCGAATCGAGATTTACGATTGAGACTTTCTTGACATTCGGCTTCCTTTTGTATCTTACTAGATTCTCGAATAGTTTAAGCTTGGTCTTTGTATAATTGTCCATTGTCTTATGAAGATCTAGGTGGTCCTGAGAGATATTTGTAAGAACAACAACATCATAATCTATTCAATAATTCCTATTATAGAACAAAGAATGGCTGCTAGTCTCGATTACTGCATATTTGCATCCGGCATTTTTGGCTTTTTTGAGCAATTTTTGTATCACGAAAGGCGATGGGCTAGTCATCTTGAGATTGTTTTCCAGAAGATCATCTCAGATCATATAATTGACCGTAGAGAACATGAATACCTTTTCTCAAGCATCTTTGAGTCATTTTGCGATTATATTGGTTGTAGTTGTCTTACCTTTTGTTCATGTGATTCAGATGACGATCATATTTTTGGAAGGATTGCCATACATATATAATGCCAGAACTCATCTCAAGTAATGATAGAACAATCTGACCGGACTGTCCAGCGCAACAATTTTTCTTAGATTCATATGTGTTTTTTAAATAAGCGATTTTTTTGATTTTATGAAAAAAAGGAGTAAAATCAAACTCAGATTATAAACAATAGTATGAAATTCAATATAGAAACAGGAAAGAGCAATCCTAAATTAAGGCACATAAGTGCACCGGTGGAAAAAGCTGAAATGAAAAAATTTGCCATGTTGTGAGAAGAGATGATCAAGTACATTAAGGATCCTGAAAACAACTGAGTCTGACTTGCTGCTCCCCAAGTATGAATTGAGAAGAGGGTCATTTGCGTAAGCCTTATGAAGACTTATGACGATAAGAGCTTCAAGACAGTATACATGATAAATCCGGAAATCCTTTCCCATTCGGAGGAAATAGAGATAGACAATGAGGGCTGCCTCAGCGTGCCGAAGAAATTCTGAGATGTGGCAAGGGCTAAAGATATAAAAGTGAAATATCTTGACGGAAAATGAAAAGAAATCACTTTGCTCCTTTCGGGCATCTCTGCGAGGATAGTCCAGCACGAAGTGGATCATCTTGATTGAATCCTATTCATCGACAAGATCGTTGAAGCTGAAGAAGAGGCAAAAAATCACGTATTTTAATATTTTAACCCTCCAGTTGATGAATAAAGATGAACAAATAACAGAATTGCATGAAGAGATAGAGATACTTAGGAAGAAGCTTAATGTCTGCGTCAAATGGATGCGGCGAGAAGTAGAAGAACAGATACATAAGATAGCAAAAAGGAAGGTTTCAAGGCTTACCGAATGAATCAAGGAAGACTTCTTTCAGGAAAACCAAGAACAGATAATCTCACAGAGGATACAGAATTATTTCTGAGATATCCTCCTTTTGAATGCACCGTCAAACACTCTTGAATACCTGGTTCATTCCGAGATAAACTATTTTAATTTCCAGAAAAACCCGTCAATCGATGGTTTTACAGTTATAAGCTCATACCATAAGATACTTGATGAATTCATCGAGCATTTCATAACCATGGATTTCAGAAAATTCGCCATAAAGAAGAACTGCACTATCTTGAGAGTGAATGATCCGCTGGAGAAAGCTCTTCATCTGGTAGTGAATAAGAGATATATTTTGTCACTCTGAAGACTCTTCTGACTAATAAGGGAAATAAAGAACGACTCAAAGCTGAATGCATATTGAGAGGCTTTCGCACAGTATCTCGATAAGCATACGGAACTCAAGGATACCCTGTTTTCTGATGGTTTCCTTACTTTGTTCAAGGAGCTTATAGACAGTGAGGTTTTCTGAGCAAAAAGACATGCTTGAAAGATCGGCCTTGAAGAGACGAAAAGAACAAGAGAATTGATGACGGGGGAATTTTCTGATAAGAACTCCCTTCTCTACATACTCCTAGAATCGCAATCAGTACTTTATTAATAGATTGATGATAACTTCATATTTTGTCTGAGTGAGCCTGAAGAAAATCGCATTCATGAATCTCTTTGTGAGCTTGCAGAAGATAATAAGGGAGAATTGACTGGAAAAATCTGTGAAGCTGCAGAACCCGGCAACGATCCATACGACGCTGTATTATTTCTGAAGATATCTTTCGGAAGAGCAGATCTCTCTGGCTAAAGACGAGATAGATAAAATCAGAAGCGAACTGAAAGATGATAAGATAATCTTAAAGGATTTCAGATATTTTTTACATTGAGAAAAAGCGATTTTCTATATCGCTCCTGAAACAGATATTGACCTCCAGAGCTTCAATAGGGGATTCGAGGAACTTTTCCATGAAGAATCAGACAAGAATAAACTTGCATACATACCGCACATTACGATCATGAGGATAAAGGACATTTCGGAGTACGAAAGATTCAAGACTTTGTTCGAAAATGAAGTAAGATGATTTCTGAGAGATTTCTGAAAATTGGATTATCTCGAGGATGTGAATCTTTATTGCGTAAATTCGGATTATGATCCGGAGATGCAGATAAGCATATATTAGATCATGAGTTTAAGCTCCTCGATCTCTCAAGGGGTGAAATACATTATGAGGCTTAGGAATGTCTGCCTTTCATCATCGTTTATGACTGAAGAATTCTGCAATCTTATAATTATATCGTTTTCTACTATCTGTTCGGTTTCCATTTTTTGTGTTATTTTTCTATAAACTAATTAAAACATAAACTTTTTAAAATGTCAATAATTTTAGGGATAGATCCATGAACGACCACAACGTGATTCGCAATAATAAAGAATGAATGAAATAAGAGGGAAATCCTTAATTATTGAGTCATAGAAACGGTTCCGAAAGAGGAGTTGGGAATCAAACTGCATCAGATAAGCCAGGATCTGGAAGAATTGCTAAGTTCTTACAAAGTCGACTGTTGTGCCATCGAAAAGCTTTTTTTCACCAAAAATCTCAAAACATGAATCGACGTTGCTCATGCAAGGGGAATAATGATACTTGCAATGGCAAAGAGATGAATACCGATATTGGAGTATACGCCGCTTCAAGTCAAACAATGAATATGCTGAAATTGAGCAGCTACAAAAAAACAGGTCCAGAATGCGCTTGTCTTCCTATTCAAACTGAAGGAAATCCCGAAGCCGGATGATGCTGCGGATGCGATTGCGATCGCATATATCTGAAGTCTCAGAAAAATTTGATTATCGTGTTAAGATATATTAAAATGAATTTAGAATCATTTAATCTTTAATTCGAATATATGGCCAAGACTGCAAAAAACCTTATTAAAATCGCATCAATATCATTAGTTCTTGTAAGTTCAGCATTTGCTGAGGATGCGAAGAGTGACCTCCAATACATGGAGCGCAACAAGGATGGCTGATTTATTTTCCATACATTGAATCCTGCATCAAGTGTCTTTGATACTAATCTTTTCTTCAACGGCATCGACTCTTTGGCAACTTGAAAATCCTTAAAGTGATGATTCCTTGATATAAAGAATATCGATAGGGACTGAGGCAAGCTATCGATAGAAACCAAGACATCTGTCGTAAACAAATTATGAATCACCGAATTCACATCTGTAGTTTCAAACACACTCAGTTTCAGAAATCCGGATGATACATATTTCATCAAGAATTGAGAAATCCAATATAAGAACTTCAATGCGAATGTCATCCTTAAGCTGAATAAGGATATTTCAAAATCGGTAAATCTGGGAATCCTATGACTGAGAGAATATAAGCTGGATATTAACTGAACAGAGCTTCCGCTGTCTCCAGATGACTGAGTGAGATCTGACGCCACCAAGTGCTACGCGACAAGCGAATGAATCCAATGCGCATCCGGCCTCTTTCCGCTTTCTGACAATTTCATAAGGCTAAAGATAGATTGATTCTACTCTAATGGCATATATCTGAATAAAGAAGCCTATTCTTTTGAAAAACCCATTAAGACAGAATTGGAAGATGTCTCCGGTACCAAGTTTATCAAATTCACATTCAATAAGCCCAAAAATATCCAGAACCTTAACAATGTAGACGCATTCGTGAATTGATCAAAAATCCCAACTTCCGATTATTCGCTATGAGCCTCCCTTGTTTCAGTAAGATACGATCTTATTAACCTAACGAAGGATGATAAATTCCTGAAAGTCGTATTCAGGAACAATTCCGACAATACATATTCGGTTCCTATGTTCCTGAATGTGGAGAGCCAAGTCTGAATGAATATAAAAAACGTAAAAGTAACAAGAGCATGAAGCAGCGAATTGACTCTGGAATGTACATGAGATTTGGATTGAATGATAGGGAATAACTACAAATTCAAGATCAATATGAACGGGGAGGATTATTTTCTCGATGGAACCCAGGAGAAAGTCATGGAAAACGGGAAAGAGGTCATCGATAAATACTGACACACTGTCTATGTTACCAAAAACAAGCTCAGTTTCATTAGGAGGACGAACACCTCGCTTATATTCTGATTTGATGAAAACCAGCTTCTCAAGTGAGAAAACGTATTCTATGTAAAGAATGAAAATACGCTAAGAGAATCAAATAAAGTCTCATTCACCAGATGAAGCTACAATTCCATGAATTATCTTTACAGCACATGAACTGTCGCGACAGCATATGATGAGAGCATGATATTTGAAAACTGAAAAGAGATCGTCCAGAGAAAATTAGATTTCGTAAATCAGAAAGATACCTGAGTTCTGCCTTTGTGAAAATTGAATATAAGCAACCTTAAGGATTACAATGTTTACAGGCTCAGCTTTGATATTTCTTCAAATGCCCCTGTAAATCCTTTCTCTCAACTGAAAATAGGGAACACCGATCTTCAGATCAAGAACAGTGCAGGCTGAATCTGATATAGATTTGAGATGACGTGAATATGAAAGGATATGAAATCATGAGAGCTTGTCTGAGCTGTAAATGAGCTATTCAACGTAAGCCCCTCGACAGTCAACCTCAAGCTTATGAACTTCAGTATAGAAAAAATGGACAATAAAAATGCTTGGACGAAGATATATGCATCCAATGCATTCTCTGAGATAAATTTCTCATACATATATGACTTCTGAAATTGTTTCGATTGAGATAAGGACTATTGCGGACTCAATTGATTGAGGGACCCCTCTCTTGTCATTAATCTGCTTTTCTGAAAGAACCAACCCGATACCTCTGCTTCGATTCAGCCAGTCGCAGCATCCGCTGTAATCGCAAACGATAAGGCGAATGTAGAGATACTTGAGCTTAATTTCTCAAGCGAAAAATATAGGACGACAAATGCAAAACTGAAGAGGCTCTATGAATTGATTATTGCAAAATGACTTACCTCAAGGCAGAAGACTACGCTTAAGAACTCTATAAATTCGATAATAAGAGCGCTTAAAGATGTTGAGGACAATAAATCCAAAGCAGTTGCCGCCAAACAGATAAAAGAAGGCGTTTCAAACATCAATTGAATCTTAAGAAGCCTTAAGAAATAATGCAACAAATTTGTAATTAAGGTTTTTTGCCTATAATCGGCATCATATTTTGATGCCGATTTTGTTATGGAAAGATTAGAATTAATTGCAGGAAGAACTGATGAAATCAGGAGGAAAATCCAGTCTGGGAGCGCCCAAGAAAGGATTATGAAGTGCCTGACAGAGAATCTGCCAATATCTTATAATGTTTTTGATTGACTGGATTTGCTACCGCTCACTTTCAAAGCCAGACTCCTGAGAAACTCTGCAGAAGTCAGAAAAATCCTGATAACGCCTTTCAGGCTATTTGGAATTTGATTATCCGAATCAAAAATGGAAAATCCTGAAAAGATAAAGCAGATGATGCAGGCTGCATGCAGAGTCGATGATCATATAATTGAAAACCAAGAAATGTCGCTCCAGACATTCGATTGATTGGATTTATTATCAGAATCGGAAAAAGAAAGATTCTTGAAATATGGAAAGGAGACAATACAGTTATTATGACTTCCATCGAGATGATCAATTTTATCTGTGGCGAGAAAAGCATCTCTAGCCGCAGCTGAAGCCTTGGAAATGAAAGTTGCATAAGCATTGATTATCAAGCAAAACAATAACGCTTGTTTCTTTATGATCCAATTTCCTGCCATTTATCACAAAAACCATTAAATCTGTTGAAAAATTAGAGAATTGCGTATTATATCCAGGATTAGTTTATTAATTTCAAAAATATGAATACCGCTAAAAAAATTATCGTTTCTGCAGTGGCATTGCTCCTGGTTATTTTCCTGCTGATATATAGGGATTATAATCTGAAAAAACGAGCAGAGATAAGAAACCAGAATCAAGAAACCACTACCAATTCAGGTGAGATAGTCTGTGCAGACGAATACGATCCTGTTTGCGGAGAGGATAATAAAACATATTCCAATGAGTGTGTCGCAGAAAAGATAAATTCGGTAAAAGTGGAATACAAATGAGAATGCAAAGAAGAGACACAATCCGACACCTGAACGGATATCTGAGAGAATAACCTATGAGAGACTCAGACTTGAGCTATCTCAACATGAAGCGTCGCCCCGAAGCCAGAAGCTCCCGCAATCATACCAAGCCCCACTGGAGAATACTTCAAGAACCTTAAATCACAATGTGCGGAAGATGCGTGCTGCATCTCAAGTGTCGATATAATGGAGCAGAACTGATATAGAGAAGCTGAGGATGATAAATGTCCGGCTTGATATGAGATAGATTCGGTCAAATGTGATTGAAGCTATAAATGGTGTACGAAAACAACAAAACCAGTAATCCCTCCCACATCGAACACTTGAACTTCCTCAATGACCGGAGGACTGAATTATTTCAATTCTAATTTCAGCTACGGATTCACTTTGCCTTCCAGGACATATTTCTCATGATACGGAGCTCAATGATGAGCAAGCCATACGGTATGAATCAGTACTTCCAGCTGAGCTACAAGCTTTGAAGAAAATCAAGTCAAAGTCTATTTCTACAAATGAAAAATCCTACCTGAACTTGAAGATTCTCGTTTTTGAATGTATCAGGATCGTAAAACAGGCAAGACTTATCTTGAACTGAAGGGAAATTCAATGATGATCGAGGCAAAGACAGGAAATGAGGAAATCGTTCAGAGCATAATCAAGTCAGCCTATGTCAAATAAGCGCGCTGGATTCACATTGGCAGAAGTCCTTGTATCAGCTCTGATATTGTCGATAACTGTTTTTTGAATATTGCGGCTCGCGAATAATAATTCCGCTCAAGTCTGAGTGATAGAGAGGAATAGATTGTTGAATGAAACCATATTCAATACGAGAGAATGCCTCAAATCTCTTGATTTCGATTCATTGAATGCTTTGACGAACACTGTTTCGGTCAATTTTTGAATTGATAACAATTGATGCCAGACATGAAGCTATAATTCCAGTCTGAGCTTTTCGTGAATAAGTTTCAAGTCATGAACTGGCTCCAGATGAGAGGAAATATGGAGTTATGTGAAAATCGGCTCTTGAACAAACACTCTTACTGTGGAAAATTCAGTTTCAGACTGAACCAATACAAAAAAAACAACTTATAAAATTTATAGATAATGGAGAAAATAGAGAAAAAGCTGCCAAAGATACATCCGCTACTTGTAAATAAGAAAGCGCTTTCAGATTATGAAGTGATCAAAGAATACGAATGCGGAATCAAGTTGGAGTGACACGAGGTTAAGGCTATCCGCGGAAACCAATTCCACATGAAAGCCAGTTTTGTCACGATAAGGGATGGGGATGTCTATATCCAGAAATTCCACATCTCACCGTATAAGCAATTCACAAATAAAGAAGCTTACGACCCAGAAAAGGAAAGGAAGCTGCTTCTTCACAAAAAGAGCATCGATGCCCTTTCTCAGAAAATCAAAGAGAAATGATTCACCATAATCCCTACGGAAGTCTATTTCAAGTGAAATCTCATAAAGATGAAAATAGCTCTTGGAAGATGAAAGAAACAATACGAGAAGAAAGAAGCACTTAAGAAAAGGGATATCGAAATGGATATAAGGAGAAGCTTGAGTGAAAGAGGGTAAAGTGACCGAAAAACAATTATTGATGCACAAATTTTCTTTTGACACTGCCCAGAAATCCGCTAAAATACATCCGTTCAGATACCTAAACAAAATGTTTATTTATGATTGACACAAAAAACCCACAATATAATCAATTAGCAAACCAGAATAGAAATAAACTTTTCCTGATTTAGCTTTCAAACCGAAAGGGACCTTCCTGCTGGCAGCAGGTTTTCCTCCTTCCGGTTTTTTTATTCATTCAATTTATGCATATGAAAATGACGAAAAATAAAAAGAATTCTGGTTTCACCCTAGTGGAACTCATTGTGGTCATAGTCATACTCGCGATCCTTGCAACGATAGCATTCCTCTCTTTCTCTTCCCAATCCGCCTCAGCAAGGGATTCCACAAGACTCTCCGACATGAGCAACATAGCCAAATGATTGTCAGTATTCAATGCGACTGCGGGAAAATATCCCGCTCCCGAAGCTGCAATCGCAATCTATGCGTCTTGAATCCAGATATGACAGCAATGATATGCCTGAGCAAATGTCCTCTGAATGATAAAAGTGTCCAATTGATGAAAAGATCCCCTTGATGCAGATACGTACTACACATACACAACCAATTCTGCCCAATCGAAATTCCAGATACTCTGATTCTTGGAAGATTGAAGCAATACCGCCCTTAGTCTGAAGCCCTTTTCCTCGAATCGGGCGAATGCTGATCCTTCCACTTACTCTGGAAGATATATCCTCACTAGATGAGATGCCCTTTGAGTGATACTTAACAATGTTACTCGGGTTCCAGTCAATGCCACCCCCTCAAGCTATTCGACATGAATAGAATTGAAAAACTATACCAGCTCAGAACTTGTGGCATATGTGTCGAAGAATAATGCTCTTGTTTCATCATGAACCATGATATGATGACTTTCTTGAATATACACTGCCTCTTCGGCATGAAGCAAATACCCCGGATGCGACACCAACGACATACGACTATCCAATTGACAGTCTTGGTCTGCCTGCAACGTGTGAGCGACGAGCGCCTGGAATAATCAAACAGCCCTGACCAATTGCGGATGATGAGCTGATGATTGTGCCATAAGCACTAGATATGCCATATGAAGCTATTTCCAATGGTGAAAGAACACGGATGTGACACCTAAGTGAACTCCGACATTAGCCCCTGCGGCAGTCTGAACGCTGGCGGATACAACGGCATATCCGAACTTCATAATTAATGCCTCGGCAAATTATGATTGGCTTGCCAATGGAGACAAGAATGACAATCTGTGGGGCGGATGAACGTCCACATCATCCAGCTGAACTTACGCATCCCTATGAAGCCCTGCCGCTATGCAATGACCATGTAAAAGCTGATATCATGTACCGACTCAGAAAGAATGGTGCGATGCGGCAATGAATATTAATTGAGCCCTCACCTGTGCATCAGCTTGGAAAAATGATACGACTCTCGCTTCTGTGCTAAGATTGCCTTTAGCAGGCCAGCGTTCAGAATCAGATGCCGGCTACACTAGCCAGGGTGTGTATTCATACTATTGGTCATCATCGATCAATAGTAATGTTGCTTACTATCTGGGCATTAGTGGTACTCAAATCAATCCGATGCGCTATGGTAACAGAGCGAATTGATTTTCAGTACGTTGCCTGAAGAATTAGGGAATTTTCAAAATACTTTTATTCATTCAATTTATGCATATGAAAATGACGAAAAATAGTAAGAATTCCGGTTTCACCCTAGTGGAACTCATCGTAGTCATAGTCATACTCGCGATACTCGCAATGATAGCATTCCTCTCTTTCTCTTCCCAATCATCTTCTGCCCGGGATTCTACCCGCATGGCTGATACAACAAACATTACCAAATGACTTTGAGTGTTCAAGGCTATATCATGAACATATCCTATGCCTGATAGCCAAATAACCATAAATGCGGGTACTGGATTTATGATACATCAATGAAAGGCATGAAATAATGTTCTGAATATTTTAAAGATGTCAGATGCCAAAGATAATCTGGATTCAAGCTACTATTCTTACTCTACCGATGACACTAGATCATTCTACTCAGTATGATGATTCCTAGAGAATCCTCCTACATCTCTGAAAGACTATCTGAATCCATTCTGAGATATTAAAAATGCTGCAATAAATATTAATGCAGCCGATTATTCAAAAAGATATTTCTTCTATAAATGAGACTGAGTATGAATACTGACAGAATCATGAACTAATCTTCCTGCTGAACAACTATATCCTGCCAATTCCGTAATAAGCCTAATTACAGAATCCAAATCGTTGAATCTGAACATATCATCCACGAATATGATATCATGAACATGACTTATAGTCTGAGCCATACAATCAACTCAGAACTGAAATTATAACTTTAATGCTCCAGTCGCTTGTCCATCCTGATTCATCCCGGTTCCGGGCAATCAGGAATTCAGTCAGCCAGGATTTTGTGTGATGAAATTTGAGGCCAAAGCTCTTAATTGAGTCATAAATTCGTGATATAATTGACATAATTATTCAGTTTCAGACACAGTGGCAAGTACTCCGCAGGATCCTGCAATAATAAATTTAACACAGATTCAAGCTTTGGCAGCCTGCAAATCTATATGAGACTGATATCATCTCATAACAAATAATGAATGGATGACAATTTCTAGGAATTTGGAACAAGTATCTTCCAATTGGTCTTCTAATATTGTGTGATCTTGATATATTTTCAATTGACACAATAATGGCAATCCTGGCAGTATCATTGCAGCAAGTGCCGACGATTCAGATTGATTATTTTGAATGACATGATGATTTTGAAATACCGCATTTGTCAATAATAGGCGTACATTGACCTTATCAAATTGAAGTATTATATGGGACTTATCAGGAAATGTATGGGAGCATGTAAACAAGGCAAATTCTCTTGATTGAACAGGCTTCAACAATTGATCGATCTTAGTTTCAAATATCTGTACCTGATCTAACTGATATTATTCATTTGGTTCCTGAGATTTTAGTCCTCCTTCCTGATGAGTGTGCAATTGGGCAAATGGATATTCATATTCGGTTATTGGCCCTAAAATATTAAATTTGAATTCCGATAATGGAATCTGAAGGCTATATTCCAATGCTGCGATATTTTCAAATAATATTTTTTACCGCGGTCGTGACTGGTTAGGGGGAGGGGGAATATATATGTTGGCCGTTTCGGATGATAGCTTATCTTGAGGCACAACAGGTTTTCGCTGTGCAAAATAATGCTTTATTCATTAATAAGGTAAATTAACCTCAACTAAAAAAGGAATAAAAGTGAACATGTGCTTTTTGAACACTCTTTCCGTAAGGTATTAAATAAACCCTCTCCGTTTCCGGAGAGGGTTTATTGTAAACTTTATAAACGATAATATTTGTATGAAAACTGCGTACCGCACTCGAGTCGTGGCAGCGAGATCCTTCGCTTCCGCTCAGGACAGGCTCAGAGAGAGGAACGTAAAGTTTGAGTTCAAAGATTGAAGTTTAGGAAGTTTACTATTTAAGTTCAACAGTTGCACCAGCATCCTCAAGAGTCTTCTTAGCAGAATCTGCTTCGTCTTTCTTAAGATTTTCCTTAACAGCACCTCCGTTATCAGCAAGAGCTTTCGCTTCAGCAAGACCAAGACCAGTTAGTTCTCTGATAACCTTGATTACTGCGATTTTTTGTCCACCTGCAGAAGTCAACATAACATTGTATGTAGATTTTTCTTCAGCTTCTTCAACAGCAGCACCAGCACCAGCAGCAGCTACAGGAGCAGCAGCAGATACACCGAATTTTTCTTCCATAGCAGATACTAGATCAGCTAGTTCAAGGATAGTAAGTTCTGATACTAGATCCATGATTTTTTGTGCGTTAGCACTTAGTTTTACTTCAGACATAGTCAATATGAAGTTAGAAAATTAAAATTTTTTAAGAAGTTGTTCATTCTGAACTTAATTCAGAAACTAAAAATATTTTAGGTTCCGGAGTAGGTCCGGAATGAGCATCTCTAGATTTAAAATCTAGCGACTCTGCTTGAATTCATATTAAATCAAGCAGAGTAAGTCAGATTTGAAATTATCAGTCATCTCTCGGTATGGTCGAGATGGCATTACTTAATTAAGCAGCTGGAGTTTCTTCAGCAGGAGTTTCTTCAGCTACTGGCGCAGCTTCTTCGGCTGGAGTTTCCTCAGCTGGAGTTTCCTCAGCTACAGGAGTAGCCTCTTCAGCCGCAGCTGGAGTTTCTACAACTGCTGGAGCAACAGGAGCCACTTCTTTCTTTGGAGCTGAACCTACTAGGTCACCAACCTTAGCAAGACCTTTTCCTTCAAGATCTGTTTTAGCAGCATCAAGGAATCTCGCAAGAGCAGATAGGGGAGCTTTCATAGAACCAAGCAATTTGGATAGCAATACTTCACGTGATGGAAGATTTGCAAGTTTCGCAGCTCAAGCTGCATCGATAACTTCTCCATCGAAGTAAGCACCGACGAATTTGATTTTTTCTTCTTTCCTAAGTTCGAAAGCATATTTGTTTACGACCGTTAAACCTGCGATTTTATCTCATTTTGAGATAAGCACTGCAACTTGACCAGGCATAATATCTTCACTGATATCTACATTGTAGACATTCTTGAATGCAATGCGGATAAGAGTTTTCTTCGCAAGCATGAATTTTGCATCGACTTTTCTCAAATCACGCCTCAAGCTAGAGATTTCCTCTACTGTAAGCTTAGTGTTTGAAGTGAAGGCAACTGATGTAGCGAGTTTCAATTCTTGTTCGATCTGAGCAAGGATATCAACTTTTTTAGCTTTACTGACAGCCATAATCTAATTATAAGTTATAAATTATAAGTTATAAGCTTAAGGAGCTTATAACAAAAAATCCGCGTTTCATCGCGAATTGAGTATACAAGGCAAGATTTATTAAATCTCTTTAAAATCATTTGAACCTTGTCTCGGCAGGATTTACGTTTGACTCTAAAGCCAATTTACCTACTGTCTGCGACATACGATCATTTCTAATCGTGCGAATATTATAGTTAAAATCGGCTTAAGTCAAATTTTATTTTTGAAATACTTAAGCACTTCTTTCTAATCAGCATCACCTATGATGCTTTTGGCTTCAAAAGCATTAAGAGGAGGTTGAGGTGAAAAATAATAATCTTCAAAAGGAATAATCTCTTTCGGAAACCGTTCTTTTTAGAATATTTTTTCATTAAAATAAACCAAATTTATCTTACCACTTCCTTTATATCTTTATACAAGAATCATTTTGCTATCAGCTTCTGAATGATTTTTTCTTTTGGAATATTCTTTTGGACCAGTTCCTTATATTGGCTCTCAAGAAGCTCTCTTGTATCTTTCAGATCATTGCCATCGATAAGCCCTTCTATGATTTCCTTATCAAATCATCCTGCGATAAGATTGAGTTTGGTTTTCTGGACAGATCTCCCCTTAAGTGATGTATTTATTTTTTGAAGCAGATATGAATCTCCGATTCAGCTACTTTCTAATGTACTTGTAATCCTTTCGATGTCATTTTTAACAAACTTATCAAGAGTAAGCTTTTGCATGATGAAGCTTCTGCTCTTTCATTTGTCCAATAAGTTCTGGATAAGGGTCTCAAGAAGATTATCTTCGCTGAAATTGGATTTCATTTCTGACATTATTGAATCTATCGTCTTCGAATCACTTGATTTCATCTCTAATTTCTCCCTAAGTCCTCAGAAAGAAGGGTAATAGCTTGTGTAGTACCAAAGAGCATAATTTTTAAGTATTTTAGGATTACTGTAATCCGTTGGTTTCTTCATATTAATATCCTAGTGATTTAGCATACTCAAGCTGATTGTCTATTCAATTCTTATATTGAGCTTCATCGAAAACCACTTCTATATCAGGTTTGATTCATGCTCAATCTATTCATGTCTGAGTTTTTCCCGTGAACCATTTTGCTATCGTGTATTTGAAGCTCGAACCGTCAGAATAATCGTCTAGAGACTGGACAGAACCCTTTCCGTATGATTGTTCTCAGATAATCCTGACATCATCTCACATATAATCCTTGATCGTTCATGCCATAATCTCAGATGCCGAGGCGCTTCATTTGTTGATAAGGATTATTACTCTCCTGTTCAGGAATGAGAATCATTTATTTCATAATGCGAGCGTATCGCTAGAGTAATTCTTGTACTTGATATTCACTACGCTCTTTCATTTCGGCACGAAGAATTCCAACATGTCGCTGACCTCTTCTAGGCTTCATCCGGGATTGCTCCTTAGGTCTATTATTGTCTTATGCGCAGGATTGCTCTTTGCCAGATCTGATACATATCAAGAGAATGTTTTTGCAACTCATTCTCAGAAGGTGCTTATGTGAAAATAATTATCTCAATTAGGCAACACAGAATATTCTACGTTAGGAATGTTTATTTTCTGGCGAGTGACCTTGATCTCTAGAGTCTTTCCTGCTCTTAGGATTGTCAGGGTGACTGTAGTGCCTGCTGGTCATTTAACTTTTGAAACTGCCTCTTGGAGAGTCACTTTGTCAGTCACTTCGAAACTATCGATTTTTGTTACCTGATCTCAAGCCTTTATTCATGCTTTTTCTGCAGGAGAACCTTTAAGCGGAGAGATTATTACAAAGATTCAAGGCTTTTCCATATCGACATTCGCTCAGATCCCTTCGAAGTTTCAATTAAGCGAATCTGTAAAATTCTTGGCTTCTATAGGAGGAAAATAAGTCGTATACTTGTCTCAGGCCGCATCTGCCATTCATTTTATCGCACCATGGATAAGCTCTTCATCTTTGAATTTTGAGCTATCATAATGTTGAGACTTTAACTTCTGATATACATCGTTCAGAATTGGGAAATTGGATATATTTTCTATCTCATAATTATTTGTGACAGGTGTTCATGTCGGATCGGGGGCATTGCTTGCATCTTTAAGTATGCTCATAATATCAAGGAAATATCTGAGCTTGATAGGCGAGCTAGTATCATATTTCAGATCCAAATCGAAATTCGTCTTTATGAGTTTTGCAAAAAAAGATTGAGGAGCAGTCTTAGAGAGTTGTAAATCAATAGGCCTATTCTTTATGAGATCTAGGTATACTCATTTCTGAAGGGCATCATGAATAGGGGTTCATTTATTTATGTTCTTGAATTTCAGCTCTATATCTTTGTAAGATTCAGGGATTCATTCTCAGATTGCATTGAAATAAAGCAGGAATAATCCCTGCATGGTAAGGTTCTTATCTTTTTGGGATTCTGTAAAATTCTGATTATTGAGATAATCTCATACTTTCGTATCATCAGCATTCACTAGGGAAGTGCTCAGGATGAGCAGTAGGATGATGCTGATTTTTTTCATTAGTTTGCTCATATTGCTTTTGTTATTTTTAAATTTATCTATTATCTTGTTCTTGGCTTGAGTCTGAGTTTCAATACTGGCTGTCAAGTCTGTCCATCGTTTTTTGCGAATTCGGCATCTCAAAAACTCATGCAGGGTATGCGATACTCAGGAACATAAGGAACATTCATGTCAGTATTATCACCAAAACAGTTCATCAACTACCTATATATCTCTCAGCCCAACCGAATTTACCGGTCCATTCATATATAATTTTCCGATACTTTATGAGTACCACTCAACTTGAAAAAAGAAGCATTCAATAAAATATCTTCAGAAAAATCATAGCAATTTCAATTTTACAAAATTAACTTTTTCATTATATTTACCGCACTTTCAAATGCAAATGTATTTTGACCCGATATACTGGGGATTCGCCAAGCGGTAAGGCCGTGGACTCTGAATCCGCTATCGGGGGTTCGAATCCCTCATCCCCAGCCAAATAGAATTGAGAGTTTAGAGTTGAGAACTGAGAAATCAGTTTTCAACTTTTTTTTTGGGATTCGAATAGAGGACAAAATGCGATAGCATTTTAGGAAGCCAAGGGTTTGGCTTCCGGGTCTGGCCCGTCTCTGGCAGCGAGGAACGAGCGGGGAAGAACGAATCCCTCATCCCCAGCCAAATAGAATTGAGAGTTTAGAGCTACAGAACTGAGAAATCAGTTTTCAACTTTTTTTATGGGATTCGAATAGAGGACAAAATGCGATAGCATTTTTAGGAAGCCAAGGGTTTGGCTTCCGGGTCTGGCCCCGCACCCCAAGAGTACTTCCTTCAGGGCGTCTCTGTCAGGGGAAGAACGAATCCCTCATCCCTGCCTACCGGCAGGCAGGCCCAGCCAAATAGAATTGAGGTAAATAATTATTTTATAATCTCAAATATGGGAATTGATATATGCGAGCTTCAGTATTTTTTATTTATCGAATTATCCATAATATATGCTGTTGTTATGTTTATTTTTTTACCTTGATTTAAATAGTTCAATTTTATATTTTCTATAAAGCTTATTAAAAAATCGCTCTTTAAAACAATGTATTCATAATTAAAGGAGAGTCTATTTTCAAAGATAATTCCACTTCGTTTAGTATAATATATTATTCAGCTATCGTATTCTGCAATTTTGAATTTATTATCTCAAATCGAAGCGGTCCAATTATTTTTTCATATGTTATCCAACCTAAAGCCATGCTTATAGCAATTTAAAACATCCTTATATTGAAAATAATCTTTTAATGATTCTGATATTAATTTCTTATATTCAACATGATTTGACGATATATATAATTTCATTATTTCCCCTAAAATTTCCTTACTTTCCATTGTGAGTCTTAAATCTTGATCCAGAGAAAGAAGTTTTTTAATTTTTTCTTCGATTTTTCTGCTATTATAAAATATAACATCAATTCAATCCTCATCAAAGCATACTAGGAGAAATATAATAAAATTCTCAATCAGCTGTAAATATTTTGTAAACAGAAGATAAGTGTAGTCCTCTTTTCATTTCACTGTTTTAAGTTTCCCTATTTTATATGAATAACGGGATAATCATTTTGACCAAATTGATATGCTGAAATTTTTAATATATTTTGTTTTGAAATTTTCTTTATCAGAGTTATCCATAGATAAATATTTAATTTAATTAATTGTTTAAATTATAATACTTCTGAAACTTAATCAAAATTATATTGAATTTACTGAGTGTCAATCCGATAATTAACCTGAAATCCTCTTCAAGGAAATTTAAACTTTCATTTTGCTTTTCTTTAACATGTGCTATAATTTCAGTGTTATCTTTTAGGGGTAATTTTATTTTTTTTCTAAATCATTCATGTTTCAACAAAAAAAAAGAAGCCAGCATAAGACAAAACACTATCTTTGATTCACGCTTGTGGAGCTCATAGTTGTGATAATCATACTCGCGATACTCGCAACAATAGCATTTCTCTCATTCAGTTCATATAGCAAATGAGCAAGAGACTGAGTCAGGGTCAGCGACCTTAGCTCACTCACAAAATCTTTGGAGCTATATAAATTAAATTCATGAAGCCTTCCCACTCCGTCAGAACCTATTAAAAATGTCACTTACTCTTGATCTGTCGTTTTCAATGAATGAGTAATATGAGATTCGATCTTCAAGCTGCTTTGAAGCATCTCAAAGAAGCCTACGGATCCGAAATTTGAAAATGTAGAATATAATTATTCCTTAAATAGCACCAGGAACAAGTATCAATTGTCGAGCTTGATGGAATCAGATTCATATATCTGATATGATTTCACCCCCTACCTTAGCATCGATAAGATTAATGCCGTAAATGCTATTGATTATGCGATTATAAATATAGTTTGAGATTACGACTCTATAATGAGATATTCAACTTGATGAACAGCCTATACCTGAATCTTGAACAGCATTACAACTTCTGATTTAAGATCATGAACAATTGACTTACTTACCATATCAGGCTCTTCATTTCTCAGTAAATGAACTTCTGCAGACATCCCTTATTCATATAAGCTTAAGTGAATAACGCTAATTACTTCATGAGCAGGAACGGAAGCAGGTGCAGGTGCAGGAACAGGGCCAAGCCCAACGCAATTCGCATTTGCAGATATAAATGCCGCAATGACCTGAACCGTCTATACATGATCGATTACCGTATCTTGATTATGATCATGAGTTACGAGCAACGCAGCAATAGATAACTGAACATTATATAAGAATTGAGCAAGCGTAGGCACTTCAGTTGCTGTATCTGACTGAGATGTCCTGCAAGTCAGGCTTATGTCCTCAGGTGATCTAAATGCCACTTTCTCATCTACTCTGACAATTTGAACTATTTCTGATTCTTTTGATATCAAAACTGCCCCTGTTGCCATTGATATCTATGTGGCGACAACTTGAACGGACAATTGAACCTGTTGATCTAGAATTGCGCCTTGCAGGAATATAAACTATTGAATCGGCAGAGCAACGGCTTCACAGGCTATAATGGTTTTGGCTTGAAGCTATTCAGAAAATGTAAGCATATCTTCAAAAACAATAAAATTATATTGAGAAAGCAGTTCTAATACATCGATAACAGCTCCTTCGCCAATAAGCATTTCCAATTCATCGAATTCCACTATCCAATGATTCACCCTGAATAATAATGTAGCTAATTCATGAAACGGAATAACTTGATTAACCTGCGGCTGATTGAATATAAAGGATGTAAAGATAAATCTGTTGGAATATGCTTATGGAATAAACCTGAATTGATGCTCGTCTTCTGTTATGGATTGAGTCAAGATAACAAAAACATCTTGAACCAATTGAATATGAATCAACCTTGTCTCATCTTCGAGCTCGACAGTCAAGAACAGCGAAATCGCAGGCACTTGGCAGTATTGATTCAGAGCTGACGATAATTCAAACGGTTCCTCATACATCAATAATTACATCAAGTGAACGAATACGATGGCCATTGACATAAAGCGCACGGCCACAATCATCAATAATACCATAGTTTGAAACAATGGATGAATATCCACCACATATTGAGTTACAGCATTTAAGAATAATATCATAGCCTATAATTACTGAGTCTGAATTTCCAATTATCCATGAGAGATAACCAACTGATACAATAATACTTTTTATCTCAATTGAACTAATTATACAAATTATACATATAATTCTGGACAATGAGACAGGATAAGGGATCCGAAATTCGCTTCCTCGACCCCTTCTTTCTATAGGCTTTCCAGCATTTCAGCATGACAAGATTCGACAAGCACTGAAATCGATTCATGAACTTGAACGGCAGCTTCTTTGGGTCTTGATACTCTATCATCCACTACTGATTGAACAGCCGACAGTTGAATGGCCGACAGAGGATATCATTCAGCCTGATCGGTTACAGCTATTCCAGACGCGACAAAATATTATGTTTCAACTGCCTGATCCGATTCCAATCCCTGAACTCAGGCCTCTCCGTTCAGGAGTGTCCAGAAGGCAATAAATGTTGCCGATAATTACGATGAGATATATGTTGCAGCCTGATCTTACTCTCAGGCATTGATAAAACAGAATATATCCTGAAGCAATTTATCGCCAAAGCAGTGACTGAAGTTATATTGAGAAAGCAAAGCAAATACGACTTTGACCTACAGTGCAACCTGGGAAGCGCCTATCAATATCGAAAATACGCCCAATGTAGTTGTCCAATGATTCACGCTAGTCAACAATGTCAATAACTCATGATTCTGAGTAAAATGATCGGCTTGCCCTTGATTCAATCTGAAAGATTCAAACATAAGTGTTGGGGAATATACATATTGAGCCGAATTGAATTGATGCTCTTCTTCGGTTTTCGATGCTGTTAAAGTCACTAAGACCTCGTGAACCAATTGAATATGAATCAATCTTGTCTCATCTCCGAGTTCGACCGTCAAGAACAGTGAAATCGCAGGCACTTGGCAATATTGATTCAGGGCTGACAGTAATTCAAATAGTTCAAAATACATCAATAATTACATAAAATGAACCAATACAATGGCTATTGATATCAATAGTGCATCAACCATAATCAATAATACCATCGTCTGAAACAAATGATGAATATCCACTACATATTGATTAACGGAATTCAAGAACAATATCATCGCACACAATACTTGAGTCTGATTTTATAATTATCCGGATTCAGTTACGAATTGATACAATAACACATTCTATTCTAACGCAACAAATTATTCCAATTACACATTCAATTCATGACAATGAGATGCCACCAGAGACCCAAAATTTACTGATGCGAATTATAGATATCTGTCATCCATTGCTGCATGACAGGCTGCAAATAGTCCTGAGCTTAACACGGGAAGTTGAACTTCCATATCGCTTTGATTAGATTCCAAATCAACTACAACCGATTGAATTGCTGATGCAGGAACCGTTGATAGGGGATGCCATTATTAGCATATTTTTTTAAAGATATTTTTGGATGTTGTTGAACTGACAAAGCAGCATCAAATGAAGCCCGGCTTTGTTAAATGAAAAAGATGATTCCTGTGACAGGAATCATCTTTTTTCATATCATTGGCTTCAGACGTAAATCATTCAGCAAAAACTATAAGAATTTCTAACGTCGTGCAGCTACTAGGTTTGAGCAATGCTTACTTCACGGCCTGAGCCTTGATGATTATCTTTACGGTTTCGGCTCTGGTTATCGTATCATTCGGCCTGAATTTAAGTTTTCAATCTATAGTTTGTCCAGAGACTATAGAAAGCTTCTTTGCTTTTGCAATATATGGGATCATCCAATCTACGGATACATCGGTGAACTGAGTCGAAGTACCTGCATCCCTCTTTATTTTTGCTATGCTCAAAAGCATTGCCAGAGCCTCTGCTCTTGTTATGGGATCGTTTTGCCTGAAAATATGTTTTCAATTGCTCTGCTGACCATTGATTCAGAATTCCTTAGCTTTTTCCAAATAAGGGATTATCCATTTTCAATCTGGAGTTATATCGTCATAATCGGTATCAGCAGTGCCTGCTGTGTTTACTCCTAGCGCCTTCATCGTTATGGCTAAGAATTCTCCTCTGGTGGCTGTATTATTTGGCCTGAAAGTCTTGTCTTCATATCATTTTATTATTCATGAAGATACTAGCTTGTTTATATCATCTTTTGCAAATGAATCGCCAATATCAGAAAACTTATCTTTCGGGGTATTCTTTTTATTATTTGAATTAACACTATACGCTGGAGCGCTATTTAGAGCTGAATTAGCTATCCTCACCGGAGCATCGCATTTTCAATCATAAAAATTTCATGATTTATCTCCTGAGGCGCAAATATCCGGGTTGGCGATTAAAGCTATGTCGCATTTTGAATCATTCGGATTTCAGGATTTGTCTCAGAATGGGCAATTATCAGTTGGTGATATCACTTCTCATCCTCATCATCATCCGCCGCCGCCTCATGAGTTAGCTTGAGGAGGAGCGACATAAGGCATCTTTATTGTAGTGACCCTGAAGCTTGAGGAGACTTTTCATATCTGAAGCGTTCACTGCGTTGAAGTCTGATAATCAGGAGAAGACAAAAGCTTTATATTTATCGAGTCTCAATTTCTAACTGTTCAGCCCGACCCGGAATCTGTTCAATTTATGAATAATGTTCATCATCAGACAAGGGTAGCATGCGCGCTTAAGTTCATTCAGGCTATGATTATTGTGTTTGAAGTCATTAATGTTGATAGTGCCACATCTCATTGGAAATTGAATTCAAATTGATCCGGTATATCATCTGCTGGCTCAACAGGAGAGAAAACAGAAAACGAATCAGTCTCAAAAACGCACATTCAAGCCGTGACAAGGCAATCGCTTACAAATGAAAAAGTTGTCTGGTTATCGTCTGATCTGTATATTTTTAGGGTTTTTCATTCTTTTCCGATTCAGATAGGCAATCTGACAGTTATTGTCGCTCAAGAAAAATTCAGAGGACTGTTTTCAGATCATATCTTGTATGTCAGATTGTTCAACTGGGAGTATCAAGGCATATTCAGCGTTCAATTGCTGAGAGTAAGGCTCGGAGGAGTTATGATTCAATCCCAATTGCCTGAAGTTGCATTAATGTTCAGGATTCATCACTTGAATATGATGGATCATGAATTATTTTGGCTGAATATCTCAAGGGGGTTATTTATCGTCAATGCCGCTCAAGTTGCAGAGCTTCAGCTGAGATATACCGCTCAAAAATAAGAACTGCCTTGTGTTCAAGCTATGTCTAATAATTTTGGAGTCTTGAAATTATAGATATCCGAGACTTTTCACTTTAATCATCCTGCCGTTCAAAATACTCTAAAGTAGTAGTTCGTATCAGGCGTCAGATTAGTCAGTGTTATAGAATGTTTGTCAGATTCAGTATCAGATAACGATTCATTCAGATTCTGCAAATCAGCAGAGTATTCGACAGTTCATATGCTTGCGATGTCGGTATCGAATGTGATTTTTACGCTTCCGATTGAGATTATATTCGAATAAGCATTTGCCTTGTCCGGAATCCTATATATTCTCATAGTCTTTGTTGCAATGTTTCCAGCCAAATCAGATGCTTCAATTTCAAAGATGTTTTCTCATCATGCCAATGGTAGCAAGAGATTCCAGCTTTGGATTGATCCGACTATCTGTCAATTGATCTTGGTATGCTTAATGCCTTTGTTATCAGTAGTGCTACCCGATAAATCGATGATATTGCCTGTCATCTGAAAGCCATCCGAATAGGAATTGATGTTTATCTGAGGAATGACGGTGTCTATCGTTGTGCTCGCAGAATATGCTGAGCTCATATTTCAATTCGAGTCGATCAATTGTAGGCTGATTTCTTTAATTCAGTCTCATGAAGTTAGGGTTATGGGAATATCCGTATTTCAAGAAATGTTTCATGTTAAAGTTGCAGCTACCCCCGTTCATGAAATTATATATTCAGCCTCTTTAGAGCTGTTTATCCTTATTATTGTTCCTGTAGAATTTATATATGCTCAAGAGTTGAATGATATGCTTCAGATCGGCGGAGTCGCAGCTTTGATTGCCTGGAAATTCCCTTGAACGCTTAAATTCCCTGATTTATCGCTTAAGGTTACAATTATTTCAAGGTTTCAGTCATCAAGGGAAGATACGTCTATATTTGTTATTCTGAAGTTTCAAGCCTCATCCAATATTCATGTTCAGGAAACATTTTTTCATGATTTTGAAATCGAATAATTAATTTGGGCTCCTATGTCTGATAAGCTTCATGATCATAATAATGTAAGATTTTTCTGATTTGATTGATTGATTACACTTCAGTTGTTCAGGACGACATTTGTCGGAGGAGAAGGGGGGTCGATATCTTTTATGAAGCTTTTAATGTCGCTAATCGCTCAGGTGTTGCCAAGCGAGTCGAATCCTTGAATTGTAAAGTAGTATTTTCAATCAGGAATCGAGTTCATGTTTGCAAGCGTCAAGGCAGTGGTTCATGAATATGAGATCGTCTGCATATCGGGGTCAGCTGACAGCAGGTATTTATATTTTCATGTTTGCATTCAGATTCACTCATCTATCGGAGCTTCCCAAGATAAAGCGACAGTTCCAGTAGAAGAGCTCTGCAGATATCATCAATCTGATGGAGCCGAACTGACTATTTTCTCAGGTCAGGCATTATCTATCCTTATCTTGGCATTCGACCAATCTCATATCTTGCCTCAAAGGGTTATTGCTCTGGCATATAAAGAATATTCTCAGTTTGAATCAAATATCAATCAAGTCATATAATTACTGACCGTCGATCAGCTGAAATGATTTCATTTCGGTCAGCTTACGTCTGATGGGTTTGGCGCAGAGACTGAATATCCTGTCATATGATCAATTCTGATGTCATATCTCGAAGGGGTGGCGGTACTATCGGTTGTCCATTCCAGATATGGTGAAACTGAGCCAGTCATCCAGCTTTCCGATTGGATAGTCGAAGCCTTGCTCTGATCCCTATAAATGCTGAAGTCATTTAAGTTTATCTTATTCAGGGCAGAGAGGGTTTTAAATGCATTCACCCTTTTTCATGTTACTGTTTTTCCAGAAAGGCTTGGCACCGAATCTCAGTTTGATAGGATCAGATTCCTTATTTCCGAATAAGGAGAGGCTGGAGAATATCAGAAGGCGAGAGCAGCAAGTCCAGATACATGCGGAGCTGCCATTGATGTTCAATCGTAATATGCATATTTGTTTTCAGTTCAATCTCACATTTTATTCATTTCCAGATTATCTATGAAACATCAGCCGAATCAATTTGCCTTCTCGTCTGAAATCCAATTTAACCTTAGCTTGAAATTGCTGTTCTGGTAAGCTGCGGGAATGCTGACATCTTCAAAATAATAAAGGCTATATCAGTTGCTTTTTATCATTTCTCAGCTGTTAAGCAGATCTATCATGAATTCATCCAAAGCCGATCATCCGAACCCGAGGTCTAATTCGGTATAAGTGCTTCATCAGTCTTTGCTCATTTCCAGATACATGAAGTCGGTATAATTGTCTGGATCATATTCAGTATCGCATCAAGCCAAGAAACTCAAAGTTGCATTTCAGGAAGTGTTGGTGAGATTATACGTAGGCGATACTGCCTGGGATTGTTCGCTATCTCAGTATGTGCTGTTGTAATTGGATTTTAAAACTGTAGTGAGTCAATAAAAATTGAAGGCTCACCAAAGCCCAGTCCTTGTCCAGCCGGATGGCATAGATCCGAATTGCACGGAGGTGAAATTCTCATCTGCGATAAGGCTATTTCCGACTGTACTGTAGATATTCGTTCATGGGGCTCAGACATCGATTGAGACGGATCAATAATTTGAGAATGAAGCTAAAGCATCTTTCTGATCGGTAGCTGCGACTGAAATGATGTTATCCAGATTATAATCAGAAGGATAATGATGCGTGGTTTCATTATTATCAGATATTCAGTCGCTTCCTCAATTTCCTGCCGCAGCAACAAATATTCATCCAGCATCCTTGAATCTCCTTATCGCTTCATATTGGGCAGTGGAATATCAATTTCATCAGAAGCTCGCATTAATGACCTTTGCTCAATTTTGAGTAGCGAAATCAATCGACTTAACTATGCTTGTGCTGCTTAAGTCTGTTTTAAGCGCCATAATCTTAGCATTCGGAGCAACTCAGATTATTCAATTTGAATTATTTTTTGCCGCCGCAATGGTTCATGCGACATGTGTTCCGTGAGAGCTATCTGTGGGTAGGGGATTATTATTTCAAGAGATGGATGTATAGCTCCATCAATGATTAGGACATCATCAAGATACGGGAATTCAGTTCTCATTCTTGCAATTGCTTCAATCCCACATATTCGCAAGCAGATCAGGATGATTGAAAGCTACTCATGTATCTATGACTGCTACGATTATCTGTGCTCAAGTTCATTCGTCTATTCACCAAGCTTCAGGCGCATCCATGTCGTTATCATTGTTTCAACTATGGACTGAATAGTCTCATCAGACAGTCTGCCCTATGTTGTCAAGTCACCAAAGTTTGTCTTTATAGGTATCGTTCGAATTGATAGTTTCAATGCTGTATATGTAATTCGGTTCGGCATATTCAACATTCGGATCAGTCTTGATTCTCGAGATTGCCGATTCTATGGTTTCTCACGATGAAGTCTTCAGAAGTGAAGAATTCGAATTCTTGAATTTTCATAGCACTGAAAATTTTCCTCAAGAGGAAAATTTCTGAAGTTTCTTCTCTCAATCTGATTTTTTCAAATCAAGATTTCAAGATTTGAATTTTACGATAATTTCTCAAGTGGCATATTTCTGAGATTTTTCTTGCTTTCTCGCCTTGCTTTTTCATGATCATGCAAGCGAAGATAAAGCCTTATCGGCCTTTTTGCTATTTGTCCTTGAGTTTCTGTATTTTGGATCCAATGCCTTCCTGGATATTCTATCTGATGTTTGATTCTGAGCAAGAGTCTGAAAAACGATATAATCTGATAACAGCATCAATATCATAATCAAGGAGATGGCTTTTTTCATAAATACAAATTTAATATTAAGAAAAATCTGAACACTACTTACAGTAAATCATATTATCGGATTTAATGCAATATAAAAAAAGATTTATTTCCAGAATAAGTTATTGAAAATAAACTTTTTTTTCTTCATTTTTTCATTATCATATGCGACATACTTTATTAAATTTTTAAATTAAAATATGAAGAATTATGATTTTTGAGCTATAGAGAAAAAATGGCAAGATATTTGGGAGAAGACTACATATGCAAATACCAAAGATGATTCTAAAAAGGAAAAATATTACGTTCTGGATATGTTCCCTTATCCTAGCTGAGCATGACTTCATATGTGACATATGGAAAATTACACTGCAACAGATATCTATTCTCGTTTCATGAGGATGAAGGGCTATAACGTGCTTCATCCGATGGGGTGGGATGCATTCTGACTTCCTGCGGAGAACTACGCGATAAAGACTTGAATCCATCCGCAATATCAGACTCCCGAGAACATAGCAGTATTCACTCGCCAGATAAAGAGCCTCGGATTTGCTTATGACTGGACAAAAGAGATAGACACTTCCAGTCCTGAATACTACAGATGGACACAATGGTTCTTCTTATTCCTTTATAAGAATGGCTTAGCATACAAGAAAAAAGCAAAAGTAAACTGGTGTAACTCCTGCCAGACGGTCTTGGCAAATGAACAGGCAGAATGAGGAATATGCGAAAGATGCAAGAATGAAGTCATCCAGAAGAACTTAGAACAATGGTTCTTCAGAATTACAGATTTCGCAGAAGAGCTTATAGACGATCTTTCTCTTATAGATTGGCCTTCATCTACTATTGCTGCGCAAAAGAATTGGATCTGAAAATCTATATGAGTGGAATTCGATATGGATGTCAATGATTCTGAAGAAAAGATTAAAGTCTATACAACTCGTGTGGATACGGTTTATGGGATGACTTATGTTGTAATCTCACCAGAAAGCCCACTAGTCGAAAAATTGAAGCCGATCATAAAAAATTGGGAAAAAGTCGAAAAATACATAAAAGAGACATGAAAGAAGACGGAACTTGAAAGAACTCAGCTCAATAAGGATAAGACAGGCGAGTTGCTGGATTGAGTGATTGCGGTGAATCCTTTCAATAATCAGGAAATCAAGGTGTTCATCTGAGATTATGTGCTTTCCAATTACGGAACCTGAGCAGTCATGGCTGTTCCCGCTCATGATGAGAGGGATTATGAATTCGCGAAAAAATACGATCTGGAAATCATAGAATCAATTTCAGGATGAGATATTTCCAAAGAAGCCTATACTGAAGATTGAATACTTGTTAATTCTGCAAGCTACGATTGATTGACTTCAGAAGATGCAAGAGAGAAGATGTGAAAATATGTTGAAGAGAAATGAATATGAACAAGAAAAATCAATTATAAATTAAGAGATTGGCTGATCAGCCGTCAGAGATATTGGGGATCTCCGATTCCCATAATCTATTGCGATGATTGCTGAGAGGTTCCCGTCCCAGAAAGCGATTTGCCTGTAGTGCTTCCGACTGATGTCGATTTCAAGCCTACATGAGAATCTCCGCTTGTGAATTCAAAATCATTCCATGAGGTTGTGTGTCCGAAATGCGGGAAAAAGGCCAGAAGGGAATCAGATACAATGGACACTTTTGTCTGCTCAAGCTGGTATTACCTTCGCTACCCTGATCCAAAGAACGATAAGGAATTCGCTTCAAAAGAATCTCTTGAGAAATGGCAACCTGTAGACATGTACATGGGTTGAGCAGAACATACTGTATTGCACCTTCTTTATGCTAGATTCTTCACAAAAGCCCTTAATAAATTCGGATATGTGAATTTCAGGGAGCCTTTCGTAAAGCTTCGCCACCAATGAACCGTTCTCGCTGAGGATGGGCGCAAAATGAGCAAATCTCTATGAAATGTGGTGAATCCTGACTCTGTAGTTCCACTATTCTGAGCCGATGCGACAAGGCTTTATGTCATGTTCATGTGAGCTTTGGAAGATATGAAACCGTGGAATTCTCAAAATATCATTTGAGTTAAGAGATTCCTTGATAAGGTTTGGAATATGCAAGCAAAGGTAAGCGATAATGCTCCGATTACAGATGAACTGGATATACTTATGAATAAGACAATAAAGAAAGTCTGAGATGATACTGCAGTTTTCGCCGTAAATACAGCCATTTCTCAATTGATGATCTATGCGAACTCGCTCGATAAGGAAAAATCAGTCAACAGAAAACACTATGAGGCATTGCTAGTTCTTCTTTCTCCATATGCTCCTCATATCACAGAAGAGTTATGGGAAACGCTCTGACGCAAGGAATCAATCCACTATCAGACATGGCCAAAATACGATACGGCAAAGCTTGTGGATAAGAACGTGACTATTGCAATCCAAATCAATTGAAAAGTAAGGGATGAGATAGGGGTTGAATTTGACTCCCCTGAAGAAATCATTAAAGAAAAGGCATTCGCAAGCGAGGCTGTCAAGAAATACATAAACGGTCTTGAGATTAAAAAAGTCGTCTACGTTAAGAATAAATTATTGTCGATTGTTGTTTCCGCATAGAGAGTCAATGTGTAAAGACGCGATTAATCGCGTCCCAATAAATAAAAATACATAATTGTAAAAATATGAAAAAAACATTATTATCCATACTTTTGCTCCTGCCTCTAACCGTTTCTGCAAATACGCTTGTGGATACGACAATTTCCTGACACAAGATCAAGGCTATCAAAATAATCAAGAACACGTGATTCAAGATAATAGTCTGAATATCATGAAGCTGAGAAAGCCTTGAGTCGATGGTCACGAGATACGGATGAGTGAGTTGAATCAATTGAGCTTATTTCTGCCCAGCAGATTATAAGGATCAATGTCCGGCATGAAACAAGTCATATGCGGACAGGATATCTAATTCATTCGATTGGAGTTACGCCAAAGATGATACGTGACCGGAAAGGGTAATCTTCGCACTGGATGTCAATCAGGATCCGTTCTTGTTCCAAAAGGCGCATGATTACTCGAAATGAAGAAATGATGAATTCTTGGTGGGGAAGACGATCAATTTTGACAGGCGATGAGACATCTATAACTGAATAGGAAACCATCCTCTTCTTCTCGAAAATGGCATTTCAAAAATCAATGAATCCTGAGCGATAGATGCAAAAATGAAATCAGTGAGCTTGAAGAATTTCATTTGCTCCACACAAGACGGGAACACTATATATATGTGATGAATAGAATGAGTGACCATCTATCAGGTTCCGGATATCTTAAAGTCATTGGGTTGCTACAATGCGGTCAATATGGATTCGGGCGGCTCCACTGCAATGGTGCATAACTGAAAATACGTAAGATGACCGGGCAGGAATATCATGGATGCATGGATAGTGATTCCCGATAAGAATTATCCCGCTAAAATAGCTGTAAATGAGGATCCTGTAACAAAAAGGGCTGCGGAAAAGCTCAAACTTCAGCTTGATGAGAGACTAGCGAGCCTGGACGACTTTACAAAAAAGCAGAAATATTTCGCGCTAAGTTCAAGATTATGACAAATGGCGAGAGCATTGCCTGTGGAGAGCAAAAAAAGGAGATTGCTGGAAGGACTCAAAAATGAAATCGATAGAACCATACAGTAGATTTGTAAATATGTATTTTTAGATAACTTATGTAAATTTTAACCTAATTCCTATGGAAAATGACTCATCTTGAGCAACGCCTCATGTAATCAGATGATTTGAAAATCTGAAAAAAGCGAGCTGAGACAGATCGCTTGTGTGCCTGACTTGAGCACGTCCGAGCGGAAGATTGCATCTTGGGCATTATGTCGGTGCGCTATCGAATTGGAAAAAACTTCAAGAATGCGGAAATGTGAAGACAAATTTCTTGATTGCAGACTATCAGGTCCTCTGAGATCACCTCTGAGAAACAGAGGCGCTAAGGGCATCTGTAATAGATATGGTCATTGATTGGCTTGCAGTTTGACTGGATCCTGCAAAAAGCAATTTTATCGTGCAGAGCTATGTTCCTGAATTCGCTGAACTTTTCAATTATCTTACGATGTTTGTGCCATATACTCTAGCCACAAATAATCCCACGCTTAAGGATGAGATGAAGAAAATCGAAATGAGAGAAAGTGAAAATAATGCAATTTCCCTAGGTTTTATCAATTATCCCGTCAGCCAAGTGGCCGATATCATGCTCCTATGATGAGAGATTGTCCCAGTCTGAGAAGATCAGATTCCTCACATAGAGCTTTCAAGGAAGATCATAAAAAAGGTAAATACCATGTACTGAACGAATTTTGCTATTCCTAAGGCTCTCATCTCTGAAACGCCAAGACTAGTATGAATAGATGGGAACAATAAGATGAGTAAAAGTCTGGGCAATACCATCTATCTCACTGCTTCTCCGAAAGAAATCAAAGAACAAGTGAACAAGATGTATACTGATCCGGGCAAAATCAATATTGATTCCAAGTGAGACATCTCTAAGCATGTCGCATTCATGTATCTTGATATTTTCTACAGCGACAAGGAGCATCTGGAAGAATTGAAAAGAAGATATATAGCATGAGGTCTTGATTCTGTCTGAGATTGAGAGATCAAAAAGCTCCTGATAGGCGTCCTAGAAGAATTCATAGCGCCCATAAGGGAAAGAAGGGAATATTATAAGAATCATATGGACATAGTCATCGATTCAATTGAGAAATGATCTGAAAATGCAAGGGCTGAGTGAAGAAAACTTATAATCGAACTGCGGAAAGCTATGTGAATTGTAGATTACTGAAGAGAATATAAGTAATTCCATCATTCATTCGATTTTCATTCTTTATAAAACTATGGATATCAATAAGTTTGTAAAAGTATCTATTTTATGCTAAACTGGAAACAGTATCATGTGGATTATAAATAAATAGAATCTTAAAATGAAAAATTCCAATAATAGTTCACCTCAGCAAAATCCAAAAAAGAAAACAGAGATTTCAACTAATACAACCTCCCTCAGCATCGCTTCCATCCTTGATTTGGAAAAAATCTGAGAATCAAAACATTTCATTTTCCTGTCAAAAGGAGCGGAATTCAACGATATTGAAGCAGAGAAAGCTGACAGGCATCTCGATATTGTGTGTGCAAGATTGGGTTTCAATTTGCCATCCAAGAAAATAAAGTTCATTTATCTTACAGAAGATAATGCAATGTGAGTGGAGAGGGGATTTTCAATGAGCAAGGATAATATGATAGTTTCTGCTGCTTTTTTCAATCCGATAGAAATAACTCAATTTCTGGTGGAGATGAATATCTGAACTTCACATGCAGTGCTGCAGAATTGATTATCAGTTTTAAATTGACAATGAACCTTAGAATGATCCTGTACTTATGAATGAAAGGATTTGGATGATTGGATGAGATCATTTCAAGAAATAGATCTTTTGCCAAACTTAAATGATATATTTGATAAGCATAAATGATATTCTTCAGACAGGATAAGCCCCATATCAGCTTTTCTGGTAAGGAATATCCTAGAGAATCATTGAACCGAATTCTTCAAAAGGTTCTATTCCAGAATAAATGCAAATTCACAATTTCATAGGATCGAAGCTATATACGAGGAAATGACGAATCAGAAATTGAAAGATATTTACCAATAGATAAAAATGAAAATAAATAAAAATATTGCCACTCTTTGAATCTGAGCCGCCTTGGTTTCAGGCGTTGCAGTGGCAGAAGATTCTGCTTTGGATTGCAAAAAAGTGGTTTGAGACTTCAGGAAGCAATCCGAAACAATCTTATGCAAGGAGAAGAAACCGGCGCTTACGGATGAAGAAAATCTTTCTCTTATCCCCTGACAGATTACGGCCCTAAGAGAAGGGGAGGACTTCCTCAAATCAAAACTGAAATGATCCCTGGATGAGCTTCTGCTCTGTAATCTGTACAAGGTGAAAAATAAGGCTTGCTCAAAACCTGAGGAGGATATCTTAAAGGATATTCAGGAAATCTGAGAAACATTCTATATTCTGGCAGAAAAATTCTGATGCAATTCTGATGCTCTGGGTTGAATCATGCACTTCAATCTTATGATTGAGAGCGAAACTTGAATAACAGATACGCTTACCAGCTATAAGGCATGCTTCAAAGAAAATGCGAGCGTACAATTCTCTTATGACAGATTCATTTCCAATTTCGTCTATAATCTCGCTGATGCTGAATTCAAGAAAGAAACGACAGATAAGGTTGTGGATGCAATCACGGGAATGCTCAAAGATGATATCAGATCAAAGATATTGACCGAAATCGATTCATGAGAGATGTGAGAGGAAATGGAAGAGCTTTATAGGACAGCATTAGATAATCTCAATAAGAATTATTACAATAAATAGCTTAAGCTGGAATGAATGAAAAAGATTCCAGTACTCTCTCGAATCAAAGTGATTCAGCAATCTTTAAAGATGCGATATTCGTTGAAGATGCCCTGTATTGCGGTGCTAATCAGCTATCTATGATCTGCCTTATCACTGTATTCACCAACTGTTTCCCATAGCCTTTTCAAGAAAATCTAAATGGCGTAATTATTCAGATGTGGCCTATTCGATTTTTGTCGTCTACTGAATAATTGGCCAATGATACGATAATTCACTCCTGATATAAAGCATAGAAGAAATGAGTCGGGTTCCCGAATTCCATGTTTACTTCTTTCGCTTCGGAATCAGTGCAGCTTTCCATGAAATCATGGAATTTTTTTTCATCCTCAGGCTCTAGCCTTATTGCATTCGGACTCATCGGCAGAAGTTTATCGAATCCCTTGATTGACATCGTAACAACCGGGCCCAGAATTTTTGCTTCTCATCTGGTCAATTGTTCGAATCTCGATTTCAGGATTTCAAAATCATATCATTTTTCTCCGATCAGAGCTCTTATTTCCTGAACATAATTATCGTGAACAGAAATGACTATTCATGAATCAGGGAACTCAGTTATGAAAAATTCATTTTCCGGTATTCAAGAAGTCGGATTATGAGTAATGATAACTACTTCTCATTTATTCGGAATATCTTTAAAATTAAGATATTCATCCCAGAAAGCCAGAACCACTCCGAATAAATTTTTATTTTCCTTAACCATATTTACTTTAAATTTATAATCATTGATTTTCCTGGACAAGGTCCTATCGTTCCCGGGGCCAATGGAATATTTTGCGTTTTCAAATGTGAATTTCATGTACTTTAATTAAAATCAGCTTTGCAGCTTGAGCATTTTAGCATATATTCATCACTTCTCAACTAATTCTTTATGTTTTCATCTCTCTATTAATTCTCAGTTTTCGAGCACGATTATGTCATCAGCCTCTTTTACGGTCTGGAGACGATGTGCTATGACAATCACCGCCCTATCCGCAAACAGATTGTGGAATGCTTCTGAGATTTTTTCTTCAGAAAAGCTATCCAATGCAGATGTGGGCTCGTCCAGAACTATGATCTTCGGATTTTTTATGAATATCTTAGCAATCGCCAGGCGCTGCTTCTGTCATCAGCTCAGTCTGACTCATCTTTCTCAGATTTGGGTTTCGAGTCATTTTGAAAACTCATAGATAAACTCGCACTGAGCTTGCTTTATGGCCTTCTTCAACTCTGATTCTGTAACCTCGTGCCGTGCTCAATATGTGAGATTCTCAAAAATCGATCCGTCGAAAACGCTCGGATCCTGAGTAAGATATCATATATTCTCATAATAAGACTGCATATCGATTTCTTGGATATCCTGCATATCGGCTTTGACAGTTCCCGAGTCCGCCCTCAGATATCAGATTATGAGCTTTGCCAATGTCGTCTTCCCGGATCAGGAATGTCATACTATTGCAGTCTTTTTTCATCAAATAATCTCCAAGCCGAAATCATCGAAGATTTTCTTTTCTCAATATGAATAGCTCAAGCCCTCGATGACGATGTTTCATTTGTCCAATTTGAATTCGGGCAAGCCTTTTCTCTCCTGAATCGGCGGAATAGAATCGAATGTCTCCCAGAGCTTCCTGATGTAAGAGAATTTCTTAGTGAATTCCATGAAGAAATCTATGAATTTATAGAAAGTGTCTTCGATGACCGTCAAGAGCATTATCATTCAGACAAGCTCGGAAATCCTATGCGTTTGCTGGAATATTCAATATCAGATAGTGAAATAGACAATGATTCTGAATATAGAGAGAAAAGCCTTCGGGCAAAGATATTGATAATAATAATATTGGTTAAGCGAAAGATTTATGCTTTTTGCCTCATCCGAAAAACTATCGAGTACCATAACTTCTTTTTTGGTTTTCGAATTCTGATATATCTCGAATTTTGACATTATCATCTTGACGAATTGATTGTTGTAGAGAACTTCCGCTTCTGTCCTCTGCTTTCTTTTTTCTATTGTCAGAATCGTCATCTTGTGCAGGAATATGTAGAATGCTCAGAACATGAGGATAAATGCGATAAGATATCCGTATCAGGCATTTTTAAAGATATAGATCGCAAAAAAGAATGCCAGCGAGAATTGTATTATCGATTTTATATTATCGATGAGCGCTCAAGTCCAATTGGATATTCATGAATTCAGTATCGCTATCATCTTTCATGTTCATATGCTCTCAACCTTATTGTTATCGAGTTCTAGGAATCTCGACATATAGGTCCTATGGATATTTTTCATGAATGAATATTGCATTTCTGCATTTCACCAATTCCTGCAAAAGAAATTTATCATGAAAAAAATAATGACAGATACCACAAAAAACATGAGGATGGAACTGAATCATTCTAGGTCTCAGATTTCGGTTTTTGCTGTCAATTCCCTTATTATATAGACATTCAGATACGGATACCCATAGATGACAGCATATATGAAAACTCATCTCGCAAGCATCCATTTATCGTGTAGCGCCGGATCCAGGAATCTTTTTATGTTCATGTATAATTTTCGGAAATTCACGTTTTCTGAGTGATTAGATTTATTATTAGAAGCTTGTCTGCAGGTCAAGCATTTTCCTGTACTCTCAATCTGAGATTTCGGATAATTCGCTATGAGTTCATCTTTCTATTATCTGTCATCATTTGAGCACTATAATCTCATCGGCTTCTTTTACCGTCTGGAGACGATGTGCGATTACGAGTACGGTTCTTCATCTGAACAGATTGTGGAGTGCTTCAGATACGACTTGCTCAGAAATGCTGTCAAGCGCAGAAGTCGGCTCATCCAGAAGTATGATATTAGGATTCTTGAGCATTATCTTGGCAATCGCGAGTCGCTGTTTCTGTCATCCGGAGAGCTTTATTCATCTTTCTCATATTTCGGTATCTATTCAATTCGGCAATTCAAAAATAAATTCGCATTTGGAGTTCTTGATCGTGTCGGCTACCTCTTGCTTGGTTGGCTCCCTATCGAGGGCGTAAGTCAGATTTTCCATGATCGTTCCGTCGAATACGGAAGGATCTTGCGTTAAGTATCAGATATTCTTATAATACGAAATAAGATTCACATCTCAGACATTCTGGCCATCGACGATTATTTCTCAATCTTTCGGATTGATATATCATGCAACAAGCTTCATAAGTGTGGTCTTTCAGCTTCATGAATCTCAGACTAATGCTGTCTTAGCATTTCATCTTATATCAAGGGAAAAGTCAGAGAATATATTTTCATCCGAATATCAGAAATCGATATTCCTTATGCAGATATCTCATTTGCAATACTTGAAATGGGTCGGATGATCGATTCATTTTATCTCGTCTATCTGATCAAAAGTTTCTAACAGCTTATCGACATTCACCATGTGCACTCAAATCGATCTGATTTCCCTAGAGAACCCCCAGACATATTTGTTTATGACTCATACCAATCAATTGATCAGTATGAAATATGCAAAGCTTATTTCTCATCTTATGACTCAAGCTCAAAGAGTGAAGAATATTATGAGCTGAATTATTGCAAAAATGAATCTCACAGCTACATTCCAAGAGCTACTTATAAATTCTTCCTTTACAGATAATCATATTATTTCTTTTGACAATCAATCTAATTTAGAGTTTTCATTCTCGATCCTATTATTTTGGAGAATTTCAAATTTCGAAGAGATTATCTTAAATATGCTTCTATCGTATTCTGTCGTCACTTCTTTTCTTATTTTCCTATATTTTAGCGAAAGATTATTTCAATAAAGAACTAATGTGAATAACGCGAAAAAAATCAAAAGTATCGCAATAAAGTAAGAAAATCATACAGTAAAAGCGATAATTCAGAAAGCATATATTATCGAAAGCAGTCATACAAGTACATTAAATCCTCTTGCTAGGACTATTTCAAGCCAGCTATCGACTCATTTTGAAATTATGCTGAAAGCCCTTCAGGTTCACAGCACATCAATCTTATTATTATCGAGATTGATGAATTTTCTAAGATAGATGGCATTAAGCACATTTCACATTGAATAAAATGTCTTTACGAAATATCTGGTTGCTACGTATGTGAAAAAATATGCGAATAGCTCGACTATGACGAAAATGATTATCCAGAAATAAAAGCTGTCTAAATTTTTTGTTTGTATGGCAGCGACCAAATAAGCAAAAACCTGCACCAGAAAAATCGATTGGAATCAATCATATATTTCTCAGAACATGCTGAAATACGCATCTTTTTTTACGTATTTTATAGGCCCAAGAAGAATCTTGAGCTTCGCGTAGAATTCCTTTAGCATATCCTTTGTTTAATTAAATTCCCATTTCCCTGAAGAATGGCTCCATATTTATATCTTCTCAAGTGAAATCCATAAATTGCTCGATTCCCGGCTTGATGGATCATTGTGACATTAGCTTGTCGTGATATTCCGCTGCAATCTCTTTGTCAAACATTCATTTTCATGCTTTGAAACGGCTTTTGACCTGAGTGCTAGTGATGTCGGCCCACAAATAGCTATAGACGAATGATGCATACGACCAATAGAATAAATGTTTGAAATTTGCGAGGAGCTTATATTCATGCTCATTCATATTTAGATTGGTATTTGATTGAGCGATCTCAAAGACTTTCCTATCGAGCTCTTTAACTGTCCTCGGGCACTTTTCATTGTGGATCCTGATATCTATCATTGCAAAATTAAGAAGTCTCAACAAGTTAGTTCAACTCATGATCTTGTCTGTCATCTCGTATTTCTTAATGATTTCCTCGGGTATGGTTTCACCAGTTTCAAAATCTCTAGCAAAAGTCTTGAGAGATTCGGGCTCATTTTTATAGTTTTCCATGAAGACGGAGAATAATTCCACCAAATCGCGCTCTAGGTTTGCAGTTCAGATAAGTGCGGGATATTTGGACTTTCAGCATAAGGCATGCAGCATATGTCAGAATTCGTGGAAAAGAGTCCTAGTTCACTCGCTTCAGATCAATGTTCTTCATTTTCCGGTATCCATGAATGAAGCAACATTGAAGACAATCGGATAAACTGCCTTTCAATTTATGGTTCTCTTATTCCTGATCTTTGAGTTCCATGCTCAGCTGGTCTTGCCTTCTCTGGCAAAAGGGTCCAGGATGAAATAGCCCTTCAGCTCTTCTCATTTCCAGACTTCATAATATCGAATTCATTCTTTATAGGTTTTCTCTTGCGATTCTCTCATTTCTATTCAATAGAGCCTGTTCGCTATATCGAAAAGTCATTCTATCACTGTATCGATCTCATAATATCTTCTTGTGACCTTAGGATCGAGATTGAATTTCTCCAGCTTATAAAGCCTTGAATAATATGCCACATCCCACATTGCCAATTCTTCTAATCAGAAATGTTCCTTCAGCATTGCAATCTCTTTTTTCTCTTTCTCGAGCGCTCTCGGAATTCATTCATTTAGCACTTCTAGCACCTTTTCGGGGGTTCATGCCATCACATCGCTCAATATGAATTCGGAGTAAGTATCATATCACAAGATTGACGCCGTCTCTTCCCTTAACTTCAGCATCTTGAGTGCAAGCTTCCTGTTATCTTTTTTTCAAGATATGGCAAGAGTCTCATTGGCTACATAGAAATGCTTTCTTGTTTGTGAATTCGAGCAATACTGCAGGATATTCGACAGATCTGCATGATTTATATTGAAAAGATATCATTTTCTTCAAGCTGATTCAGCTTTATCTTTCGCCTTGGTGAGAACATCCTGAGGCATCTCAGAAATATCCCCATCATCTTCAAAGACATGCACAAAACTCTTCTCATCATCAAGAAGATTGTTTGCGAATTTATTGCGCATTTTTGTCATCTTCAGGTTCATCTCCTTCAGTCTGTCTATCTTATCTTGAGGCAAATGGATTCCGTTCTTCTCATAATCCTTCACAGTCATACCAATTATTCTCTTCTGTTCATCATCCATTTCGCAGTTTTCCAGACAGTGCTTATACAGGCCATATTCAACTTTACTGTATCCTGATTCGTTATAAAGAGCCACTAGTTTCGGTTGGAAATCATCGATGATTTTCCTCAGTATTTCAGAATCATTGGAACTTTTATATTGATTTATGAGCGCCCACAAAAAATTGAATCTGTGTCACATCTCATCATCCGTTCCATCAAGGATATCAAATGTGATTTTCTCTTTGGGAGTTTCCACACATCTCCTGTACTCGGCAAGAAATCATTCGAAAAGCTTATCCAGGACTTCAGGAAGAAGCGTTATATACTCAGGCGAAAATATAAGCCCGATATCCGGTATGCCGCTCCTTTCTATCTCTTCTATTATACGGTTCTGCCTGACTAGCCGATTGAATTTGTCATTTATCTTGCTGGCTTCGGTATATGCCGGGCTTCTTTGCAATAATGAAGCTTGTCGGTCGGAGTCATATTTTTCCAATTTCAGAGCCTCAGGAGTTCAGGGAGAGTACTTTGTTGTCATGATGGATTAGATAAAAGACTAATATTGATTACTATGGATTACTATACCCGCTCTAAATCTAGAATTCTTGAAATAAATCGGAAAGCAATTTATTGTAATATACAGTTTATAACTAAAAATATTATTTTGTCCACATATAAATTCATTCTTTGAATCAATATTTAGCATAAAACGGCTTAAGCCAGGGGTGACTCGGGTCGGGGACCAATTGGATATTCTTGACTTTCAGCTCTTCTGCCTTGGATACCGCTAGCTCGGTAACCTTTCATCAGATTCAGAATTTCCTGTATTCGGGATCCACCCAGAGATTTATGAGGAATGCCACAAAGAGTCTGTCCGTGATTATCTGAAAGCATCCGACAGCTTTTTCTCCGTCCAAAGCTATGACAATATATGATGAATTCTTGAGCGATTTCAGTAGGCTTTCAGTAGAATTCCATTCGGATTTCAGCAACTCAAGAAGGGGATTCTGGTATTTTGCCAGATTCCTCGGTGTTATGATTTTATATGCGATTTCCATAATACATTAGTTTAAATATGAGACGTATCATTGAAATAAATCTCTTTTAGCTTGCTTCATTCTATCTCAATCAGGCTGAGCGAACAATTGTTCGATGCATATCTTCAAACCATCTCTGGTTCTGGAATATTGTGGATATATGCAAAAAGCCATTTTATGAATCATCAATGAGTCACAAGCAATATGTTTCAGCTTGAGTGGTTTCTCATTATCTCGTCCAAGAATTCTCAAGCCCTCTTTCTCAGTGCCTCATTCGTCTCAACTCATTTTGCTACAGTGAAATCAACTTCGTCTCATTTTTTTCAAGTCGCATCTCAGGCATCGCGCTCTACAAGATCTCGTGTGAAAATCACTTCAGTTGCAGCCTTGTATTCCTGGATTTGCTTTAGGGTATCTTTTGTCCTTCAGAGAGGGGAGCAATAGATGATATCTATTTCTTCCCCGCTTAATCTCAGCGCCAGTTTCTTTGCCTGTTCTATTCCATCATCGGATAATGTTCAGTCAATGTGTCATTGGAAGATTCAAGCCCTATTCTCCAGGGTTTCTCCGTGTCTTGTGATGAAGATCTTCATTATTCTGTAAAAATGAAAAATAAAAATAAGATTTGCCATTAAAAATGGCAAATATCGCGATTTATTTTACCAAATTATCTTAATAATCCAAATCCAAAAAGACTTTTTGCTCCTTAAATCCTATTTTAAATCCTGACTTGCAAAAATGACCAAAAAAGGTACTCTCTAATAAATTAATAACGGAGAAAAATGACCAAATTCTATGACATAAAGCTAAAGGAATACATATTCGCCCCTAGGTTCAGGAATTCTGATTTCAAGACCTTCATCGAACAGAGCGATAATTTCATCCTAAGCAATGAAAAGAAGACCGCTTCATATGAGAAAGCCTATTTTGCATGGGCGAATCATCTTGCGGATATAGACTATTCCAAGCCTTCACCATCTCAGGAATTCATATTTTCTATGGAATCGCAACTATTGGAGGTGCTGTCGAAGATGGAATATGAGTGATTCAAATTGGATTCCATGAAGCTTAAGAATCTCTGAACAGAAATGGAAGACAGGATAAAACAGCTCGAAGAAGAGATTTATGAGCTAGTCTGAGAGAGATTCAATCTGAATTCGCCGAAGCAATTGCAGGTGATACTCTTTGAGAAGCTCCAAATCCCGACAAACAAGAAGATAAAGACTTGATTCAGTGTGGATAATGAGGTCTTGGAGCTTATTTGAGAGAAATATGCCATTGCAGCCCTTATTCTTGAGCACAGGTGACTCAGGAAGCTCGTAACAACCTATGTAGAAGGACTTCTGAAATCCGTAAACCCCTTCACAAAAAGGATGCACACTACATTCAACCAGACCCAGGCGGTTACGGGGAGATTATCAAGCGAGAATCCTAATCTGCAGAATATACCGTCATGAAACCGACATGCGGATGAAATCAAATCCTGCTTCATCCCAAGCTCATCCGATTATAAGATACTTGTCGCCGATTATTCTCAGGTGGAGCTGCGTGTTCTGGCAAATCTCAGCCGAGATAAAGTTCTTTTGGAGGCATTCATGAGTTGAGAGGATATCCATACAAGAACCGCGAAATTCCTCTTCTGAGAAGATGCGAAAATCACTTCAGAACTGAGGCGCAGAGCTAAGACTGTAAATTTCTGAGTAGTTTATGGAATTTCATGATTCTGACTCTCGAAGCAGATAAACATATCGCCGGCTGAGGCCACATCTTACATCAATACTTTCTATGAAATGTATTCCGGAGTTAAGGCTTATTATGAGTCGATTCTGGAGACAGCAAGGGAAACCGGGTATGTCGAGACTTATTTCGGGCGCAGGAGGTACGTGAACTGACTTAATGACGCGAATAAGATAATGAAAGCCCAAGCCGAAAGGGAAGCCATAAATATGCCGATACAATGAACTGCTGCCGATGTGATAAAGCTTGCCATGATCAAGATAGCGGATCTATTGGAAAAATGATGATATAAGACAAAGATGATATTGCAGGTGCATGATGAGCTTGTTTTCGAACTTCATAAGGATGAGCTTTTCTTAGAAGAGAAAATCAAAGAAATTATGGAAAATGTAGTCGGCTTCGATGCTAAGCTATATGTCGAGACATGAACAGGCGATAATTGGAAAGATGCAAAATAATGGAAAAAATACAAGCAATATTAAAAGAAAGGCTGGAATCAGTCAATGCATATCTCATCCTCCATGATTGAAATGAGCTGAGGCTCATAGATGAGCTCAAGAAGATTCCAAGGGCAGGGAAGCACTTGCGCCTCGATAAAAATGAGATAAAGTTGCCGAAAAGATCAGTATATGACCACCTTCTTTCGATCTGAAGGAATGCAGATATCCTCTTTGAGATATTCGACATGAAGTTAGACAGGAATGCCTTTATGAACATTATAGCGTTTCATGACTTGGCCGAGGCCATTATCTGAGATATCCCATATTTCACTACAACAGAGCTTGCAGGGTGACCCCTTAAGACAAAAGAAGAAAAAGACAAAGAAGAGGAAAAGGTCAATAGTCTCATCCTTGATTCTTTTGATTGAAGCCTGAAAGAAGATTTCAGATTTTTCCTGCTCGAATGAATGAGTCCTGATAAATCGCCCGAACTTAAGCTATTCAATTATCTGGATAGGCTCGATCCGATAATGAACATCTGGATATATATAAATATGTTCAGAGATGAAATCGATATCACTCATTTCCTGAATGCTATGGATGATTTCTTCATAAATCCTAATGTCATAAAATTCGCCTTCAACTCAGAAACTGAAGATTTGGTAAGATTTTTCCAGAACAAAGAGCATGCGCTTTCTTTCCACAAGGATTGAATGGATTTCATAAAAAGGTGAATCGATTCATCCAAGATAAACCCGGAATCGATAATAGAAATACTATCATGCAAAAATATGCATTTCATTTAAACTCTGGACAAATCTCAATTGATATAGTAATATTATCATAATAACATTCACAGAATAACCATGTTCAAAAAAAATTCCGAATTCACAGAGGCTGAGAAGATTGACTACATTTTCTCTAAAATGAGGAAGCAAGCCAAGATTTCAGCGGCACTGGCTGCATTTAAGATAATAGTTTTTGGGGGCATCATATATTTCTATTTTATGATCATCCCTTCTCTTGATATCGATAAGCTTGCGAATGATTATCTCATCCCAAAAATGAGTAAGATAGTCGAGATGACCGCTGAGAAAACTCTGCAGAATGTAAACACTGATGTTCTCACAGGAAATGAATCCCAACTTCAGGAAATCATCAATTGAACGACCCAATCCTGAACTTCTCAGGCCAAAAGGAAGAATATTCAGAAAGTCAATATAACCCCAGAGATGATCGAAGAGGTACTGAAATAATAAAAAAGAACTTGGTTACCAAGTTCTTTTTTTGATCGGATATCTATCTGTCACTGAGGATTAACTCAATCGTCTTTGTTTCTCAGGCTTTTGTTATGATCTTCAGGACCACTTTCTCCCCGGGAAGCTTATCTTTGAGGATATCTTTTGTGGTCAATCATCACAAAAGCGGGATTCAATTTATCTCCACAATAGTGTCTCAGTCTTTGAGTCAGGATTTTTCGGCAGGCGATCACTGGATAACAGCGGGCTGTCAATCCTGAGAGCCGATATAATCACCAGCTAAAGTCTTTATGTTAAGCTGCTTTGCGATATCTGGAGAAAGTGAGATATATCTTATTCATATGAATGCACGCTTTATGCTTCAGAATTTTTCAATAGAGTTGACTATTGATGTAACTTCTTTCTGGGAAAGCGGAATTGCAAATCAGAGTCCGTTCGCTCATGCGGCTATGGCTGTATTGATTCATACAACTTCATCATTGAGATTCACGAGCGGCCCTCAGCTGTTTCCGGGATTTATGGCAGCATCAGTCTGAAGCAGCCCAGTCAGCTGCTCGGTTCAGATTCAAGCGCCGTCTCATGCTTCAATGCTTCTTCAAAGCCCAGAAATCACTCAGAATGTTACTGTGTTCTGGAATTCCGCAAGCGCATTTCAGATTGCCACTACAAAATTACCAACTTCTACATTTGACGAATCTTCGACAAAATTCACTGCAGGAGTGTCGTTCAATTCTTTTCAATCTTTGGTGGTGGCTTTTATTACAGCCAAATCAGTAGTGGGATCAATGGCGAGGACCTTTCCTACGAATTCTTGATTATTTGATGTAATAACAGTATAGCTTGCATTCGGGTCTGATACAACGTGCTTATTTGTTATAATCGTTCCGTTTTTCTTGACGAAGAATCAAGTTCATCCTCACACCTTCCTCCTCACCACTCCAGATGGCTCTTGAAAGAATCCGAAAGGATCAGTCCTGTAAGTCTGCACATCTTTTGAAATAATGATACTGACTACAGAAGGGCTTATCTTGTGCGCCAAATCCTTGACGCTCGTTTCCAGATTTTTCAGGCTGGACCTGCTAGCCGCGACACTCGCCGGATCATTTGGAATTTGAGTCACACTCTTGGGCACATTTCCCCCTCAGTAAATCTCGGGGATATGATTCTTGATCAGCAACTGATAAACCAATAATGAGGAAAATAGTGAAAAAAGCAGCGTCAGTGCCACCGTAAAAATCAATATATTTTTCTGTTCTTTCATACATGTTTTAATTAAAATCATCCAATATGGATATCTGCCATTTTATCTGGTTTTTGATATTTTTCAAGATTTTAGTCCAAAAAGTTCATAGATTTGCCTTTAAATCAAAAACGTTTGCAAACCAATGACAATATGCTATATTTCAAGTGTTTTATTTTCCAATAAAGAGCCATGATTATGCAAGAAAACAACGAAGATATGGAAGATTGTGAGATAATCGATTGTGACTCAATAGCTCAGATAATAGGCTCTGCAAAATCAGAAATCAAGACAAAATCAGATCATAAATACATCTTGATGGATTTTCTTTCGGAAAATAAGGGTATTGCAGAAGCAATACTTAGGTGAAATAGCCTTGATGCTACAGATAGCGAATGAAAAACCATCCTTCATCATTTGGCGATACATGACTGCAATCCGAAATTGATAAGTTATCTCCTTGAGAAGTGAGTCAACAGGAATATAACCGACTCATACTGAAAAACCGCTTATGACTATTCCGTCTTCCATGAGAGAAGCGAATTAAGTGAGATTTTAAGCTAGTTAACTGCGACGATGAAAAAATCTCCGAGATTATCTCGGAGATTTTTTTATTTATCATGATTTCGAACCCACCAACTTATATTTTATATTTTATAATTTATAACTCTTCTATGATCCTGATTTTCTCGATTTTAGTGCATTTCCTGTCTTCTATCTCCACATAAACTCAATTCACCACTCATTGTCACAGATCTTGCTCCGGACGCGAATTGAATATATTGAGTCATGTAAGGAATTGTGGCATCCTATCCTCGAATTTCTGTCATATGGAACTATGAAGCGGTCACACCATTCATATGTCCGTAATCATTCATGTGCCCTTTTTCAGAATGTGCTCATCATTTGTCTGGATGTGCGTGTGGGTTCAATACATGAGTGAAATCCTTCAATCCAGATACTCGCTCATAACATAGCTCTCAGCAGTCGTCTCCCTATGGAAATCAAGTATGATACCATCAAAATCCAACCCAGTCTCCTTGAGTATCTCGTCCGCTTTCATAAAAGGATTATATAGCTGTCCTCATATGAAGACCGAAGACATGAGATTCATAATCAGCAATTTCGCTCAATTCTTCTCGACCGTCATATATCATCTTCCGGGAACCCTGTAATCAGGATGATTATAGTAGTTAGCCGGTCTGAGCTGGATTGAATCCGGACTATCGATGTAATCTTGGATGTCTCTCAAATTAGCAAAAGTATGATTTCATCAAGTCAGGCAATCGAATCACATATCCTTCATCTCAAGTATATGCTTCAGGACAGGCCCTCGTCAGCTGGTCATATTTTCGGAATTCGCAATCAAGAAATCCGGAGAATATTTTTCTTTGATTTCAGATATGTATTTTTTTACGAGCCTTCTTCAGTTACGTCAGAAAACATCTCACAGTATCACTAATTTCAACATAGATTTTTTATATTTATCAATTTATTCATTAATCCAAGCCTCATATGCCTCATTTGCCTCAACCTCGATTTTTATGATGCAGGGAACATCGTATGGGTGGATTTTGCTTATCTCTTCTTTAAGGATTAGCCAATTCTCTTTCTTGGCTTTGAGGATTGTAACCATTTCTTCATTTTTATCAATTTTTCATAGCCACCACAGATCGGCGCTTATAGGAAAAGTGTTTGCGCATTTTATAAGCTGCTTGTCGAGAAGATGAGAAACTACCTTCTGGGCCTCTTCTTCATTCTCGTGAGTCACATAAACCATAATGAACATATTTTTGATCTTTAACATTAAACAAGACACCAATTCTCTTCTCAATATTTTTCTTTTTCTCAGACAACCCTTATCTGCTCATTTATCTCTTCTATATCTTCTTGATTCAAAGGCTCGAATCCTTCATAGAATCCGGATTCGCGGGCAGGCAGATAGACGCTCTCTGGGAAAATCTGCTTTTCTGCGTCAGTTGACCGGCCGAAGACGTGCACATGCAAAAATGGCTTATCACCAGTCTTGAATGCCCAATTTCCCATATCCTGGTAATTTATCTTCACAACAGGAATTCCACGGTTATTCATGGCTATCAGAAAAGATTCTCCTACTAGCATAGTAAGCCTAGCAAGCTCGATCGCCTGTCTGGGATTCAGACAAGTCCTATCTTCGATAGAGAGATCCTTGACTTTTATGCGGATATGTCAGCCGTCAGTCCTTGAGACGAATGGTTTTTCGTGCGATTCGACTATGAAGTTTTCTGTCTCGGTAATGAGCATGATTTATTGGTAATTATAAAATTTCTCAGTTTTCTACGATTTCTCTAGCGTTCTTGCTAACCACATATGCATTCGGAGCAACATTCGCTATATTCGGAAGATCGTCAATATCATACCAATCTGCTCAGATAACATTCTCATTAAGGGTGAATCAGGGTTTTCAATCGCACTCTTTAACTATGAAATGCATAAGGCAAATCAGCTTGAAAAATACTACTCAATCTTCCTCATTCTCCATCAAAACCCAGTCCACAAGCGGCACATCATTATATTCCTCTGTCACGTCCACTCAAGTCCTGTTCAGCGTCCTTATCCTTGCGTTGGCCCTCACTTTATTCAGATCAAACTTATATGCTCAATCTTTGTTCGTGATCACCTCCTTATTCTCTTCTTCCATTGGGCTTCATCAGGTGAATTGATGCTGTGTCTTTCAATCTTTTGAGGTTGTCACCAGAAATACTTTCTTGAGATCTTCGCTCAGGAAAATATGTCATGATGAATAAATCCTTATTATTTTCTTTCATTCGAAAGTATCAGAATTGATGATTTCACTGAGCTCTGCTTCTCTTACTTCTCCGGTCAGGTATTTTATTCAGATTTTGCTGATTCAATTGTCGGTCTTCCTGACGGTGCAGAGGTTTATGGATGCACAGAAATCATTCTCTTCTCATTTTGGGATATAAGATTCTTGCATAATTACAAATATTAAATTCTAGGATAAAGAGGGTTTCATTTCTCTTTTATCACAAAAGCTTCAGCCTTATCGATAAGCTGAGGCAGTTCTCAGTCCTTGAGGGACTCGGGATAATCTGCGAGTCATAGCTTCAAAAACATCTCTGTCATCTTCTCTTCAAAGAAAGGAAAAAGGAATAATCCTGTAACCCTTAGGCATTCTGCAACAGTGTAGAGGATATCTCTGATTTCTCACCTTTTGCCATCTATGTCGCTGAACATTTCCCATGGGCTGGTAGCGTTCATATAGGTATTCAGATTATTAAGGAACGCGAATACTTTGTCGAGGGCTCATTTGAGGTCGTATGAGTCCATGCATGCGATGTAATCACTTTTCAGGATTGACAATTCCTCATCTATTTCAGAAAATTTTATTTCAGGATGCCTTTTCTCGACTTCTTTATTATCGAATTTTCATTTAAGTTCGCCTTCCTCTAATTTCAGAGAAAGCACGACAACCCTATTTACCAGGTTTCCAAGAGTGTTCGCCAACTTCGCATTAAACATCAAAATTGCTTGCTCTTCGGAGAAGTCTCAGTCTTGTCAGATTGTAGTTGCGCTCAGCAGGTATAGGAGCATCATATCTCTTGAATGCTTTTGACTGAAGGCTACAGGATCAATGGCATTTCATAGTGATTTCGATATCTTCTGTCAATCAATGGTGAGGAATCATGTTACCATGATATTTTTCGGGAGCTCATCAATTGAGTATCATGCCGCAAGAAGCATCGCAGGCCAATATATTACATGGAATCTCGCGATTTCCTTTCATACGACATGCAGATCCGCAGGCCAGAACCTCTCATCTCAGCCTTGGCATACTGTCAGGTAATTCAGGAGCGCATCATACCAAACATAAGTTACTTGATTTTCATCAAAAGGAAGGGGAATTCAGAATAATTTTTTGTTCCTTGAAATTGAGAAATCTTCTAGTCACTTATCCAGAAATGTCTTCATCTCAGCGAATCGGTGATTCGGAATAGTGAAATTAGGATTTTTTCCGTAATATTCTTCAAGCTGTTTTTGGAATTTCGATAATGAGAAGAAATAGTTCTCTTCTTTGATTACATCTGGTTTTGTAAGGTGATCTGGACAGCATCATTTCTCATTGAGCTCTTCAGGTTTTTTGAACGATTCGCATCAGATGCAATACAATCATTCATAATATCATTTATAGATATAACCTGCTTCATAAGTTTTTTTCAGGATTTCTTTAACAAACTTATGATGCTTTTCGTCGGTAGTCCTTATGAAATCAGTATAAGTGATATCCAATCAATCCCAAATCTCCTTATGCTTTACTGCTAGATCATCCAAAAAATCCATAATTTCCATTCATAATTCTTGGGCTTTGATTAAGGCTTTTTGGCTGTTTTCGTCTACGCCAGTTGAGAACTTCACATCAAAACCGGATATCCGCTTATATCTTGCGATAACATCAGAAATAAGGCTGGCATATGCATTTCAGATATGAGGAATGGCATTCGTATAATAAATCGGAGTGGTTACAAAGAACGTTTTTTTTGTCATATTTTCTGTTTAAATAGTTGTATTATGGTATCTCAAAAGCCAACATTGTCAAATTTTAAGCCCATAAAAAAAGATGAGCGCCGATTTCTCATCTTTTTCCTTATGTAAAAGTTTTGGCTACATTTTGTGGCTAACCTTCTTTGCTGTTCGTCAGGTATTGCCTTGCCTCGACAACCGTTTCGCACATAGGGATAACATCGAACATTCATACGATCGACAGGGTCTCCATAATTGCTTGATTGCATTTCCTGATGCATACTTTTCACATCTTCTTTTCTAGAGTGTCAGCCAAAGAGAACAATTGTCACAAGAATCTTGAGTTGCAATAAGAGAGTCAGTCCATATCTAGGACTATCTTATTGAACATGTTCGTCTCTGACATGATCTTCTCAAATACGCTGTCCGTATTCATGCTGTCAGCATCTCATGCCAATCTGAATACTATAAGTCAATCCTCTAGGGATATCTGGAAGCTGAATGGTTTTCATTCTTGAAGCAGCATAATTCTCTTTTTATCTTATATCATATATATGCTACCATATGTTTTTCAAAATTTCAAGTTTCACTCATTGACAAAATATATATTTATCCCATTAATCATAAATATAAAAAATCCCCCTTGAGCTCTTGGCTAGATAGGGGGATTTCAATTTTTATAAATTCGTGCTACAATTTTGCCTTTGCAAATTTCATTCCAGCTCATCCGAGAATTGCGGCTGCCAGGACTCATATGATTATGAATTTTCCAGCTGTGCCTGAGCCTGATTCGGATTCGCCAGCAGAGGCTTTTATGCTATCATTGAAATTATTCTCAGCCTTCCCTTGTTCTGGGGCTGGGGCGATTATTTTATCTTGCGGACTTGCATCTTGGCTAGAAGGTGGGACGTTATCATTCGTTGGAGTTTTCGGTTCAAGAGCAGGAGCGACATCAACTGCGGGATCTACGGCAGCTACAGTTGTCTTTTTGGGGATTCTTGCCACCTTTCTTGGTGCAGCCGCCACTTTTTTTATAACTTTAGGAGGAGCGACCAGAGCAACTTCTTTAATAATTTCTTGGACTTCTGTGAAATCCTTTTTCTCTTCATCAGGAGCAAATAGCGATATTATTCAGGTTCAGCTGAGTCATGCAACCTCATATGTTCATCAGGCATTAAGCACTGTTCATTCAGGGATTATAACTTTTCAGAAATCATTTCTTGTTTCCCAGTAGCCGATATCGACACTGTCTTGCGAATTATTGATTATCTCAACTTTTTTAAGCGCTCAGTCTTCATACATTGCTGTTTTTCACAGTCTTATATCATTTGTGAAATTGAGAATGTAGTCATTCCTCTTGATTTTTGATTCATTTTCTTTGTCTACGAATGTCCAATATATGAACGGAGTTGATTTTTTTATGAGAATGGGTCAATCGTATTTGAGCAAATCATTCGGGGTTCAATTCGGATTGAAGCCATAAAAAGATTTTGCTGCAGCATCTGTGGCATTTAGCTCTACCTTTATGACACTGTTATATGTTCAGGAGGTGATAGTCGCATCCACATCAACGGACTCGGCGAAAATCGAAGCTGAGAAAATGGTCGAATATAAAAATAAGATAGTGAGGATGAGTTTGTTTTTTTTCATTTTCGGCATATTAATAAGTATAACTCTTTAATCGGAAATTATTTTAGTATATATTTTTTTAAATGCAAAAAATTATTGAATAATAGGAGTTTCTGGGTATAATGAATTTTAGCTTCCAGAGTTCTCTGGCGGTAAAATGGGGATGATATAGATTCTACTTGGAGGTTTTATCATTTTCTGTTGCTATCCGGGAGTTGGCTGCGGCTCACGTAATCAATCACAGCCGACAACAAATGCAAACACTCGTGTTGCGCGTGGTCTAGCTTCTTTCAAAGCTAGCTTCGCACCTGCTTACGCTGCTTAATTGCAACTAAGTAGGACGTAGTCTCCCGACAAGTCGGGATGAGTGCCGAATGGCCTGCTACAAAACTCCATATTGTCCGATTCCGTGGGGATATAGAGTATTAAACGGATTACTTTACTAAGATTGCAAATGTTTTGTAGGTAAAGCATATACTATAACATTTCTGATAGCTGCTTTTGTCATTTTCTATAGCCATCAGTATCCAAAGTGACTATGATAGTAGAAGCAGGAGGTGGTCCACTGAGCACACGGGGGCAGTACCCGTCATCTCCACCAATTAAAGTTAAATTTGAAAAGAGTATATCTTAGGATATACTCTTTTTATTAAACAACTTCTTATAAAAATATAATTTATGAGTAAAAATGAATTAGCTAAACCCAAAAAAACTGGTTGAGATATTGCTTATACAATGGCTAAGGCTACATTATCCGCTATTCCTATCTTGTGATGACCAGCCACTGAATTATTTTCAGCAATAATATCACCTCCTATAGAAAAAAGAAAAGAAGCTTGGATAGAATCGATAGTTGATGAACTTAAAAAATTAGTCGAAAGCGTAGAGTGATTCAAAATTGAAAATCTAGTTGAAAACCAAATATTCGTTAGTACGATGTTACAAGCCTCGCAGATAGCTATTAAGAATCACCAAAAAGAGAAATTAGATGCTTTGAGGAATATGGTTATTAATACTGCACAATCATCGAGTCTTGATGAAGATTCAATATCAATATACCTTAATCTGGTTGATATATTAACACCTTGGCATATTAAAATATTAACTTACTATAGCAATCCTACATCCTATTGGCATAAAAACTGAATCGCACCCACAAATGCACCTAGTTCAATTAGTGGTGCTATAGGATTGGCGTTCCCTGAGTTAAGATGAAAAAGAGACTTTCTTGATAAGCTAATAAACGATCTTGTAGCTCAAAATCTAATTAAAGACGTACAGATAAATACAATGATGACTTCTTGATGAGTTATGGGTTCAAGGATTACAGAATGGTGAAATAAATTTTTAAAATTCATTACTGAAAAAGAATAATTTACAAATTAAACTTTTCCATTACAATAAACACACTTATATAAACTAACCATTATGCTTACGACAAAGCCAAAGTCTAAGCATAATGAAATCTCTCCTCTACCAAGTTAATAATTAATTATAAGTTAGTTCAATCGCTATAATTTTACTTTAATCATTATGAATGAAGATAGTTTTTATGAAAACCTTGATAATTTTTTGAAACATATTGAATCAATAAGGGATAACTTCCCTTTGATGTTGATTTTAATAAAGCCATATCAAAAAAAAGCACAAGAAGATATATCAATTTTTCTTGAAGCTCATGTAAATAAGACTGAAGATGAAAATTGAGAATTAAAAATGGAGTTTAAACCTTGAGAATATAGAAAATTTAGGACAATACTTTCAAATTATCAATCGTCTAATCTATCTTCAAAAATAATCCCTAACAGTCTGTTCGTATCACTTATTTCTCAATATGACTCCTTTTTGCATCAATTACTTAGAACTATTTATGCAGTTCGACCAGAAATATTAAACTGATCATGAAGATCTTTTAACTATTCTGAGCTTGTTAAAGTCTGATCATTGGAAAGAGCAAAAGATTATATGATTGATCAAGAAATTGAATCTGTTTTAAGGAATAGTCATTCAGATCATTTTAAATATCTAGAAAATAAATTATGAGTAAAACTAAGATCTAATCTTCCTATTTGGAATACATTTATAGAGATTACTGAAAGAAGAAATTTATTAGTTCATTGTGATTGAATAGTTTGAAGCCAATATATTAAGGTTTGTTCAGAAAATTGAGGTTTAATTAAAAATATAAAAATTTGAGATAAATTAGATATAACTGACAAATATTTTAATAATTCTTACACGTGTCTCTTTGAAATAGCTGTTAAATTAACTCATACTTTATTGAGAATGATGCTTCCGAATGAAATAAAAAGTGCGGATGAAAATCTTAATATGATATGTTACGATTTAATGTTAAATGAAGAATATGAATTATCTGATATAATTCTCGATTTTGCTGTTAAACAAAAAAAACATTACAATGAAGTATATAAAAATATGTTCATTGTTAATTATGCCTTATCAAAGTATCTTCAAAAAGATTATAATGCTGCAAAAGATATTCTTAAAGATAAAGATTGGAGCTCATTAAGTGATAATTTTAAGCTTGCTTATGAAGTTTTAACTGAAAATTATGATAAAGTATATTCTTTGATGAAGAAAATTGGTAATAATTGAGATATAAAAAAGGAGGAATATAAAGAGTGGCCATTATTTAAAATAATTAGGAATGAAACAAAATTTAAGAAAGTTTTTTTAGAAATATTTAAAGAAGATTATAAAATAGCTGAAATACCTAAAAAACCAATTCTGGAATTATTAGAAAAAGAAACAAGGAAAAAAGCAATAACAGCAAGGAAAAAGTAATAGAAGATGGTAAAAATATAATTAAGACAATAAAAAAATAATATATAAAGAATTAATTTCTTGAATATCTAGAGAGCAATTCTGTGTCTACAATCAGTAATATTATCTTGTCAAATTGTCTAAATATGAAGAGTTTTGGTATGAGCACGATGAAGTTATTCAATTTAAGGATAAATATTGCAATATTGAAGCCTCTGGTGAATATTTAAATCAGTACTTAAGTTATTAAATTAAAAATCATTTTGAAAATAGATTAATTCCAATAAAATAACTTCACTTATATCAACTAACCATTATGCTTATGACAAAGCCAAAGGCTAAGCACAATGAAAGTTTGATAGATATCTCTCCTCCACCAATTAAATCAAATCATAAACCGATCTCAAATCAAGGATCGGTTTATTTTTTATTAGCATTCTTAGCCTTAAGATTATCGTTAAACTTCACATCAATCTTTAGAAAATTTTCTTTGTAATCTGCCCAAACCTAAGTCAATTGACAAAAAGCCATATTTATAAACCAGTCATATTGACTGATTGAGGGGCAAAACATAAATGAAAAAATAACCTTTAAAGGGAACTTCATCATAAAGGCAATTGTCCTCATTCTATATCAGGCGCTGACCCAGTAAGTGCTGTACAGAAAACCAATCTGAAAGCAGAAATGAAATTGCCTATGCGAATAAAAAGGGGCACTGTTCATGCCCCTTCTCATTAAAATGTTTTCTCCTTTTTACGATTATTTATTTTTGACATATGCAGCAGGATCTCAGATTGCTTAAAACTGTGAGCACCATTCACTTGTATATGCCGGGTGCGAGCACAATCCTCGGACTCGATCTATCGGCAATCTCCATCCCTTGCCACCGCATTTTGAATTGAGCTTCTTAATGCCTTTATTCAAATTCTGTTGCTCAGCTATCATCTGTGAATATGAAATCGACGAGAATCCGGTGTTGTACAGGCGAAGATTGTATTCGTATTGTTCTTCTTGCCCTTCGACATCTCTTGCGGTACCCGCGCACTGCTGAAAATCCGCGAATACTTCGTCTTCTTCTTCTTTGGCTTTCTTTGCCTTTGCTTCATAGGCCTCCTTCTCAGCCTTTGCATCAATAACTTCTTGCCTACCGAGATACGCATCGCACCAGTTACTGGAATACTGAGCTTGCGGGCAATACTCAAGAATTGAATTTATGTCTATCAGGCTCTTCTTGCAGGTAGAGAGAGTGGCGTTATTTTCTGAAAGCTTAGCAAGTTTTTCAAGCAACTGCGACTTTGTCGTACGCGGCTTGTTATCCAGTGCTGCAATTTCATACGATTCACGCGCTTCCTTGGCCTCATAATAGATTTCAAGATTATCACGATATGCACTTGCACAAATCTTGAATTCGTGGTCGGACATGACAATGGTCGGTTCTGATTTTGGCATATCACTGTAAACTGTAGTTGGGCGATCGGTATATCTTTCATAAAACCAGACTCCCAAAGGGTCAACAAAATAATCACTTCTCTCTCCGGGCTTCAGCTTAAAAATCGGATGGTCCTCACTTCCTGGCTTAGGTGTGATGTATCCCCAATTGCCACCATTTTTCGCTGTTTCTTGGTCATCCGATTCCTTTTTTGCCAGTTCCCGGAAATCTTCACCATTCTGAAGACGCTTCACTATTGAATCAACCCGGTTTTTAACTGCAATTTTCTCAGCTTCTGTTGAAGTCTGTGTCAATCGGATGAGTATCCGGCGCATTCCAACCTCTGTGGTTGCTGCTGTTGAAAAGGATGCCGAACATAAGATCATTGCCATGGCCAGGATGATTTTTTTCATTTTGTTTTCTCTCCTTGATTTTGTTTTTGACTACGCTCATTTGACTTATTGGAATGGAATGGGATAGCTTCTTTATATATCCATAGCATGAAATGTCAAATCTATCTCGATCATCAGCATAGATGTGCTCCTTAGATTACATTTCGCCTATTTACGATTTTCATTTCATTTAAAGAGTTGCTATCATTTTCGGGTATTTGATAATTTGCAATATTTATGATATATTGATAAAGATTACACTTGAATAGCTTTTTATGATAAATGCTTCCGATATCACAGATGTGCCTTGCCAAAAGCCAGGAGATATTTTTTGAGGGAATATACAGAGAACAAAAAATGCGGCCTCTGAAATATTGGAATCTGGAAATCTTTTTTCAAACGATGATCTTATTGATTTGTGGCAGATAATCCTTTGATCAGAATCTGATAAGATTGATTTATCACATTCGAATTGAGATATCAGGCAATTACTGTATTCATCAATGATGCATGAGGTCTGAAAAATTGCAGATAGTATGGAATTGATCCAATATCCAAAATCACCAATAAAATCTCTTCAAGAACAAAAGATATTCATCACTGAACTCTTAAGCAACATAAGGGCCTTGCTGTACAAAAATCCAAATGAGAATTTCCTGAAACAGGGGAAAACCCAAGAAGAGTTCAACTACACTAGAAGATGGAGTTCTTGGCCTGATATGGTAAAAGAGCATAAGACTATAAATTGTGTTTTTGCTGCAATGATATGAAAGCACATCATGGATAAAGTCTGAATCAAATGCCGATTCTGTTTTTTGAGAGGACATACTGCAAATATAATCACATTATCCGACTGAAAGAACTATTATATGGATTTCATGAATTCCATAAGTTCCAAGTTGCCGATTTGAAGCATAAGGATGGAAAAATGAATTCGAAAAAAGATAAAAAATGTCACACCAAGTTGAATATGGATGGGTAAGGTAATCGAAAAGGTGCTCATTACAAATAATGACAGTGATGTCTTGGAAGGAGTATTGTGAAACATCTGAGTGATGAGAAAGGAATTATCAGAATGAAAGGATTCAAATTGAACAGTTAAGGCAATTCACGATAAATATATCTTAAAAAATCCTAACTTTTTTAAGATAGCAAGATTTTTCAAATCAGAATTATTTAAAGATTTAAAGGCTGAATTGTAATTGCGTTTTTTAATATCTTAAAAGAAATATAAGACCGATCATATTATTCCCGCATACTGGAATAATATGATTTTTGAAAAAACGAAGCAACCTTATCTAATTTGATAATATCAAAAAACTTGAACATACAGCTTTTTAGCAAAGTAAAAATATTATAAATTGTACTTAATTGATATTTCCATATAATACTGCCCGGTTTGCAATGATTTGATTCCAAACTGATTTTTTAATAATTTAGAATAAATACAATATGAGTAATTTTGACAGAGATAGAAGCGGAGGAAGGTCCGGAGGAGGTTTTGGATGAGGACGCGATAGAGGATGACGAGATTTCTGAGGATGACGCGGAAGATCTGAGATGTTCAGCGTAGTTTGCGATGATTGCGGAAGGAATTGCGAAGTTCCATTCAAACCGACATGAGATAGGCCAGTCTACTGCAGTGATTGTTTTGGCGGAGGCGATTCAAGATGAGGAAGGGATGACAGGAATGACAGAGGAAGAGGCAGAGACGACAGAGGAAGGTGAAGGGATGAAGAAAAAAGGATGTACTCAGCAACTTGTGACCAATGTGGAAATGATTGCGAATTACCATTCAAACCATCTAGCGACAAGCCAGTTTTCTGTTCTGATTGTTTCGTTAAGGAAGAAAAGCCAAAGAGAGGCGGAGCAGACTATAAAGCTGATTTCGATGCCCTTAATTCTAAGCTTGACCTCATAATGAAAGCTCTGAATATTTCTGAAGAGAAAAAGGAAGCTGTAAAGATAAAGCTTACCAAAGATCTTAAAAAAGTTGAATCTGAGGATGATTCAGGTGATTCTTTTGACGAAATAAAAGAAGATATATTCCCATCTGATGATGAGATTGCGGAAGTTAAAGTGAAAAAAGCCGCTAAGAAAGCTGCATAATCCAGATACTATAAACAAAAATCTCCACCTTCATGAAGGTGGAGATTTTTTGAACATCAGAGATGAAAGCCTTAGATTGAAATCAGATTTGCCGAGATTCAAACTTAGGCTATAATCTTTTTAGTTTTATTTTTAGTTTAAATATATGGATTTAACTCTGTCTGAAGCGATAAGATTTTCTGACGAATGAAGAATCGGAGAATGGTTCCAGGCATTCCTATCATGAAAATGATGAAATGAGAAACTGGCTAAAATCATCTGAGCTTCTGGTACGGTTGGGAAATTGAGGCTTGTGGAGCTTTCGGATATGAAGAGAGTGATGTGAACCGTAGAAGAGGATTTAATCTGGAAAGAGGATAAGATTGTTTGGGAAAAGCGCGTTTCTGACCTTATAGATCTTATCGAATCATGATGGCAATGCCCGCCGTTCCTGCTCTGGCACCAGGATTGAATCTATACATTAGCAGATGGGAATCATCGTTTTGAGGCTCTTAAAATCCTGTGAATCGAAAGTTACTGGGCCAGCGTATGGGAAAATGAAGAGTTTAATCCGAATTAAATTATGGACAAAAAAACACTACAAATATATCTTTCTGAGAAATATCCCGATATTTTTTCAGATGCAGATTTACAAGAAATCCATGAAAGCAGCAACAATGAAGTATTCTCTTATTGAGATTTTATATTAAAAGTAAGCGAGGACAAGGATAATCTCAGAAAGGAATTTGAATTCTTGAAATTATTAGAAAACAGATGAAAATTCCCTAAGGCAATTTCATATGACATAGAAAATGGGAGACATATTCTTGTTATCTCAAAACTCGATTGAGTCTGACTTCAGCACGTTTGGGGCAAACTGGGTGAAAATGAGAAAAACATAATCCTCAAAGACATCATATTTCAATTAAAAATAATACATTCCACTATTGGGGAAGGTTTTATCTGATCTGATTTTGGGAAGACTAATGGCTCCGAAAAAGCCTTCTCAAAAGCAATATTAAACCCCCACATACCAAAAGATGAGGTAGAGTTTGCAAGAAGTGAAATTTCTAGATATGAGAAAACGTTTGACAGTTCCGTATTCTGATTAGTCCATAATGATCTGTGGTATAGGAATATTCTGGTTGCGGACTGAAAGATTTCCTGAATAATAGATTTTGAACTTAGTTTTATGTGACCGATAGTATCAGATTATTTCAAGATTTTGCATCATAGGATTAGTGCGCTCAATTATGAAGATAAGACCCCAATCCATTATGAAGAGCTTGATTTTCTTGATTCATTGATTGATATCATCAAATCAGATTATCCCAAATTGGTTGACCAGGCGACCGCAGAGAAATTCTATTCTTATAATTTGAATGCATATCTGTCGAAATTGTCCAGATTCGAGGAGCCTTGGTATGATCATGCTGAAGTCTTATCATTTAAAGATTCATATTGCAATCTGGATAAGTTGTTTTCAGAATTGCCTTGATGGAATTAAATTCTCCGCTCACAAATAATCTACTTAATTTTCACATTCACAAGAGCGGCCTTTTTTAACTGAAATATCGCATAAATATTTTTTCATTAAGATTAGAGGAGGGAAATGAATGCGGATTTAAAGGATTCCTGATTAGGGTCAAAACATGGGTTCTTGCCTTATTGTTCAGATATTTTACAATTAGTTTAAAAAGCATATAATATAGTCTTACTAAGATACGGGTCAAATTTAAGGCTTATTTCGATAGTTTCTAAAACATATGATTCCTGGTGGAATGAGCGAGGGCGTCCTTTCATAGACAAGATAGCCTTTCTGTATATAGCAATAAGTGTAAAAAATACATTAACTTAGTAGGATTTTTTAACTTAAAACAGGTAAGTATCAGTACTGATTTGAGAATATAATCCTAATTCATGTAATTTTGCTTTTATATAGGCTTTAAATATAGACAGCTATAAACTGATTTCTGGATGTCCGTGTAAATGTAAGTGTAAAACATACTTTAAGTCATCCGCATCTTACTACTGTAGTATTACTTCTTAACCATTCCTACTATGAAAACCTTAACGCTATTCAGGGCAAGGAAGTTGATTGCAAAAATAGTCACAATGACAATGCTGCTATCTCTTCTTTGACCTTTGGGCGCGACGAACGGATTTGCTGTTGAGGCTCCTCCTTGTCAGCTAGAATCCATTACTTCGACCATAGACAATTGATATATTTCTTGAAAATATGATATAGGATTCACTTTGAGTTGAGATAAATGCTGAGAATCCTGATATAAATTCGAAGCTGATATCTATGACACAGCAACATCGGTTTGGACATTTATCTGAGAGATCAGACCGACAGACAATTCCATATCATCTTACGCAATACCTTTTGACACAACAATATGGCCAAATTCAGATTCATCAAAATACAAACTTGCTGTCTGATGTTATCTGGACAACTGAGACCCTTGCGAAAATTCGTGATCCGGCCTGTTTTTAGGCTGAAGCATCGATTCTTCTTTTTGAATCGATAATTCAGCTCAGTCGGCTGTTCAGAATTGGCAATGAGACAATATAAGTCCTGTGATTTCATTCTCTTGATTCACAAGTCCCGTAAGCCAAAGCGAATTGCCAGCGAGCCTTCCTCTTACTGTAACTGACAATAAGTGAGTTGCATTAGTCAAATTTGCAGAAAGCTGAACTTCCTATACATGAACTTTGATAGGGAATTGAGATATATATCTGCTTCCCCTGCCCAATTCTATATGAGAGCATTCTATAGAAGTAAAAGCTAAAGATGCTGCATGAAATTCAACTTTGGCTACTGTATTATATACGGTGGTTGCAGATTCTGCCATAACCATTACTGCAATAACAATTTCTCCAGCTAATCCTACCGTATCATCCTGATCGTCTCTCCAGCTCACTGCTGTGGCTACAGATCAGAGCTGAGCGATCATATCCCCATCACCGCAATTCTCATGGGTCTCGCTCAATCCTTCCGTAGTTTCGGTTAACGCTTCATGATCGGTCACTTGATTATCGGCATGAACCGGTCTCATTTCTGCAACTAGCAGCGGTGTGGACTGAAGCACTGTCGTCACAGTCACATCATGATGATGAGGCTGAGATACCACTCCTCCTGTAATATCATTCACTTGAGTAACCTGATCCTTAAGGCAGAGTGAACTGCCTGTGAGTATCTTTTTCAGTGTTACTGACGATGTCTGACTCGCCAACGTTACTTATTCTGAAATCTGAACAACCAATTCCTGAACAATTTTCTGATGAAATTTCAGCATTGATTTGAATAGGACACTATGATTGCATGAATTCCTGGTAACAGCGACGGACCTATCCGGCAATGTATCATCGGCAACCATATCCTATACTGTAATTCCTGATTTCGGGCTTAGCTCTATAGTCATAACTCCAGCTAATCCTACAGTATCATCCTGATCATCCCTTCAGCTCACTGCCGTTGCTGTGGATCAGAGCTGAGCCATCATTTCCCCGGCACCAGAATTCTCATGGACTTCTGGAAATGCTTCTGTAGTTTCAGTGAATTCTTCATGATCGGTCACTTGATTATCGGCATGAACAGGACTCATTTCTGCGACTAGCAGCGGTGTGACCTGAACCGTTGTCGTCACAGTCACATCATGATGATGAGGCTGAGATATCACTCCTCCAGGAATATCATACATCTGACTTCCTGCCGTGATGGTCCAGAGCGAAGTTCCCGCTAGTCTTCTGCTTACTGTAACGGATGATGTTTCAATAGCATCAGTAACATTTACGGAAAGCTGAACAACCAATTCTTGAGCGCTGACGCTTTCTTGAAGCGAATTTCCATTACCCCTTTCGAATGCGATAGGAATTCATTCATATTCAGTAACAGCTACAGATACTTCCGGCAATATCGCTTCGACTATCGTTTCATATACCGTAGTCACTTCTGTCGGAGTAAACACAATTCTCATAAATCCGGCAAACCCTACAGTCAATCTATGATCGACACTTCAGCTTATGGCTACGATGATTGATCAAAGCTGAGCGATCATATCCCCAGCACCAGAATTCTCATGGGTTTCTCTCCAACCTTCTGTGGTTTCAGTTAGCGCTTCTTGATTGGTGAGCTGAGTTGCTGCTTGAACAGGACTCGTTTCTGCGACTAGCAGCTGAATAACTTGAACTACTCTTGTAACCGTATTCTCACCTGGATGAGGCTGAGACACAACTCCTCCTGTAATTACATTCAGCTGACTTACAAGCCCAGTGAAACAAGGTCAAGTTCCGCCTAGCATCGCATTGACTATAACTGACAATGTCTGAATCGTATCTCTTGTGACCTATCAGAACTGAGCAAGTTCCTGAACACTAGTTTCGCCTTATTGAGTTTATACTCTGATGATTTCCAACGCACTTTGAGAACATAGCTACGTAGTAACAGCAAAAGATGCGGCATGAAATTCAACTTCCGCAACAATATCATATACCGTTGTTTCAGATCAGGGATTCTCAATATCGATCACTCCTGCCAATCCGATAATCAGATCAGGCGCTTCGTTGCAATTGACGGCCTCTGCCATATCTGATACATGAGCTATCATAACTCCAGCTCCGATATTCACTTGGACTTCATGAAATGCAGCAGTATTCTCTGTAACAGCATCATGAATGATAACTTGATTATCAGAATGAACTTGAGTAGTTTCAGCAACCAGCAGTTGAGTAACGTGAACTACTCTTGTCACAATCTCTTCTTCTTGAGCCTTGGATACCGATGCTCCTGTGATCTCCTTCACTTGAATAGTCAGTCCAGTCAAGCAAAGCCAAGTTCCTGCCGCTCTTCCGCTTATGGTAACTGATGACGTATGAGTCGTATCTGTGACTTTCACAGAGAGCTGAGCTACCAATTCCTGAACTCTGACAGGCTCTTGAAATGAGTACCTTCTCCCTCTCTCTAATGTCCTATGATTCCACTCATATCTTGTAACCGCACGAGATGCTGCTTGAAATAGCTCTCAGGCGACAATATCGTACACTGTCATAACTGATGTCGATGTGACTGCTCCTGAGATTTCCTATACTCCAATCGCAAGCCAATTCAATCAAGCCGCAGTTCCTGCTAATCTTGTTCTAACCGTAACTGATGACGTATGAGTCGTATCTGTGACTTTCACAGAGAGCTGAGCTACCAATTCCTGAACTCTGACAGGCTCTTGAAATGAGTACCTTCTCCCTCTCTCTAATGTCCTATGATTCCACTCATATCTTGTAACCGCACGAGATGCTGCTTGAAATAGCTCTCAGGCGACAATAGCTTACATGGTTGTTGCTGATAGCGTTCTCAACATGAACATTCTCTGATATGAATTGACTGATCTGACTTCGACATGACTTACTATTTCATGGACAACAGATAAAGTCGCACAGCAGAGTCTGGTAGATTTCTATGCGAATGGAACACAGCTATTGGATCAGGCCGCTACTATGAGCTGAACCCTAAACTCACTCACCGTAAGCAATCTTGTGCCTAATAAGGTCTATGCCATCGTACTTAAATCAAGAACTCCTTGACAGCAGAATTTCACTACCCTCACTCTCGTCATAAAGACTTCTGCATCCGATATGTGACTCGTTGTAAATAAAATTGAGACTGTCTTATGATCTGATCCCGTATCAGGCTGAGACTTTTCTAATTGATATCACTTCAGATTCACTGTCACTGCAAATAATATGTCTGAAAGCTGAGCATCGCTTAGATTAGCTGATTGGAGCAATGGCGCTGCCACACTGCCGATCGCTTGAAATACTATGATGTCAGTTTCCGCAAACGGATACGATAATTTTGCATCCGCTTCCGGGTCTGCAGTCGCAGTTACGGATAGCTATTCCGCTTTCCAGAATATAAGCCAGATCGATTCGAATCCTGAGCTATGATGAAGGCAATTCATAATTGATTTATTTTATAAGATTCCATCTTGAGCACAATGAGTCTATTCAACATCTTACTGAATCAAGACTCAATAGCTCCCGGATCTTAAATAATCGGAAAATTATTTCTTAATAAATGAAATTATGAAAAAATCATACATATCTTTGGCGATAGCATTCTTGCCAACAATCATATATGCTAGCGAAATCAATTGATCTTTAAACACTTCAAATTTGAATAACTGAATTCAGATGTCCCTGCCATGCGAAACCACTACAGTTGCAAACGGCCAGGTCAATGCCGTTACTTGTGAAATAAGCTGCAATCCGAATTACACTAAATCCGGAAATAGCTGTGTACAGAATAATGGAACAACTGGTACGCCTGCTGCGAGATCCAGCTGAGGCTGAGGCAGCTTGTGAGTTACGTTGGATTATTGTTCGAACTGAGACACATCGGCATCGTATTATGATGGATATTGCAGTGCTGGAGTACTCGCAGGTGCAAATGGAATAAGCTCTCCTATATCTTGAAATCGTGAACTGATCGGAATTGTAAAGGTATCTGTAAAAACAGTGGGCAATCGGAAAGTTGCCGAACTGACAGGAGCAGATTGAACTCTTGTCTTAAGGGCTTCTGAAAATTCTTTGCTTAAGGCTACGATACCAGTATGAGTCACAGTCAGCTCCGATATCGATTGGGATTGAACTATAATGCCTCCCTCTGTAATCAAGAGCGCAAGCGCAGATAGGATCTGAGCTGCAGTCGTACTTGCAGGAGGGAAGAATCATGCCCTGGAATTCAGCAAAGACTTGACAATTTCAGTACCGTCTTCCTTGAGGGATTGAAGAGACGTCTTCATCTATTATGCGGATCACGGAGACTTGGCAGATATAAAAATCCATTGAATCTATAAGATTGCGAACAGGGCTCTAGTCTTCCCTACAAACCACTTATCTCATTTTGTACTGAAGAAAAAAGCGCAAAATCTGGCTGGTGACAGGAAATTCTCGGATACTCATATTACATTCGCAAAAGAAGATATAGACAATCTGGCTTATCTCTGAGCAATCAAATGATTTGAAGGATGAAGATTCATGCCTGAAAAACCTGCCACAAGAGCTGAATTTCTGGCTATGGCAATGAAATCTATGGATATAACCGTAGACGAGTCGGCTAGATATACGACTTTCATGGACATACCGCTAGAATGAACCTGGATGATCAAGTATATCGAGAAGGCAAAATCTATGTGAATCATAAATTGACAGATGATAGGCTGAAAGATGAAATTCAGGCCAAACGATTCAATTTCCCGTGCTGAGGCGGCATCAATCCTGATCAAGCTTTCTAATCTGACTATCGTTAAGTCTTCATCGAACTCAGAATTCGCTGATGTTCATGAAGACTGGATGAAACCCTTTGTTTCAACGGCTCAATCCCTATGAATCTTCAACTGACAGAATATCAGCTGAGAACTCATGTTCAGACCGGATGATCCCATAACAAGGGCAGAATCTGCAAAAGTCATAAATAAAGTGATTCTAGATTACCCGCTTCCACCGAAAATAACCATCACGGATGGATAACTATCATAAAAAATTCCTCTGGAAACAGAGGAATTTTTTTGATCATTTTTTTTGAATCAAGCCTTTTTTTGCAAAAAATATTATTTAGTTTATAATAAAGAAAAGAAACTATTAAAAAAAGAATATTTTTTTAATGCCCTCACCATGGAAATCCCTAATGATCTGCATGAATATCAATGCATTTGATTCATTCCCGAAGAAGTGATACTTGAATTCGCCGGATTCGAGATAGATCAGTCATGATTGGTAAGATGATGCGAAGCTAAGACTGTTGTTGATTTCTGAGCAGGATTATCCAGATTATCGAGCAGATTCCTAAATGCAAAATCCGTAAGCGCCATAGATCCTATGTACTTCATGCAGCAGGATGAGCTCTGAAACAATTGATTCAGATGAACTTCTGCCATCATAGAAGATACCTTGAAAAAACTCATAAAGGCGCTAGAGAATAATGAGGAAATAAAGTATAGGGTTGATTTTTATTGAAGGATGAACTGAAAAATCAATACCATAGCCAAATACAAGGAATCCGTAATGATGCTTATAGAAGATTATTATAACAGAGGGGAATATCTTGTCTGAGCTGAAGAGGCCATAAGGCACATCTCAAAATATCCTGATACAAGCCACCTTGGCGATGGTTCTGTCGATATAGTCTTTCTCAATGCCCTCCTGTTCGATACCGACTATCCATTCCGCGTACTCAGCGAGGCAAACAGGATATTATCAGAATGAGGAGAGATAATCGTTGCAGATTATAGGAATATCTGAAAGAATTCGATGTACGAGAAGATCCGAAAGGCATGAATAGCCATTGTCGCATCCGATGATAATTTCTATTGTGTGAAGCTGAAAAAAGATGACTACAAAAAGATAAATCTATGGACCTGATCTACAGAAAAGCTATTCGCACCAGAAAATCCCATTTCTCCAACCCATGAGGTCACTGAAGTCAGGATGATAGGATTTGAATGAAAGGATATCTCGGTGTACCAGAAAGTCGATGGAGAATATCTGAGCAGCCTTAAAGAGCAAGAAAGGATTCACGTGGCAATGAAAATCGATAGCATAATAAGCTCAATCCCCGAAGATGCCCCATTGAAAGATTTGTTCTGAGACAATGAAACAAGAAGGTCGGAATTCGAATCCATTTTGCAGGAATCCATATTTTTCATAGCTGACAGGAGGAGGAATTCAAGGAACTCAAATCCATCGATAGGGAAGTCAAATCAAAAAGGACCCGCATCCGCATCGGACATGGATCCTTCATTATCATTTCTTGATTCCCAGGATTCTTGACGGCAGATCGGTATCCAAGGATATTAGGTTAATTCATCATGAAGCTCAAGATTAATCCTCTCATCATCTAGATATTCAACATCTTTGCTTACGAATTCATACAGCTTCGCAGGCCTATAAGGGCTCGATTCATCATATTCTCAAGTCCATTTCACTATATTGAGGAGTTGGACTTTTTTTCTGAAATTCCGTTTGTCGAACTCTTCTCAGAACATGATCTCATAATCTTTCTGCATCTGAGGAATAGTGAATTTAGAGGGTAGCATATACTTTCAGATAGTAGTGTATTCCAGCCTGAAATTAAGCTTGTTCTTGGCGAAATTAATGATGTTCCTGTGGTTGAATCATATGTTGAGATTTTCAATGTTGGCGTACTCAACAAGATTTATCTTTGTCAGATCGACATCTTTCAGTAATTCGTTCTTATTGATCAGGGTAAAATAATTAACTGAAATGAAATGTATATCCTGATTGTTCGAATCCGGATTTCAAAAAGTGTATAATTGCTCTTTGTATGAAAGTTTGATTCAGATTTTCCTCATGGTGAGATCATCGAGGTTTTCGCTTAGGCTATATCATTTCAGAACCAATCATCCTGGCAATATGAGATCTCATTTCCCTGATTCATTATTCGGAACCATGACTATACAGAGCTTGTTATTGTATATAGTGAAAATAACGATATTTATTACTAATATCGGCAGCACATGATCTATATCGCTTAAGTCAAGGCCTCTTTCTGTTATCAATTTGTCTATCGGCATCTTCTCGAGATTATATTTATTTATGTGATTTTAATTAAATTATCCATATTTCAAAATGAATTAATCAAAATCGTGTATTTCTTTAAAAAAGTAAGTGTAAAATGTACCATAAATTTTGCATTTGAAATAATAATGTATATAATATATCACATATACAAAAGTTGAATTGTAAATGAGGAGAAGATGAGATCTGAACAAAAATTTAAGAGCAACTACCTGAAATAAGGAATTGCCTTAACTAAAACAAGAAATTCATCTTAACTTCACTACAGGCAAAAACATATACAAGAAATTTTCCGTCAAAAACACAATTTTCCGTCAAAAACTAAGTCTCCGAATTGAATACTTGAATAAATAAAGTATACAATAAATGGGAGAAAGCGCAACAAATCGTTGAAAAACAAGTTAAAGTAAGTGTTAAAGCTACATTAACGATAATCATATACGATCCTAGGCGAATCAGACAACAATTCCAGTTCAGACACAAATATATATTCAAAATAATTTTGGAGCTACGTATATTTATCTTTACTTGAAATGTCTTTTTCCCGGCTGGCGATGGAATACCAATGACATTGTTACGAGCTAAACGGATACACGGATTAAAGTAAGTGTCAGATTTACATTAACATTAACGTTGAATTGAATCTATGGGATACGCAAAGATTTCCTGATCAGAGAAAATACGAATCCGATAACCTCGGAACCGCATATATCTTTTCAGGAATATCTTTTTCCCAAAATCTCGTTTTTCCTGAATCACGATCTGGACAATGCAAAATAAAATATAATTAACCACATCACCATCTGTTATTTCGGATGGCGAGGATTTATATTGCTGCCAGAAAGATTCAGAAGGGAATACTATCGAAAAGGAGAGATATCATTAACTTCTCAAGATATGAAGGAAAAGACATTCAAAAAAAAGTTCTCATTAGAATTCTCAAAAAGCGAAATTAAATCTATAATCGACAGGATGGCAGAATATGAATTCAACCAATTGCTCCTGATAGAGCTTATAAAGTATGAGTTCATAGTAAACTCCAGATATAAGGATAATTTTCTGGAATTATCAATCCATGAGCAAACGCTTTTTGTGAAATCTATAATTTTCATTTTGAAGAAAAATTCATATATGGCGAATTCAAATGAATCTGGGAATGAGATGTATGACTTCGAATACAATTCACTCTGAGCAAAATTGAAGAAGAAGGAAATCAGGGAATTGAATAAAAATGCGAATACTTCGCGTAAGCTGAACCTTAATCTGTGGAACAGGATCTGCACCTATAAGAATATCGATATCAACGGCATATTCAGCTTCACCTTCAATTATATATGAAAATTCATCTATGATAAACGTTTCAGGAATTATAAACATTATTTCTTCGAGGGCGAGATAATGTTCAGGCATCTGGCATCTTCGCTGAGCTTTTAAAGTGTTCATTATCAGCAAAAATATCCGGATTTATCCGGATATTTTTGCCGTATCTCATTTTTTATTTCTATAAAAGCTTAAAATATGTAAAATAATACGAGTAACCTAAGAAAAAATGAAAAACCCATACTTGAACCTGTTGGTGAATAGCTACAGATTTTCAAAAAACAGGAAAAAGCATTATATTTTGGTACTTGTCCTTTTTACGATTTCGAATTCGCTGATGCTGCTCCAGCCCTTTATATTCGGGCAAATGCTTAATTCTATCCAGAAATGATGAGACGGACTCATCAGGAATTTTGTAATTCTGCTTATAGCGTATTCCCTGATTCCGGTTGTTTTTTGGATTTTCCATTGAAGCTGAAGGCTTATAGAAAAGACTAATTCTTTTTTCATATCAAAGAATTACAAGGAGAATATATTTTCAACTGTTACAAGATTGCCTTTCAGTTGGCATGCGGATTATCATTCATGAGAAACAATAAACAAGATAAATAAGTCGTCAAAGGCATTATCGGGATTCAGCGAAGAGAATTTCATGTATATTCAGACAATAATCGAATTCGTCTGATCTCTTATCTGAATCGCTGTCATATCATGGTATTTGAGTCTTGGGTTAGCGTTGAGCACTGTCCTGGTGGTTTGGATAATCATCCAGTTCGACAAGAAGCTGGTGTTGCAATATGAGAAAGTGATAGAAAAAGATCATAAGGTAGCAGGACTCTTGCAGGATTATATTTCAAACATAAGGACTGTCATAACTCTGCATCTTGAAGATTTCGCCAAGACTGAACTCGTGAGGAAAATAATGGACATGTTCGGAGATAGCAGGAAGAATTTCATTTCTATCGAAATCAAATGGTTCACCGTGAGCATGTGTGTGTGAGTATTGGAGTTCGCAGTGCTGCTCATCTATGGTTTCCATACTTTCAGGTCCACAGGTACGATACTTGTGGGGAATCTGGTCATAATTTTCCAATTCCTCGGCAGGTTCATGGGCACATTTTATAATTTCGCATGGCAATACGAGACTGTCGTCAGGCAGAATACTGAATTCATGAGCGCAAGATATATATTCGAGGATTTCGAAAATCTTGTATCAAAGAAGGAATACCCGAATCTCGAAGACTGGAAGAATATCAGCATCGAAAGACTCAATTTCAAATATAATAAGAACAAGAGGATAATCCTGAAAGATGTGTCATTCCATTTGAAAAGATGAGAAAGGGTGGCATTCATATGAGAAAGCTGAGGATGAAAAAGCACTATGCTGTCGATAATGAAGTGATTGTATGAGACTTCCGATCTGCAGATTTCAGTCGACGGGAAAATATATCCCGATTCTGGCATATTGTCAGATATCACAACATTGATCCCACAAGATCCTGAGATATTTGAAAATACCATAAGATATAATGTCACTTTCTGAATGGAGGTAGATGAAAAATCGATCATGAAGAGCATAGGATTATCAAACTTCGATGTGGTCCTTAGCAGGCTTGGTAAAGGTCTTGATACCAACATCAAGGAAAAATGAGTGAACCTATCAGGCTGAGAGAAGCAGAGATTGGCATTGGCCAGATGACTATTCTCCGCCGAATGAAGAACCATAATAATACTAGATGAGCCAACAAGCAGCGTAGACACAATAAATGAGATGGAAATCTATGAGAATATTTTTGAGGAATATAGTTGAAAATCCATAATCTCATCAATCCATAAGCTTCATCTGCTTCCTATGTTCGATAAGGTATATCTTTTTGAGAAATGAGAGATAATAGAATCATGAACTTTCGATGAGGCGATGAGCAATAAATGATGAAAGATAAAAGCTATGTGGGATAGCTATCAGAAATCCCACAAGAATAGCGATTCACTCTCTTGACAATGACAAAATTTAGAATCCAATCAATTTTTGATGCAAGATAAAATTTACAAATAGAGCTTTTTGCATATTATTCACCAGTAATTTTTTTAATAAACCAATTTTCCAATATGGCACCAAATGAAACAGTAATAAGATTTGACGACGTATGTTTTGATTTCGTATTCACACGACCGATTCTAGAAGAAGTCAGCTTCTCCGTCAGAAAAGGCTCAAAAATCACAATAATGTGACAGAACTGAGCAGGGAAGACCACTATATTCAAGCTGATAACTTGAGCGCTCAAGCCAAAAAGAGGTAATATACACATAGATAAGGAAGCCACTATCGCAACTGCTTTTCAAGTCATGCAAGAAGAGGATAAAGATCTGACTATTTCAGCGTTCTTCAATAAGTATTTTCCAGATAAGACAATTTTCAATATCGACAAGAAAATAGCAGAAGTGTTGGACGCCGTCAATCTGAAAGCCCCTCTTGATAGGATTGTGAAGTCATTCTCAGGATGACAGCAGGCGAGATTGCTTCTAGCCGCTGCGCTCATACAGAATCCTGACATCCTTCTTCTCGATGAGCCTACGAATAATCTCGATAAGGATTGAATCTACCATCTTGAAGATTTTCTTCAGCATTACAAGAAAACTGTGATAGTAATCTCGCATGATGCTGAATTCTTGAACTCATTCACTGACTGAGTCCTCTATCTTGATGTATTCACAAAAGTCGTCGAGCAATATGTGGGTAACTATTATAATGTTGTAGACCAGATACAAGCGAGAATCGAAAGAGAGAATATGAAAAACGCACAAATGGCAAAACAAGCACAGGCAAAGAAAGAGCAAGCTGAAATATTTGCCCATAAATGATGAAAACTTCGTCTTGTGGCAAAGAAAATGAGAGAAGCTGCGGAGGAATTGGAAGATGAGATGGTTGATGTAAGGAAAGAAGATAAGACTATAAAAGCTTTCACGATACCGATGCAAGAGGATATTGCCGGAGAAATAATCAAGATAAATAAAGTTTCCGTTATAATCGACCATGAGCCAACGATAAAGGATGTTGACATAAGCCTTAGAAGAGGACAACATTTGCTGCTTTCCGGTCCGAATTGAATCGGTAAGAGCACTCTTCTTGAAAGTATCGCCAATAATAGGGCAGTAGGATCTGTGATTTCTCCAGGAATAAAAGTCGGATATTACAGGCAGGATTTCTCAAATCTGGATTTCAATAAGACAGTCTATGAAGAGCTTCTGGCTGCAGCTTGGCCAACAATAACAGAACAACAGCTCAGATCTTGCGCTGCAGGATTCCTGATAAATTGAGACGTTATGAAATCAAGAGTCTGAGATATATCAGAAGGGCAAAAATGACTTGTCGCTTTCTGTTCTCTAGTCCTTCAAAGACCAGGGCTTCTCATACTCGATGAGCCTACTAATCATATCAATTTCCGCCATCTTCCAGTTATTGCAGAGGCGCTAGATGAATTCAAATGAGCTATGATTCTGGTTTCTCACGTTGATGAATTCGTATGGCAGATCAAGATAGATGAGTATCTTGAATTAGATAATATCAGAGGGTAGCATCCTAAAAATTAAGCTTTCTAAAAGACAATGCAAAACCCCGCCAACTGGCGGGGTTTTTGTCTTAAAGCACAATCAGGAGAAACCGAGGTAGAGGTAAATGTAATAGCAGATAGAGATAAAAATGCAGGGGAAATAGAATTTGTAGCTGAGTTTCCACCCCAATGCTCCAGATATGATTGCAAATGCGACAATCCAGTAGCCAGAGTATTCCTCGATCCCAAATGTTCCTAAAAGACATACGATTGACGAGGTTCCGAAGAATACGCTCAGGCCGATGTTGTTTCCAGTATCCTTTTTGCAAATCTCCTCGATTTCATTTTCTTTGGAATCTTTGCTATTCATTGCCCACCTCCATTGAGTTTGTCGATTGTGCCCTATAAATAGATTTCTCCTTTAGATATACTATACGATAATGAATGCAAATGTCAATTGATTTATCTATAATCCAGCGTTGATTCAAATTTTCTATTTAAAAAATAATTCTGCTCATTATAATTATGAAAACCTTATTAAAAACCATCTATCAGAATAGTGAAATAGAAAATGTTAATTTGTTTTCTTTATCGACAAAACTCCATTTTTCAATATAATAAGCATCTTTAACAAAAGAATATATTTTTTCATACTTAAACATCAATGTTATTTACAGATCTAAAATTAATTAGTCCGATTTTAAAAGCGCTCGAAAAAGAATGATACGAAAGCCCTACGCCAATTCAAGAAAAAGCTATTCCTCATATTTTGGAAGGAAGGGACGTGCTCGGATCGGCTCAGACTGGAACAGGTAAGACGGCGGCTTTTGCCATACCGACCCTGCAGATACTTTCACGTGAAAGGGAGCTTTCAAATCAGCCAAGAACAATCAAATCGCTCATACTTACTCCGACCCGTGAACTCGCTATCCAGATCGAAGAGAGTTTCACTGCATACTGAAAGAATCTCTGACTTCGCCATGCCGTGATTTTCTGATGAGTCAATCAGCACGCACAGGTTGAGAGGCTCAAGAAATGAATAGATATACTTGTGGCAACGCCATGAAGACTCCTTGATCTCATGAATCAATGATTCGTGAAGTTGAATACTGTTGAAATCTTCATACTTGATGAGGCTGACAGGATGCTCAATATGTGATTCATAAATGACGTCAAGAAAGTCCTCACAAAGCTTCCGGCAAAAAAACAAACCTTGTTTTTCTCTGCTACGATGCCAAAAGAGATTTCCTCACTAGCTGATTCCATACTTGTTAATCCGGTCAAGGTCGAAGTCGCTCCAATTTCGTCTACTGCAGACACCGTAAGGCAGGCGATATATTTCGTCAAGAAAAACGACAAGAAACTTCTACTCGCAAGCCTATTGAAAAGTCCTACTATTGCATCAGTGCTTGTATTCAGCCGGACAAAGCATTGAGCGGACAGGATAGTAAAGGACCTCGAAAAAGCATGAATCGCCGCAGAGGCAATCCATGGAAACAAATCTCAGAATGCACGCCAGAGGGCGCTTGGTAATTTCAAATCAGGACAGACTAGGGTTCTTGTGGCCACAGATATCGCTGCAAGATGAATTGATGTCGATAATCTGTCTCATGTTGTGAATTATGACCTGCCAAACGAATCCGAAACCTACGTTCATAGAATCGGACGTACATGAAGAGCGGGGAACAATGGTGTCGCAATTTCATTTTGTGAGCAAGATGAGGTTGAGTACTTGGTAGATATCGAAAAGCTTCTAGGAAAACCGATCCCGGTAGTTGAAAACCATACTTATGCCACAACAGTGAATATGAGCCTGAAAGCTCCAAAGAAACAGCAATGACAGCACAAGAATTTCTCTTCTCCAAGAACTAATTTCTCCTCCGATAGGAAGAGAAGCGGATTCAGGAGATAGGCAAATTCATTTATTCACAAAAATCAAAAGAAAATCCCCTTTGCAAAAGGGGATTTTTAAATTCTTTAATTATTAATCTGCCATTCTGAGGAATCGAAGAATCCAAATTAATGATTATTCATTAATCACAGCTTTTTGAGCAAAAAGCTGGCAAAAGCATCACCCCCATCTGTCATCCTCGGGCTTGACCCGGGGATCCATCTCATTAATCATTCAAGCCCCACAATCCTCATCTGTTATGCCTGGATACACCATTCCCCCTAAGACCCCTTCCTCAGCTCCTGCTGGTAGCGAGAATGATGAAGCCCTTCCGCTTCGCACGGGTCAGTGAATAATGAAGCCCTCACCCCTGCCCCTCTCCCGATAGGCGAGGGGGATTTGTTAAATGATTTTACATTCGCTATCATCATACCTAGCGGGCCGGAGCGAAGCGGAGGTGAGTAGCGTAATGGAACAACCAAGAACCGAACCGAGAGGGGTTTGGGGGCGGAATCGTCCGTGAAAGCAGCGTATTTGCGAAACACTGAAAGATAGCGTTTCCGACCCCAATGCTTTTTGCTACTTTTTTGCATAAAAAAGTATGATGTTGATATCATTAATGATTTATGGTTATGATGAAGGATGCAATAATGATTAACGACCATTAGTCAAAAATGACAAAAATACAGAAAAATCCTTTAAATTTTGAAAAATCGGATAAAATATATACAATTATGCAGTTATTTGATAAAAACAAAATATGAACCTGAAAGAAGAATTAGAATCAAGATGATTATTGAATCAATTTTCAAGCGAAGATGTATTTGATCTATATTCAAAATGATGAGAAAGTTTCTATATATGATTCGACCCTTCTGCCGATTCTCTGCAATTGGGAAATATGTGTGCCGTGATGGCTGCCGTGAATCTTATGAGGTTCGGGAATAAATGTTACTTCCTTGTAGGATGAGCGACTTGAATGATCTGAGACCCAGGATGAAAAGATGCTGAAAGGAATTTTCTGACAGAAGAAGTCCTTCGCCATAATGAGAAATCGATCCATAATCAGCTTAAGAGGTTTCTCGAAAACTTAAAAGCAAACCACAATATCGATTTTGATTTTGAGATGGTGAATAATTATGATTTCTATAAGGATATGCCTATATTGGATTTTCTTAGGGATGTCGGGAAATATATCACCATAAACAACATGATCAAGAAAGAGACTGTTGTGAGAAGAATCGAGGATCCGGATAAATCTATTTCATACACTGAATTCTCTTATATGCTGCTTCAGGGTTATGATTTCGTTAAATTATACAGAGATAAATGAGTTAAGCTTCAATTGGCCTGAGGGGATCAATGGTGAAATGCTGTGACAGGAGTCGAACTTATCAGGAAAATTGAAGAGAAAGAGTGATTCGTAATGACTATCCCAATAGTTACAGATGCAAGCTGAAAGAAATTCTGAAAATCAGCCTGAAATGCAGTGTGGCTAGATTCATCAAAAAACAGCCCGTATTTCGTATATCAGTTTTTCATGAACGTTGCTGATGCTGATATAGAGAGGTACATGAAGATACTTACATTGAAAGACTTGAATGAGATATCCTCAATCATGTCCAGGCACAATGAAAAGCCAGAGCTTCGCTATGGTCAGAATGAATTGGCTAAAGCCGTGGTTGAGATAATCTTCGGAAAAAATGCCTCATCTCAGGCTGAGATGATATCTGAGATGCTATTCTGAAATGCCGATAAGCTCGAAACGATCAAATCAATGACAAAAGAAGATATCGAAGCCTTATCGAAAGAGACTTGAAGCACCCAATTTACTGCTTGAATCCAGATACTTGATGCTCTGGTCAATGCTTGACTCGCAACCTCCAGATGAGAATGAAGAAAACTCATTGAGTGAGGATGAATCTTCTTCAACGAAACAAAGGTTGAAGACTGATTCAAAGAAATTTTGGATTCTGACTTCATCAACTGAAGCATCATACTCAGAAAATGAAAGAAGAATTTCAAACTGATGCTCAAATAAGAAATCTGCAAAATATAAAAGCCTTACGCATGCGTAAGGCTTTTTATTTGATGAATCTTGATTAGTGTTACTATATCTTTACATAGGGGCTCATCTTATTCAGAAAATATAGAGTCTCTCATATAGTCAATGCTTTATCCGGCTGGAAATAATTAGTTGCGAATTGATCTTTCCAACAGAAATTATAACCGGTTCTCAGACTAGTAATGTAATCCTTATAGACTCATTTCTCATCATTCAGTTTCACATCTGCGTTCTTTGTGAGCGTAAGTCAGAATTGATCGAAGATGATCTTTGATAATTCTCCTCTTGTGATTTTTTTATTGTCGTCCATATTCTTCGTAAAATCTTGCCAGGCTTTTATTTTTTTTGTAACTCTGAGCTTCTTAACGATGTCATCACCAGAACGGAGGTACTCATATGACAGCATATTGGTGACCACTGACTTAAGCTGATATCATAAAATCTCTTTATCCTGCATCAGGTATCAGTTATTCAATCTCAGATATCACTTTTTTATCGAGTCTATATTTTCTTGAAAATACGGATAGCTCGGATCGAGATTATTCGGATTGGAAACTAGGACTTGTTGCTTTGTCCATGTTACTTCATTTTTCTGCCCGATTTTCATGAGGGATAATTTTATCGGAGAATAATCAAGAGCTACCATATTGAACAAAAGTATTCCGTCTTTGGTATCTGCATATCTGAATTCCAGTTCAGAAGCCATCTCAAGCGGCCAACATTGCTTGACGAGCCTGTTAGAAACATTGCAGAACTTGACTTTTCAGGAAGAGGCTCTCAATTTATAAGTTCAATCATATGGGATGAAAACCTGTTGGCTTCAGAATTTTGTCTTAAATGCAACTCATCATATCTTCTCTTCTCATAGAGTGACTGAGTTTCACGGTGTGGATATGACTGCATCTGTCGGATTCATGAAATCTCAATCCTTAAAGAAATTCATATCCGCAGTCGCCACTATTCTCTTTCCGAGCATCATTTTTATGGTCTGTTTTCAGCTTTTGGTTCAGGTTATGTTTATCTCTCGGGATCAGTTTTCTATTGCTATCACACTTTGAGGGAAGAACCTGACAGATCAATCAGTAGAGCTGAATTCTACTCATTTTCATGGAAGATTTCAGGAAAATGGCCTTCAATTCACATAAACGTTTAATTTTGTAACATATGTCGTATTTATCTTGAGATTATCTCATGTGACTCAAGTCTTCAGTTCGAATACATGTCATTTCAGGAATTCTTCGATTTCCTCATCTATTATCTGTTCACGAGTTTTAATGTTTTTTTGCTCGATTTTTGTTGTCTTAGACTGCTTTTGCTGAACCTGCGCAATACTCTCAAAAGTTCAGTTTCCTTCCAGGAAAAGAATCGGGTCAATCGTGTTGGCAAGAAGATAATCCCTGCATTGTCAATTATTCACCACATCCATTATATCGATTCATTTGCTGCAAGTGGAGTACCAATAAGGATGGGTCTGATTTGTTATGTCTATCTGGAAATGCAAGTGATTTCAATATGAATTTCATGTAGCTCATACTTCTCAGATGTTTGTCCCTGCCTTTATCGCTCATTTCTTTGTTGTGATCCTGCTCATGTGCGAATAATTCGAATAGATGAATTTTCATCCGGGAATCTGATGCTTAATTACAACAGTATTTCACCATCAATTCAAATATCAAGCGGTGATGACTTCTCAGTCTCATATACTCCTTATCGGAGTTCAGAGGCTTGTCGCGAAATCAATTCAAAGATGGCTTCCATATCAGACATCCCAACCATAATTATATGTAGCTCACCACAATATCGAATATATCCTTCTCAGAGTTGTATTGTCTTTGTACTTGGTATAATTTGCCCCTTCTATCCTCGGTAGAGGAATTTTGCAATCTGATCCGAGTGTGTTCCATGAAGAGAATCTGCATTTAGGGTTTGCGACTTCTGCGAATGGATATATGAAATTCCCAGCACTGGCTTCAGAGAATAAAGATAATAGAATAAGGATGAAAAGGGCTTTTTTCATGATTGTTTTGGTTAAAGATTTGGGTGAGTATAGCCTAAAATATTGTTTTTCAAAACTAGAAATGTGAATTTTGCAAGTATTTTTCTCGCAACAAAAAACCTCACCCTTAGAATAAGGGGGAGGTTTTTAGAAATTTTGATATCAGTATTATTTCAACAGTTCATTGATTTTGGTTTCAAATTCTTCAAAAGGGTAAGCTCATGCGATAAGAACATATTTACCAGTTTCGTTATTAACTATAACTGATCCGGGAGTACCTGTGACACCGTATTTCTTACCAAGATCTTGGTCAGTTTTAAGCGCAGCCGCACCTTTTCATCCATCGAAACATTCCTTGAATTTTGCTCAATCAACACCGATCGATGTAGCTAGAGGGGCAAGATTATCAAGAGAGAATCCTTCTCCATTTCCTGTAGTCTTTTCAAATATTCCATGGTGGAATGCGACATATTTATCAGCACCTGCAATAGAACCTACGCATAATGCAGCTTCAGATTCTTTCGCAGCGTTCTTATGGAAGTCCAGAGGAAAGTTCTTGAATGCTGTATTTACTTTATCTCCGAATTTCTCTAAAACTTTTTTGATTGTCCCTTCTTTGTATTGTCTTATGCAGAATGGGCATTCTAGATCAGAGAATTCATAGACTGAAATTTTAGCATCCTTATTTCATTCAAAATATGAGCTATCTTTAAGGGCTTTGACTTCATCTTGAGTCATTGTCTTTACTGCTGCAGGAGCAGTGTTGTCTCAAGCTGCAGGAGCAGGCGCTTGACCCTTAGTCTGGGCTACATATTGCTCAATTTGCTTTAGTTGTGCCTTCTGGATAACCTCATAATTATCCTTTCCTCACACTTTTGAATATTCTAGGTTCAGTAATTCTTCTTTTACGATATCTCTAGTTCAAGCGATTTTCAATCCAGCAATATTGCCTCATCTTACCATGATGGCAACTGTTGCGATTATGATAAGTCCGATTATGATCATCAGAAAAATACTGGAATTTGAAGTTGCATTATCCTGAATAGGTTTCTGGAATTGAACGTTTCTAGGTTCATTCATTTCAGGAACTTCTGATTTTTTTGTAACCATATTTTTTTAATTAAAAATTATAACAATCTAAAACAGTTGATTTGTCAAAACCAACCCCCACAGTTTATCCTTTATTTTTGTGTTTGCAAGGAAAAAGTATTGACTAAGCATCATTTTATTTCTTAATAAGGTTACCTTTTGAATACTTATTTCCGATTGCAAGTCAGAAAATAATCCCGGATTTTTTAAATCCGGGATTATGATGATATTATTGTTGTTTCATATTGTATATCTTGACCCAGTCTATGACATCATCCCATTCATTTGCTTTGGATGAGTTTGTTCAGATGAATAATTCGCTTGATAATGGGGTAGGGGAGCTTGTCAGTGAGCTTAGCTTCAGCACTCAGTTCACATACACATTGATTCAATTGGTGGTGACTACAGATTTAATGCTATAGAAACTATTATCATTCAGAATTCATAATGAACTTAATGATTTGCTGTTGTACGCTCAGTTAGGAAGTTTAGCTTTCAGATATCAGCTAGTTATGAATAGCTGGTTTCATCATAGGCTCCAAAGCTGATAAGTAGCCGATGTTGTCCTTTTCATGGCTTTTCCTCTGACGTTCAGCTCTATTCACATATCATTTGAGATTTGCAGACCGCCTAAATCGTATCTTACCCAATCATCTCAAGGCTGAGCATTTATATAGAGTCCTTTTGTTCAATCGGGAAATGTTGCAAGACTGTTGCTCATTTCATTTGAAGTAGGGGCACGCGCTCATTTGTCAGTATAATTAGAAGCCGTGCAGTTTCCTCAAGACAATATTGAGCAGTTCACTCACACGAGAAATGATCAATAGGTTTTTGGGATTGGCGATATTCAGTAGAATTCAATGTCTCCAACATTATTGTAAGGTGCAAATGCCACAAGTCACGAAGAGAAACATGTTGATCCGACTCATCATACCATGATTGTCGGTCAATTGCATGAAGCAGAGATAGTTCCAGTCGAAGTTGTTCAGCTTGAAGTTGTGGTTCAGCTTGAAGTTGTTCATGTAGAAGTCGTTCAAGTCAAAGTAATAATGGCTCAAGTTGAAGCATTGTCGGCTGTCACGGAAGTATCGGAAACATCTGTAGCCTCAGGCTTAACATAAGTCAATTCTCAATCTGCTAGATCTATTTTCTTCCAGAGCGAGCAAACGGGTGCACTTTTTTTATTTGCAGGATTCACTTTGCATCAAATCGGAGCTAGATCAGGGTCCAGGGTTCAGTCGGATTTCTCCACTACTATTTTGCTTGTATCCGTTTCAAATGAATCGCAATAATCTGCAGGCAAAGAACAGAATCTTATTCATACGTAACTTGCATCCGAATAGTCGGAACTGCTGAAGTCGACTGTTCCTGATATTGTATTGACATCCTGTGTGTTGAGCTTTCCATCGCCATATACCTCCATCCAGTTTCATCATTCGTTTTCTAGCGAGAAGCTAACGGATCAGGTTGCAGACTTAGAAAGTTTTTTCAGATTAGGGTATCTTGCGTTGTTTATTTTTGTTTCTGCCGATTTGATTGTCTTTTGTTTTTCTGGGGTTATAGCTCAGGTGGAATTTGTTGTCGGAATTGCAATAGGGGCAACTCCTCATATTGTACCCTGGAAATTAAGTATTATAGGCGAATCTCATTCGTCTACTTGTATGAAATATTCTCAATTTGCGCTCTTGATCAGCTCTCAGGTTCATGTGAATATCGAACTGCTTCCGGCTATATTGTCCTCAAGCTTATCGTCTATGATGCTCTGAACTTGGACTTTTCACTCTAGGACTCAAATGCTTCAGTTTCAAGCTCAATCATTCGTCATTCAGAATATAGTACCCCTTACGGAAGCGGCCGCATTATCCGTTTCGACTATCATTTCTGATCCGTTCTCCAATTGAGGGGCTTTTACCCATATTTCTCACAATGATAATTTCACGGTGACTTTCGTGAGGATATTATCGTCTTGCTGATAGCTCAGATTTTTCATTGTGAGCTCAGAGTCTTTTGTCAGACTTCCTAATTTTAGGTCGCTTCAGTCAGAAAGATGTATTTCCGCCTCTCATCATGCAAGCACCTTTACGGTATCTGATTCACCAAGCTCTTTATCTATATCTGAAGAGTTTCAATTGACAGTCAGGCTTCAGGAGTAAGCGGTTATCTTTCAGCTAAGCTTTACTTCTATAGGATCATAAGGCAAATATTTGCTGGATCAATTCAAAACAAAATTCGGTCAATTATGTTCTCTGACCAATCATCCAAGATCCTCTCAATTATAATTTCATTTCACATAAGCGTAATAAGTCCCTTGCTTATCTAGGCTCGTAGCGAATTGATAACTCGAAGTTGAGCTTAAAGTCTTGGCGTATGCATAATAATTCTTTGTTTGAGGATCTATGGGAGTTGTCGCCAAAAATTGCTTTCAAAATATCTGGCTTGTAGCAAATCAGCTGACTCAGTAGGCGTCAGGACTGGCATGCTCATAGACTCAATTCTTATTGTAATATTTTTTATTTCATGCAGGCTGAGGATAGCTTTTATTGATTTCAAAGTATGATTTTGAAGCCCCTTCAAGCATGCTTATATCGGATGTCCTCTTAACATTGAACTGGGTAAGCTTATAGTTATTGGCGTAAGTGAAACCGAGTATCGCGATGACAGATAATATCACTATCGTTGTTATGATTTCAATAAGCGTAAATCCTGCCAGTATCCGCTTATGAACCTTTTTTTTATTGTCCATATGTTAAATAGTTATTTTTAAATTGAAAAGAATTTTTTATTTTTGATAGAGTTATTTTTGTATAACCATGTTTTTTTGTTAATTTGCGGGCATTGTATGATAAATTTTAACTTGTGTCAAATGGAATTTATGAAAAAGGATTAACGGCATCTGGTATGATTTATTCATTTGTTATTGAGTCTATCGTTGAACTTATCTGTTCTTCTGTGATAGCTCAGACGAGAGTCGTGTATTCTCAATTGAGATTGTTTATGAATACGATTGTCGGCGTTGAAGCGATTCACAATTTCATTCATTGTTCGAATTCTTTTTTTACAAGCATCTCATTCTCCTTATTGTTTACGCATTCGTCCAATGCTTTCTCATCGACTCAGGTCTTCAGGACTGTCTGACGGATCTTTTGCAAGCTTGATCAAGATTCGCTCAATGGTTCGAGCATGAATAATTTATCGACGGCATCCATATATCTCTTGCCTCAATCGATCTTTTCAGCGCACTTTGCATAATTTGCCATCTGTACAGCATATTTATGGACCGGTAGCGGGAAATTCTTAAATATGTAATTCGTATCTTTGGATTTTGCGACATATTGCTTAAGCATATCTTCATTGTGGAAATCCTTGCAAAAAGAGCATTCGAAATCTGAGAATTCCATTATAGTCACAGTGGCTCCAGAGCTTCACTCTACATATGAATTTCATTCAAGCTCTCAGATCGCTTTCCAGGTCAGGAGCTTTTTTTCAGGAGATTCTTTTACTGTCGCATTCTGTCTCATCTTGTAGATAAGCTCAGGATTTTCAGTTTTCAGCTTGTTCACATAGCTGAGGATTTCTTCTTTCTGCATTTCTTTAAGGATATTGTAATTGTCTTTTCATCAGATTTTCTCATATTCATTTTCATTGATTTTTTGCTGTAAATCAAACACTATCTGCTTTGTCATGAAGTAGTTGAATGTGATTATCAAAGCTGAGCAAAGTAAAGTGATTATGATTATCGGCAAATGTTTTTTGTCGTTAGTCTGCATAAAGATTAAGTTAAAAATAAATGATTATTTGATTATACCGAGCGGTTCCTTGAGTTTCGGATCGATCGGGGCCTTCCTTATCATATATGTTACGGAGCAATAGAAGGTATTGTTGATGTCGTTGAACAGGTTATCGCTGACCATCAGACATCAGATGGATCTTCAGGTCTTATATTGTTCTATTCAATTGAGCAGTGTCGAGTTTCATGGCTCTATATGATTGTATCAATCGATATTGTAGAGATATCATTTATAATTGCTCTTATCCAAATTATCCACATAATCCAAAACACAGGCATTTTGCCCCGGAGTGTTCGTATAGTACTTGACTAACGGCACTCAGACTGTAAAAAGCAGTATGGTCGGATATATAATGAATTTTGATTTCATGTTTTTCTATTTTTGTATTGGAACACTGCGGATAAGCTACACTAATTATTTCCATAAATCAAATTTTTTTAATAAAAAATCATCCCGAATTTCGGGATGATTCCTATCTTTCTAATAATTTTCAGCGAATAGTTCGTAATGGGCTTGCGGGTGCTTGCAAGCGGGGCATTCGTCCGGTGCATTCTTTCACACGGCATGGAATCAGCAGTTCCTGCACTTCCAGACTTTTTCTTCAGATTTTGAGAAGACTTCATTTTTCAATATGTTCTCCCTCAGCTTCCTATATCTTCTCTCATGCTCCTTTTCCACCTCTGCGATAAGATTGAAGGCTGCGGATATCTCGGGGAATCACTCAACTTGTGCTATTCTGGCAAATTCAGGATAAAGCTCTCACCATTCCTCTAATTCTCAATTAGCTGCAGCCTCAAGATTTTCCATAGTCGATTTTATGATTCATGCCGGATAGCTTGCTGTGATTTCGACCATTCATCATTCAAGGAACTTGAAGAATCTTTTGGCATGCTCTTTTTCATTTAGTGCAGTTTCAGTGAATATTGCAGATATCTGTTCAAATCCCTCTTTTTTGGCTTGGCTGGCGAAGTAATCATATCTTGTTCTTGCTTGAGATTCTCATGCAAAAGCCTTTAAGAGATTCTTCTCGGTTTGGGTTCATCTGATGGATTCCATACTTTGTGCAATTAAAAAATAATACAGTGGACAGTTTAAGCTATTTTAAATTTTTGTAAATAGCGGAGTAAAAAATCAGGAATCCGAATACCGCTGGGCTATAATCATTTAACGCCGAAACAATAATTTTTTTGAAATTATAACTTTTGCATTATATTGAGATAATACTCTTAATTATTTTTTCATGAAAGATGTCACTGGTGTTTTCGCAGAATTCGAAAATCAATTTCTGCCTTATGTCTATTGAAAACGTGATGTTTCAAGGTTATTCCAGATTGCTCTGCTTATAAAATGACACATCATAATCGAGGATTTTCCGTGAATAGGGAAGACGACCATAGCAAAAGCGTTCTCCAAACTCATCTGATTTGATTTTTCTAGAATCCAGTGAACCTCTGACACGCTTCCCCAGGACATTATCTGATGAGAGGTTTATGATTTTTCTTCAAAGGCTTTCGACATCAGGAAGTGACCGATATTCAAACAGCTTGTCCTAATCGATGAGATAAACAGGATGCACCCAAAGACTCAGAGTGCATTTCTGCAATGCATGGAGGAGAAGCGAATCTCAATTTCTTGAATTGAATACGAACTACCTGATAACCATATGATAATCGCCACCCAGAATCCTGTCGAATACAGCTGAACTTTTCCTTTGCCAGAGGCACAAAAAGACAGGTTTTCCTGTGTTATACGGATCTGATATCCGTCTTCAATCGTGCAAAGGGAGATTATCTTAGACTCGAAATTCGAAAATCTTAATGAGTGAATTGATTCTCTTAATCAAGTCTTGGATACAGATGAACTCAGAAATGCTCAGAACATGGTTTCAAAAGTCTATATTAAGGATGAACTGGTCGATAAGATTCTGAAATTCGCAGATTGGTCGAGGAATGAAGAACTTCTATATTATTGAATTTCACCCCGATGACTGAATATCCTCATAATGGCAATGAAGGCGAATGCATTTCTGGAATGAAGGGATTATGTGATTCCGGAAGATTGAAGAGAAATCCTTATCTCTTTCCTATATCATAGGGTCCTGGTGCGTGATGAACTCTCATCAAAGGCAAAGATAAGTGAAATGCTTACACAGAAATATAGTGAGTTCTTGTGATAATATAAAGCATGAAAAATTTTTTCAAATACAGATGAAAAATTTCAAGGATAGGAGTCATACTCATCATTATCGGTTTTTTCTTGTCTTTGGTTTCGTTTATCAAGGGTATTCAGATTCTCCTGTTCATCCCCGCTCTCGTCATCTCGCTTTTCCTTTTTTCATTTTTTGAAGTCAGAAAACTTAAGAAATCGCTCAAATGCAATCTTCTCAAAGAGCACGAAGATTATATCATCAGTGTCCGAAGCCCAGAAAATCTCAATTTCTTCTTCAGGATCGCATATTCGGATTCATCTTGAATCCATCTCCTGAGTCCGGACATCGAAACAGAAAGGTTTTCACTTTTGCAAAGCGAGGATATAGAAATCATATTATTCATAAAGTGAACTTTTGATATCTTGCGGCACGTTGTGAAGATATGAAAAATTGCCCACGGTGGCGATTCCCAGAAGGATTCAGAAGCTCCAGACCTTAGAGATGGGACATTTTTTCTGGTCAGGGAATATGAACCCGGGGATAATCCTCGGAGGCTCGATAGTCTTAAATCGGCATTGAAGAATTTTCCGTTCATCAAGACGATCCTCAATTCCGAAACTTCAAAGAATCCTAGGAAAAAGGGCTTAAACGAGTTGACTCTGCATATCGATAGCAATCGTATCGTATTGCCGAAAGATGATTCAAGGAAGTGAACCTTGCTTAAGTGGCTGCTCATCCTGATAGATTTTACTGTGATATTCATAGAATGGGAAAACATTGCTCTTGATGCGATGATAATGGTTCCCATTGTCATCGTTTCCCTTCTCCTTTTGAAAAAGAAAAAATTCTCGAGCCCGAGACTCTTGAACCTGGTCATATTGGCATTCTTTGCAAATATGATTGCGATGGCGATTTTCACCAGGGATATGACCTGACCTGGAAGCGTTTTTCTGACTCAGATTCTTATAATCAAGCAGCTTTATTCTGACGATAGGGAAGATGGATTCTTATATATCTTCCTTTCCATGTTCGTCTTTGTGGCTGTTTCGCTTTTTTCTGTCGAGCTCTGGTTCATATTATTTTTCCTTATATATCTTGTGATTTCAGTTTTCCTGCTGACTTCCGTTTCCGGATACATGGTCACTGATTCCCTCAAATGAGCCTACACCACCAGATTCTCAAACTTAAGGACGCTGCGGATAACCTGACTCATCTTCATTATGATGGTTTTCCTTTTTTTTATATTGCCTCACTGAAATGTCAGATGAAATACTCAATCCAATACTTCTCCGAATAATGCTGAAAATCTTTCATGATTCTCAAATGAACTGGATTTTAAGAATGCCTGAGCCATAAAGACAGACAATTCGAAAGTCATGGCTGTCGATAATCTTCGAGATGCAGATTCGGAGCTCCTCAAGAGGAAATATTGGAGATGAGAGAGATTCTATATGTTCAGGAATAATTCTTGGATAAAGACAGATGATAGCAGATCATATTTCATGAACCGCAACAAATCTGCTCAAGGCCTTAAGGTTCTGAATATCACTTATTTTCCGAAAGGATCCTCGAGCTTATTCATGCCTGCGATTCCAGAATCTGTGGACCTGGGGATGAACTCGAGCGATATTATTATCAGGCAAAAGCAGTGAGATAATTCCATATTCTATCTTGCAAGTAAGATTCGCAAGACATTCAATCTGAGTGCTTCTTTTGATGTTTCAGATTCAGGCATATTCCTTAACCAGAAGATAGAATACTCTTCTTTCACATGAAGTGTCATTGATAAGCAGACAAATGATCTGATGGATGAGTTCTGGAGCAAAATCGATCCGAATATTTATGATACGCCCGCCAAACTCACCGATTATGTGAAGAATATATATGGATTCTCATATTCCATTGAGGCACCAGCCAAGGATCTTCATGATTTCCTGTATGGCTCCAAAAAATGATATTGCGAATATTATGCCACAGTCCTAGCTCTTACTCTCCAGCACTTCTGATATGATGCGACCTTGGTGAATTGATATTATTCATGAGAATGGAATAATCTTGCAAAATCCTGGGTTATCAGGTGAAAAGATGCTCACTCCTGGGTGGAGGTCTACAACCGGAAAAATTGGCAGATCTTAGATGCGACGCCGAATTTACTGGATTATGAAATTCCTGCTTACCAGAGAATCTGGAATCACACTGTAAGCATATATGATTATCTGGACCTCAAATGGTACGCATACATAGTAAATTACACCTGAGATGCTCAGAGGGAATTGATTTTAAGCATCTTGAGCCACAAGATTGAGGCATTAAGATTATTCCTGGCTATCATTATCATGATCCTTCTGAAGATTTTCCATGGTCGCTATAGAGCCAATAAGCTCTTATCTTATGAAGAAAAGCTATTGAGATTCATAAGGGGGAAATCAAAATCCGCTTTTCCGCTTGATCTGATTCCGGCAACAGAACAATCCCTTCCGCAAGAAACCAGAATATCGATTTACGGAAAGGAACATCTCACACGCGAAAAATACCTAAATCTAAAATCTAGGTGGAACAGGCATTTTTCAAGATTGAAATAATATTATCTTCATCTGCTAGCTCATCTTCCAGCTCTGTGTTTGCTGTCGAAAGAAACTCATTTGAATCATTTTGAAAACGTATTCGCATCTTTGAAAGTTGCGGGATTTCTTGGTTTCTGAACACTCTGCATAGAAAAACCTTTTGGTTTTTCTTCTTCTGCTTGGATTTCCTTCTCGATATTTTCTTGATTTGATTCTTCGTCAGTCTTCTTGCTTGTCATAAATTTGTTGTTGGAAATATAGTTTCATTGTACTCCAAAATACGTTATCCGCAAATGGAATATTAAAGCTTATTGTCATAAGCTAATTTCAAGATATCCGATTCGATTTTTGTCATCTTCAGCATCGCCTGCATGACTCTGGTTGATTTTTCCGCATCAGGATCTCACATCAGCTCTCACAGCAGTCTGGGAATTATCTGCCAAGAAAGTCAATATTTATCCTTAAGCCATCAGCATTGGCTTTTTTCTCATCCTTCTGACAGCTTCTCCCATAAGTAATCCACTTCTTCCTGACTCTCGCAATCTACGAACAGAGATATCGCTTCTGTGAATCTGAAGAAAGGTCAGCCGTCTATCGCCATGAATTTCTGTCATGCGAGCTCGAATACAGCAGTCATCACTTTTCATTTCATCTCCGGCATTGCATCTCAATATCGGCTTATCGTCAATATCCTGGAATCTTTAAATAAAGAAATATAGAAATTTATAGCTTCTTCTGCCTTATCATCATACCAAAGGAATGGTGTGATTTTCTGGTCACTGAATATTGTTTGCATAATATGATTTTATTATTTATAAAATTTATCCTTTCAAAGGCACCATGCATCTGACTTCATTTTTGCTCAAATACCATTCGAGACAATATCAATCAGGATCTTTTGCTGTATTTTCAAGAAGCATATTGAATACTCTTCATATGCTCTCCATTTCCGTCATGTAATTCTTGATATTTACAGAAATATATCTGCCTTTCCTGATGATGAAGGTTTCCAGATTGAGCTTTTCTGCTTCTCAGGGATATTTTTCCTATGCAGCAGCCCTATATCCTATGGCCCCATTTTCAGGAAATGATATTCAGAAAACTCGCCTGTCGTCTCAAACCTGAACCAGACTATGGAGTTTCCTGTAAGCATCCATGATTCAGTCTGGGAATGATGCGGCTTTCACAAAAAGAACCTTTATGTCTTCATCTGCTTTTATTATTTCGGGCTCGCCCATCTCTACTTTATCCATTTTATGCGTTATTGATACTGGAACGATTTTAGCATGATTCGCATTTTATTCAATTCCCTTAATGCGAATACGCAGTGTTATTTGTGTGAATTTCATATGAAGAATCTAAAATATAAAAACCCCTCCGGAATCCGGAGGGGTTTTTTGACTTTTTCTATGTGATTATTTCTTTGGAGAAATCATGCTTATTCATCCCATGAATGGCCTCAAGACTTCTGGTACAATCACACTTCAGTCAGCTTGCTGATAATTCTCGAGAATAGCGATAAGCGGCCTAACAGAAGGAAGGGCAGTGTCATTCAGCATATATACGAATTGCCTATTGCCGTCCTTATCGATATATTTCGTATTCAGCCTTCTTGATTGCCAATCTAGGAAATTCGAAGCAGAACCTGTTTCTCCGTATCTGTCCATTCCAGGCATCCAAGCCTCAAGATCGAATTGCTTGTACTTACCGGTTCACATGTCTCATGTGCAGATTGACAGAACCCTATATGGAAGACCGAGATCTTCATGAAGTCATTTTGAGATTTCTAGCATTTCATGGTGCAGTTTGTCTGATTCTTCGACGTCAGCCTTGCAGATGACCACTTGTTCTATTTTCATGAATTCATGAACTCTGTAAAGTCATTTCGTGTCTTTACCGTAGCTTCAGATTTCACTTCTGTAGCAAGGCGAGTAACCGCTCATCCTAATAGGGAGATCCTCTTCCTTAAGTGTTTCTCCGGCATAATAAGCCAGAAGCGACGGCTCAGCCGTACCTATGAGGAATTTCTTTTCTTTGCTCTCCTTTCAGTCGACTTCTTTATCTGTTGTCGCAACTTGATATATCTCATCTATTTCCTGATTATATTCTTTTCATTTGAAGTATCCGCTTCAGAAAAGTGCGAATTCTTTGATGAGAGTCGGTGGGATGAATGGCTTGAATCATTTTGAAGAAACTTTATTCAGAGCATAATTCATCATAGCCATGACCAAGAGCGCTCATTCATTCTTAAGATAATAACCTCTGAATCCTGCAGTCTTCACTCATTTTTCGAAATCCACGATATCAAGGGATTCTGCGAGCTCTATATGATTCTTCGGAGTGAAATCGAATTTCTTGATTTCTCACCATTTATAGATTTCCACATTTTCATCTTCATGTTTTCAGATCGGAGTATCCGAAGAGGGGATCGTCGGAACTTTTACCATGAGATCCATATATGCTCACTCGACTTCAGTCAATTTGCTTTCGAGCAGTGCAATTTCATCTTTGATTTTCTTTCCTTCTTCTATGGCTTCAGGGGTAGGCTTTCATGATTTTGCCAATTGAGCGATCTCATTTCTTTTTGTCCTCAGGACTTCAATCTGCTGAAGCAGAACTCTTCTTTCGTCATCGATTGAAATGAGCAGGTCTATATCGACTTTCAGGTTTTTCTGCGCAGCGGCAAGCTTAACCTTTTCAGCATTCTCGCGAATGAATCTTATATCTAACATTTTTTATAATTAATCATTTAAAGCCAAAAAAATCTAAATCAGTTTTTGATTTATCGATTTTATAAGTGGATTTGGGCTTATTTTATAAAAAAAATAAGAGAAGACAAATCAAATTTGATTTTAGAGAGGGATTATTTCCTGTTTTTTAAAACCTGTCATCAAGAATCCAGATTCAATTCTCCTTCTTTCCAAGCATTCATCTGATCCACATTTTTGTCCTTAAGACGAGATCTTCTATCTCAAATGGCATCCCGAAGGCGGCAATCGGAGCATCGATTCTGGCTCATCAGAACGGGTGAGGTCACATATGGTGAAAGTCATGACGATTCTGTGCCAAGATGAAAGTAACGATTTCTTCATTCATGATTATGATGTCCGGTATTTCTCAGGGATAAGCCCTGAAATCAAAGACATTGGTATTTCGGTTTCAGAACTGATGGAGTTTTTCTGACTGGATGCTGAATTCAAAGTAATTGCAAACACGTTTATCCATATGAGGATGGTAAATTGTAACATCCTCCATTATATCTATCTGACTAAGAAAAATATTGAAAAATTGAAGAAAAATGTTATTTTATTTTTTTGAATACATAAAGTTCATCTCAACTCCTAGGCCTCGGAATATCGGCAAACAATATTCTTTCGCCTCTCAATCTGATTTTTCAGCCACTTATGAAAATCGTACATCTGAAATCTTTTTCTCTGAATAATTCTTGGGCAGTCTTATGGTAATCATCGCAAATTATCATTCATCACTGATTGATAATCGGAATGAAATATTTTGAAGAGATCGTAGGAGAGAGTACGATAACCATATCTATATTTGCAGGATGGAATTTTTTCGCATCAGCCTTGTATGCATCGAATCCATTTTTCCTCAGGAGATCTATCGCGCATCAATTCAAATCGGCATATATTACATCCGATCAGATGAAAGCTTTGCTCGGGGAAATATCACTTAGGCAACAGGGGTAGTATATCCTTCTCATCTCAGGCAATACCTCCTTTGCTGCGCTTAAATTTGCGACTATCTCATCTGTAGAATCCAAATTTTCAACAGGCTCATCATGAGGATCGATACAAGCTCAGGCTCTATCTCTTGTCTTTTCAACCGCATATCTAAGCACCTCATCATCATCGGGGCAGAATTCTTCGGGAATTCTTCAGTCATGCTGTCAGGAATTCCTTATATTTCCATTTTTTTGATCCATCAGATTGTTTTAGATAATTACTTGATATATTATATTTTTTTTATTAAATACAAATAAAATTTTATTTTAGTCAATATCTTGTAAAAAAACGGAATTTATGGTTAAATAAACTACAACAAGTCAAAAATTCAATTTATGCAGGTGCTTTGAGAAAAAATAGCTAAACAAGAATTATCTTTGCAAGATAAGGAATTTATCCGTGCCTATGTACAGGAAGCTTTAGAAAAAGAAGAAAAACAGAAACGCAGAAGAGAATGTGCAGATCTATTCTGAGTAAGCTATCCTACCATAGCCGCAATTACCGCTTGGCAGACAATCAGGGATAATAATTCAGAATCTGCAAAAGTCTCGAAAATAGCCACTGAAGTTCCTCCGAAAGTGTCTGAAATTATCGATTTGCCGCAATCATTGAAAATTACAGATAAGCTCAGCGATAGCCAAAAAGCAGAAATACTAGATGAAATGAGAGAAATCCTTAGAGACCCTGAAGAGCTTCCAGATTTGGAAAACCATATTTGATGCATCGCAGAATTCCATAGCGTCTCAGCATGGACGGTTGAGCTTCTTATCAGACAAAAGATATATGGTGCGATCAAGCTTATAGACTCCGCCAGAAAAGAAAAATCAACGAATGCCATTCTCGATATTTTGCAGAAAGAAGAAATCAGAAAATATGTATCAGATTGAATAACACCAGCAGATAAGCAGAAGAGAAGAGAAGAAATGTCTAGAAGATATCGCGTTGGAATCAGGGTAATTTCTGCCGTAACAGCTTGGGATACAATCAGGAAGAATAGATGAGAATCATCCTCAGATTCAACTCTAAAATCAGTAACCGTTAAGGATGAGCCTATTTCTTCAATTGCTGATAATCCTTCAGATATTGCAATGAAAAAAGATTGGAGAACTGATTTCATCATAGAACTCGCAAGTGATTATGAACTTTGAAATGCCGATCAAAGAGAGTCATTTTACTCAGATGCGATTGATTTGATTCCAGAATTCAAAAAAAATGATTTAGATAAGATATTAGAAGAAAACTGACTTTCGGATAATGTGCAATTTCCAGCTCAAAAAGAGAAATTTCCAGACGAGATGATTGATAAGGAAGAGATTGAGATTTCGTGAGAATGAATGTGAGCGCTTATAAACTATGATAATGCGATTAAAATCGAATGGAGAAAAAAGATTAAAGAGTTCATTTCAGAAAATACAGATGTTCAAGATCGCAAGAATATGAAAGTGCTTTGCCTTCCGTGAATCGAGTGCAGAGAGATTCCGATTTATCTTGAGCTCGGTTTTTTGCCAGAGAATATAGTTTGAGTCGAAGCTTGAATAGTAAAGTGAAGAGCCGATCCGAAAGTCCTCAAGAAATTTGAGGAAAATGCACTTAGGCTGTGAATCAATTTCAGACTATGAAAACTTGAAAAAGTCTTGGAATCGGAAGAAACGATTTTTGACATAATCAGCCTCGATTTCCTCTGACCGGTGAGCGAATCAGCAGATCAGATACTAAGGAAGATAAATTACGGCATGGACTCTCTTGTCATAACAAATTTCCAATGAAAAAGAGAATGGAAGAAGCAAGATACTCTAAAGCATCTGGAATCGATTCATGATTGAAGCGGAAGGATGCTCGGCTGAGGAACCCTTTTTAAGAATGAGAATTATAAACCGGCAAAAGACATGAATCTAGATTCGGCAAGATTATGACTTGCGGTTTGAGCATTTGTTGCAAATTCCACAACGCAGCGTTATCCGGCCAAATATGGAGAACACAGAAAAACAATCTGCGATATTTATGAAAATGTCGTTCCCATAGCCCTGAATCTTGAAGGGGATTTCCCGAAAAATGATATTCATACTTTTAGGATGATTTTGGTCTGTGAATGCGAACAGCTGGCTGATTCCCTAAGCGAGATAATCCCATACAAGCCAAAAGACTCGATGCAATGAGCGATTTACACTTTCATGAGAAATATTACGCTTTGAGGGAACACGATAACCAAACACAAAAGCTATTCTTATCAATCTAGAAATGTGCCCATGATATCTGATATGCTTAAGGTTGAGTGATTCAAAATTGAGCAGTATAGCATAAAATATCCTCTATTGACTGAGTTGACGTTTAAGATATTTGCAGCTAGATTGACGCCAAAGTGATTCCAGAAAATCACATTTAGGAATATGAAGACAGGAATATGAAAAAGCAAAAAGAACACACTCATGGCAATGGCTTGAAATAATGTCATCCTCAGCATCGACGTCGAAGCGCTCATGCTTGAGATTTCAGCATTCATGACTTGGTATTCTCTCATAAATGTTTTTGCAAATAAGCGTGAAACTATAAATCTGCCCGAGAATGAAGTGGAAGACACTAAAAATCTTCCACAAAAAAGCCAAAAAACCGTTAAAGACGTATCTTGTAAATCAAGTAAAATTTTGTCAGAAAAAACCTGAGCGCACATAAATTATGATAATGGGATTAAGAATAAATGGAGAATGAAACTCAAAGACTTTATAGATTTGAATACTGGGATTGAAGACAGGAAAAACATGAAAGTCCTCTGTTTGCCCGGCAAAAAATGTTTGGAAATACCCTTGTATCTGGAACTTGGATTCAAGCCAGAAAATATAATATGAGTCGAGTGAGGAGATTCGGATGCCATTGAAGAATTCAAGTCGAATGCTTCCAAATTCTGAATCCAAACTAGAATATGAAGGCTTGAAAAAGTCTTGGAATCGGAAGAAACCGTTTTTGATATCGTGAGCCTGGATTTCCTTTGACCTCCTTGAGAAAATACCCAAACGATATTGTGAATGATAAAAAGAGCCAAAAAAACCATCCTGATGACTAATTTCCAATGAAGAAGGGAGAGGAAAGGATTCACAGACAACGTCAGATTGTCTTCCTGAGCGAAGAATATGGAAGTCAATATGGATAAGCTGCTCTCGCAGATAAATGAAGGCAGCTGGAACTCTTATTTTGAAGAGATGTATGAGAATTCTGACGCATCGCTTAAGGATACTCATCTTTTTATGGAAGAGATCACAAATTTCATAATGAAGTACAGGATGGAAAATCATCCGGAGCGTTTCAGTGATATCCTTAAGGAAATATATGACCGCGAAGCAATCAAGAAATTGGGAGAAGCTATTGGGCGTGAGCTGAAGCTGACAGATGCCGGGCTTTTTTTCGCTTATCTTTTTGAAATGAGAAAAAGCCTCAATTCAATATCGAAATGCGACATTACCGACATAATAGTTAATGTGATTTCCAGAATATACAGCAATATCTTCAAGAGCTTTATCCTTACGGGTTCGGCATCATATAAGTACAGATGAAACAAATGAACCCCAATGTTAGCCGACTTTATGGTGCTTGAAGAATTGGATGAGCAGTATTATTTTGAAACTCGGCATATGAGGGATTTCACACTCAGATCCATGAGATTATTCAACAAACATTTTCATGAGAAGAAGATCAAATTCGTAATCTGCAATGAGGATAATCAAGCCGTTATAAATCCGAAATATTACAAGAACAAATACAAGCTCGCAATGCTATTAGATTGAGTTATGGAAGAATCGATTACAATAAGCAGGATAAACAAAGCATGAAATCTTCTGAAAGAAGTTATTGCAGCGCATAATTGGCCAAATTACAGAGAAGATATTCTCATGCCAAAAGAAGCGGCTGACATTGTTTAAATAATTTATCACCCATGGATGTTTTAGGAAATGATTCACATAAGCCGGACCAAGTCAAGAAAGCATCAAACTGACTCGAGAGTATTTTATGAACCGCAAAATCAAGAGCGGCTATTATCCTGTCTGATAATTTCCAATCTGAAATCTGGTATCATGGAACTCCGAAAATATTCGATAATTTCGATGTCTCGAAAATGAATGCAGACAACTGAGTTTCAAAAACATCAGTCCTATTCTTTACCCGAGATAAGGATTTCGCAAATGATTATACAAAAATAAATGATTTCTCCCTCGACGAACTCAATGAAATGTGATTGAGGCCAAACGTCAGGCCTGTAAAACTATCATACAAGAACGCCTGGGATTTCAAAAAACCCGAACATAGGCAATTATTATTTGAAAAAGTCCTTTTGAGCAAATTCTGAAATGATCCTCAGGATATGCCAGAAGCTGTGAGAATGACGAATATGATGCTTGAGCATGGTTCTTGGAGGTGGATTGAGCCGCAATTCAATTTTATAAAAGATCTATGATTCGATGCCATCCTTTTCACCGAGCAATGAAAAGAGAATATTGCCATCTTTGATGATTCGCAGATTAAGAGCATATTCTCCAATTAGAAAGCAAGCTTATATTGACAATTGAATATATTTAATTATATTAAAAAATGAACATACGCACAGTTAAAACAAATATAACAAAACCATAAAGAATTATCTAGTAATCATCATCATATGAGTAAGGATTTTTTCAGAGCATGAATAATAACGCCTTTGGATCATCTCGCATGATCGAACAGGGAGATATCTCCAGTTGAAGAAAGGGATTATCTGTATCGGCAAGAACTGGCATTAGAAAAATTATGCAGCACGTGACAAGATACTAATCGAATTCTGGAAGATGTTGTCGATATGAGAAAAGCCGAAATGATCAGCATCATAAATTCAAATGAGTATGACCCATATGAAAGACAGGCAATGATCGATTCAATGTGAGACATCAACGGATGAATCTATGAAATGGCCTCAGAATTGAGCGATATTTCAGAAATGATATGAAGATCGTATCGGATGAACTATTCTTGATTCAAAAATGTAATCAAATGATTATGATTGATCAATAAAAACCTCTCTGATATAGATAATAGCATTTGGGAGTGCTCTAGATCTCTTATCAGTTCAGTTGAACATCTGTCAGATATCAATCAAAAAGTCCTATCATCCTTATGAAGAATAGACAATAAACTCTGAAATCCGAGAAAAACAGCCTGACTGGAGCATAAGAGAGATTGATTCGAATATTATAAAAAATGATGGCATGACGAGGCTTTTAAATTATTGTATGAAGCCCTGAATTGCCTGCCAGCTGATTATGAGATATATTATCTGCTATGACTGATGCATCTGGAAGAAAAAAGAGAATACGAAAAATCAAAATTCGCATTTGAGAAAGCATCTTTTATTTCAAAATCACAAGACGAGAAAATCTATCTGTCATCTTTGAAAAAGCTCGCAATTACAAACTTTATAATCTGAAACTATAGAGAGGCGTTCAATTGCCAGAATGAAGTAATCAATCATAATCCGTCACCCATGGATTGGCTGAATCTTGCAAGATTCAGCGCTTATCTTGATATAAGAGATACTTTTGCCCACTCTGTCGAAAGGGCGATTAGAGAAGACAGATTCCTGCTTGTGAAATTCACGACCGAGAATGACTTCATAAACAGTCAATGGAAGATAGAAATAATACAGTGAATACTCGATAAGGTCAAACACGAGGAGATACGCCAAAAAGTCGAAAACAAAGAAGTTTCCGCTATTAAAGACATAATTGAAAATAATTATGATGTAAATCAGTTTCTTGATTCTAGCAATACTACTCCTTTGCATTTTCTGGCAAAACTTATTTCATGTGATCCGAGCCATATATATATTTTACTTGAAAAATGAGCGCAAATTGAAGCAAGGGATTTATCCTGAGCAACCCCATTGCATACGGCAAGCAAGAATAGAAATAAGGAGATGTTAAGCATACTCATCGAGAAGGGTGCGAATATTGAAGCAAAGGATGAGGCTGGTCGCACTCCCATGCATTCAGCTAGCATCGGATACGCGGAAAACTTGAGAATACTCATAGAGAAGGGCGCTTATATGGAATCTCAAGAAAATGCATGACGGACTCCGCTGCATCTAGCCTGTTGTCATGGAGCATCGTCCGAAAACATAAAACTTCTTTTAGAAAATGGAGCTAAAGTCAATGCTGTAAATAAATTCCTACAGACTCCGCTGCATCTTGCTTGCCTCAACAGTGACACTCGTATATCAAAATTACTTCTAGAAGGAAACGCTTTTATCGGAGCAAGAGATTGAAATTGACATACACCACTATTTCTTGCCTGCAGGAATAAAGATGAAAAATTAATCAAATTGCTACTGGAAAAAGGTGCAGATGCCAATGAGACAATTCAAGGGCAGACACCATTGCATATGCTGATTTGAGAAGAAGGGGCGTATCATATTATAGATATTCTTCTGAAATCATGAGCAGATAAGGAAAAGAAGAATAAAGAATGATTTGCGCCACTTCATATCGCATGCAAGGCATGAAATATGTGAATCATAGAATTATTGGTAAAGCAAGGTGCAAAAGTTAATGTAAAAGATAACAATTGAAATACGCCCATGCATTGCATTCAATCTTTTCAGCCTAAATTCTATGAATTTCTGATAAGGAACAATGCAAGCTATCTTGCAAAGAATAATGAAGGATTGTCCGTATTTGATATGGTAATGAAAAAAGAAAAAAATATCATTAAATTCCTAAGGATACTTGAAGAAACCAATAAATTTATCCTGCCAGAATGAGCAGATATTAAGCTCATAAATCTAGCAATCAATAATCAGGATGCTGATCTATTGAGAGTATTGGCAGACAACAAGGTAAATCTTAACAGAAAAGGTCCGGATTGAATTTATTTCATCTCCAAGGCATATTCACAACCTAAAGGAGCGAAGCTATTAAAGGTATTCGTAAATGCCGGAGTACCTGCAAATGTACCGTATTGATCAGACCAATGATTGCTCATAGATATCATATTCTCAAACTTGCCTTTCAAATCAGAATCACCGGATGCTAAGTTCAAGCTATTCTCTAAAATATACGATTCTCTATCGGATAATGATAAATCTGAGTTCATCAAAAAAGCCAGATCAGCATATTCCAATTTCCCAAAAGAACTTATTAAGAGAATCGATGATCTGTTCCAAATCACAGAATCCGATAAATATTGATCTTTTTTCGCAAAGGTTAGCAGACTCTTGAATTCTAGCAGCTAAAAACTCCGATTTCATCATTAATTTTTCGAGATTTCAAAATGGAACAATCCTCCTTGGATAATATCCAAAAAAATGAAACTAGATGCACCGAGATTGAAGACTTTGGTTTTATGAAGACTACAACTTCCGCAGCAATAAATATTATAACTATGCAAAATTTCAGAAGCTATCTCAGCAGATATATCAACTTTGGACAATCTTGATTTGAAAGATTATCTTTCGTGAAAGCGGATAAATTGAAATGAATTTATCTTGAGCAATTTCAGGCGCTATGAGATGAAAGGCTGCAAGATGTTGTTATCGTAATAGTCCCGGATGATCTGTGGCATAAATGAATATCACCATCAGAGTCGCACGCCCATGAAAACATGATATTGTTTAGGCAAGGTTATTTCGAATCAGTTGAAAATCCAGATGGAATAGCCTGGATGATTCATGAGCTTGCCCACTGTCAGAAATTCCTTGATTCTGAAAACAAGGAAGATTATTTTTCGGAAATGCGAAATCCGGCATTCATTGATTTGCCCTGATCAACATATCCTAATAATGCAGTAGAGCGTTACGCTTTCGGACGGCAATTCAGATTTCTGAGACGGCTTGGCAAAAAAAGAGAAGAGATACTTGGTTTGTTGGAGCCTTATTATTCAGTGAAAGATTTCCCTTTTTTCAATAAGATACTGGATGAAGCTTTTGAGAATCAGCACCTTTTAATCTAAAATTTAAATTATGTTATAATATGCGAATCACACCAGACTATAAGATGGATCATCTTCAAATCTGCATCAAGACAGAAGTGATGGAAAAGATAACTGTTTTTCTTAACAGAATCAAGGAACCCGGTCTCCTGAAAGCCATCCACGACACTAATGATATCAATGTGATAGAGTGAAACTGATGACAGCCGATTCTGTGCGACGCAATCAGGCATCACGAGCTGGATTTGGTCAAAGATCTTCTTGATAGCTGAGCTAATCCCAATGATACATTCCCTTACATCTGATATAATGCATATGGATGGGCAAAATTCGTAAGAGATGAGGCAATTGCGGATCTTGTATGGAATCATCCGAGCTACAAAAGGACTATCGGAGATAGGCTGGCATTAACCAGAAACAAAGTATTAATGAAGATAGACAGGGTTTTCGGCATCAAATTCCACAGAAGGAGGGGTTTCTGGTGATAGAGAGATTCTCTCAAAATAAGGTTCTAGAATTGAGCCTTATTTTCTTTTATTGCAGATTTTTACAAGTTTCACGCATTTAGCCGTGATCAATCGTTTATATTTGTGTATATCTCATAAATATGCTAAAATTTAAGGGATTTTATTAATTTTAAAATATATGAATAAATCAGATAGCTCGTACGTCAGAAGGTCGAGAGGAACGTCTTATATTAAGAAACAAGTCCAAAAATCACTTGATCCGTCTCTGGATGATGAATTGATGGGCATTTTGGACAATGAGGATGACAAATCCCTAAAAAAATTCAATGAGGATTATGACAAGATAAAGAAATGAAGGGAAATCATAAAGAAAGTCGTATTTCCTCTTCTTAGGCTTCAGGAATTCATCGGAGATATAACAGAAATCAAGAAGCATCTGACAGATATATCAAGATGAATCGCTGAAAAAGATGAGAGCAGCCTGAATGATGCGAAGCAATCGCTGGAAAAGATCTTAAAGCTGCATAAATCAGATGCGAATGTTTCTGATATGATTGCCCAACTTGTTAAGGTGAATTGAAACATAAGTGCGAAATATGTTATTTCAATCATAAGATCCATTTATTCCAATCAGGATAATCCAATGCTCCTGGAACTCATCTCCATTCTAGAATCAGAATCGGGCAATATCACACTGAAATGATCAATGGCGACTTGAAATTTTGAAGAAATCCCGTCTTTTGATGTTTTTGTAGACACGATAAGCATGGAAATAGCCGAATACCTGAAAAAGCTGAATTTCCTATGAGTCAGCTGAGATGATTCGGTCATAAGCTCCATCCTTATTTGACAATGGCTCAAAGAACAGAAGTCGAGTTCATATATCAGATTGCCGTTTTTCGATGATATGATAAAGAAGATAGAGAAATCAAAGAGGAACTGAAAAGTGGGGCAAGTCGTACTGAAATGACCGCCCGGAACATGAAAGACAAGGATATTCGAATATTTCTGAGAGAAGCTATGAAGACCGCTCAAGGTCATAAGCATGCATGAATATATAAATTTCTATGAGCTGCTGATACAATCGACAAACCTTTCACCAAGCAAAAATCAGATTGATTTCATTGACACGATAATAAAGAATTACAAGGAAATCGGAGGAGAAGAGCTTCTTCATGAGCTTGAAGTGCTTTTTGAGAAGAATAGGGATAAATTCCCATGAGATTACAAGCTTGTAAATTTCATCAATAATATCTTCGACTCAAGCAAGTACATATGAAATTCTCCCACTAGATCAAAGTTAGAATCTGTTGGCGATATCGAGGCAGTCAGCAAATTCGTCATCGATTCGCTTACTTATTGGAAAAATGAGAAAATATTCACGCTACTTCTAAATAAAAAAGAGATAATAGAATGAGAACTTCTTAGCTGTATCAGCAATTGAGAGATCCCAGTGCTTGATGAGATAGATAAAGTTAAGGAGAAAGAAGTCAATTGAATACTGGCTTTTCTGGATCTGGAAACTTGACGGTCTCACAAAGTGCAATGAATGGATAGGGAAGTGTTCATACCAGAATGGTTCTGAGTATATGCCACTTCAAATGACGACCTTAAGCCGAGCGGACCTCTAGGGAGGAGATTCAATAGCGTTCATTTCGATTATCTTGATCTAGAGAATATGACTCTGTATCTGGTTTCTAGGATAGTTGATAATGAACTCAGTTGTCCATTTGATAATAAGGAGCTTATGCAGATAAGCGATTGCCTTACCATGGTTGCAAAATTGATAGAAGAGAATAAGCAATGAGCCTATTCATTCTTGGATTTCTCCATGAGGCTTCTGGATAATTTCATAAATTGATTCATCCAGATTAAAGATTGAACAGTCCAGAAGAAATCAGACATCTGAAACAAGGATACCTATATCTATGAAGCCCTGAAAAATGCTTTTGAGATGCAGACGGAAGATGTCTACGGAAACAAGTCGCTCAAAAATATCCAGATGAAAGAGCTCTGAGAGCAGAAGAACGCGGTCCTGAAGATAATTGACAACAGAATCAATAATGTATGATCAGGTTCGATACTCAGCTGAACAAGATTGTCCAAATGAGTACGAGCCAGAGTAAACTCCGTTCTCAGGAAGATGGATTTGAATAACATCCTTCTAAAGCTGATAGTGAAAGATAAAAATGATAAATACTCTTGCGAGGAATCAGACAAGGCGAGAATCCTTAATTTTTCAGAACAGGTCTCTCGGATCCTGGGCAAGAGCGATGACACTCTTAGGGGCATAATACATCCTTGAAAAAATAGGGAATCTTCTATTTTCACCGAAGGCACCAAAATTTTCTCTGCAAATTCAAATGATGTCAAATTAGAAATCGAATTCGATGGCGATTCCAAGACTATGGAAGTGAGAGCTGATGCGAGTAAGATAAAATTCAGCTGCAAGAGCATCGAGGAATGTGTTCCGGGCAGGAAATATCTTATAGATCAATGAGAGGACATGGGATGATATATGACTATAGATATGGTCCCGCATATGGCATCTCCCGTAATTTATACGAATTTATCTGATAAATATAAATCGAAGAATAGGTTGCTCAAAGGCGCGTTCTATCATAATTGACAACTCATTTGAATCAATGAAGACTTTAATGGCAATAAATTTCTAAGCATTTGAGATGAGGAGATAGATAGCTCAGAAGAAGAGATTAAATGCAGGGTGGATGAGAATGGATTATTCTTTATTGTGAACAAGATCTGAAGCGTGAGCATTATACCTGCAGAAGAAAAGGATGCGTTCACAAGGTTTTTCGCAAATCTCACTTATGATGAAAGGCTAATGAAATGACAAACCCTCTTATCTCTGTCTTTGAACGATTTCTGAATTCCTGATGATTGAGAATCCGCTTTCTGAGATATAAGATTCGATTCCACATATGAATATCTGTTTGTTGACATCGTAAGCAAATGAGAAACAACGACGAATACTATTAAAATTTAAAAAATGGGATTTTTTTTCGCAAACTGAAATGTTTGAGATTCTGATTTTAGAAGTGAGACCTCACCAGTTGCACCCGTCACTGGTGGCAAAATGCGTCAATCAAGCCGCGTTGAGGCTATTTCTCAGTCCTTCCGGTCCAATGCTGATGAGGCTTTGCGGGCCATGGATTCGCTTATATCTGATTCTTTTGAATCGGTCGTCTCATCGTGAGAAAGCCAATTGAGAAGAATTTTAAGTGAAGTGAAAAGGAGGTTGAAATATGAGAAAAAGAATATCTTGGTCCCAAGGCTCACTAGGATGATAGATGATGATGCCAATATCCATAATAGGTGAGCAAGATTGCCTTTTCTGGAAGAGAAAATAGTAGACAATCCTGATTATGAAGATGTATTCGCCCTGAAATCACCAGTCGTCCGAAAAGAGATAAAAATACTCACAAGGAGCTTGGATGTGGAATTGCCTCCTGAGCCGGTTTGGGTCCAACTGAGGATTAATGACAATTATTGATCGGATTATGGCTCTCTTGAGTTCCGCGATGATTATTCAAAGCATATTCAGCTTTTTTTCAGATTGGTCGGATTCTGCAAAGAGATCCTGAATGAGGAGATAAAGATAAATCTGATATGCAAATCTGAGGAAGAGGCAAAGATAAATCGCGAGTTGCTGAAAAACCTGAAAATCGATGCTGAGATGATTTTTGAAGAAGAAAGATCTGACAGTAGCATTTTGGTTTTTGAAGTTGTGAGGGATTTGAATATGAATTTTGATCTATTCTCCCAGAAAGGCAATATAGCGCCATTCGAATGTCAAGTCACAACTATCGCGAATAAATTCAAAAATGTTAATATGCAGGATAACCTGCACAAAACAAAAACAACTATTCTGGAATATTTATTAGGTTCACTGAAGCGGTATTATGAATTTTAGGAAATGACTGCTGCACATATATGAGAAGACAAACAATGCCGGAAAAGAAACAAAGATGACGGCATTTGTCAGGAATCAAGTCGGAAGGATATTAGAGAGATCTTTCAATCATGCCGATTTGAAGGATTTTTATCTTGCCAATGCAAACGATAGCCAAAAAATCCAACAACTCAGAAGATCTGCTCAAAATTTCAATTTTTTTGAGTTCATATCTTTTCCGGAAGAATGAAAAAAGCGTTTTTTTGATTTGATGGAAAACTGAATCCATATAATTTCTGCTGATAATGCCTTTTCTGACAATGGGAATTCTCTTCTGACTAGATTGAAAGAGATGAGGGCACAATCTGTTTGATGATTACAGTCAAAGCCCGAGCTCGAAAATTTTTTCAGCGATATTTATGAGTTGGCAACAGATTTCAGTGTCCGGCAAAACGAATTGAGGAGTTTAATCAGAGACGAGTTGAATCCTGCCAAAAGAAGGGTAAATACAGTTGCAACTGCCGATTCTGAGGAATTTCTCAATTTTTTAGATGCATTCCAGGATGACTCGGACCTTATGAAAGCTTCTGACAGAGAAACAAAAAAACTCATGTTTGAAATGCATCCAGATTATGCAGAATTCAAAGTTGCCATGAATGTAAAATTGGATGATATCAGAAAAAATTTTGATGATTGAGATTTTAAGGATTGAGCGGCAAAGCTAGAGAGATTATTGAATGAAGATTGGGGAGAATATCAGAAGAATCTGCTGAATCAGATGAAAAAACTGATTTCAATAATCCGTGAAAACAATAATGATGAGGAGATTCCTCATCAGGCGAAAGATATTCTGCTTTTCAATTTCGGATCCTTCGCAGAATGCTATGATGATTGACTTTTAGAGAAAATCTTTCCATATGCCCAAAGTCAGCTGACTCATTTCGGAGCCGGATATCTTATGGAATTCCGTTTTGAAATTAGGGAATTGCTGCTGCTCGAGTCTTGTTTCAGAAAATTCGGAATCATTGAGCCAAAAGCAAAAGAAGAGTTCCTTAATATACTGGTAGGAAAGCATCAGATATCTAAGATTGCCTTTTATTTCTATAAGAAAGAATGATTTGAGGTCGATTCACAGAAGATAATCGAAATGTGAAAAAGAAGAATCGAAAAAATCATGCACACCGAAGAACCTCCCGAAAATATAAGAGAGGTACAGAAAAAACTTGAATCATATGCAAAAAGAACGTGAGATAGGCTCTGATTTTTAAGTGTAGGGATTTTTGAGACTGCTATAAAGGCAGGAAAATTAATGCTCTTATCGCTTGGCGCTTTGGGCTTGGCACTCCTTTGACTCCTGATGCAAGCCAAAAGACTTCTCGCAGATTTCTTCATTTGACTCTCGAATATACTTGGTTCCTTTGCAGTTCCGATAATGAATATCCCGATTCCAAAGATTATCACTGACATGCTGCCAGATAGCCTCTGATTGCCAGATATGTGAAAAGACTTTCCGAATCTTACATTATCAGATCTCATAAGCAGCATTTTAGAGAATTGAGCTTTCTCAAAAGAATTGCGGAACTGATTCAATAGTAAATGACATGATATTGAGCAGGATCTCACAAGCGGCAAAAAGGAGAATTTATCTTGAATCAGGGTTTTCAATTACGACAGGCTGAATAGCCGGTTGTTGGTCGGAGAAACTTTTACAGAATTCCAGGGACATAAATGGAAAAAAGAGAAAATTGATTTTTCAAGTGTCCATGTGCTTGAATCCTATAATTCAAAAACTTCGGAAAGTTCGCCTGCTGACCATTCATTTTTTCTGGAAAGATTCTCCTGGTCTCTTGAAGAGCAAAGCCCAGAAGCGATAATAATGTGCATGAGCTTTAAAATTCTCAGATGATGAAGGAATTCTGTAGTATGTCCAAGATGATATATCCCTATTTTAACCCGACAATCGCGGGAAAACCTGGCAAATTCCTGAATTTCATACAAGCTTTATTGCGTGAAGGAGTTCGGATATTTTTATATAGACATTTCCAAAAAACCTGAGTACAATCTGGAATTCGAGTTCAGGAGATACTGAGATGAGGATTGCAATTGAATATTCTTCAGTTGAGATTCAGGCAAGGAAAAACAGAGGCTATCTGAACCGTTCTTGACGGAATGAGAGCTGCCGGATGACCTCAGATTATTCTTCGAGGCCTCAAGTTATTTGAGCGATGAAGAATTCATGGCTGCATGCGTGGGATTTTCAAAGGAAAATTTCAAATACTCACTTACTTATGAAACGACACTTGAGCACCAGAAGCATGGAACTCATCTTTCCTGAGTCGCTCATTCCAAAGTCTGAGATTGCAAAAATGTCAATTCATTATTCGTATGATTGGCCAGAATGAGAGATATCAGGGCAAGAATTCTGGCTTGATATGTCGAAACTCAGAATGAGATGTTCGAATGACATGGTATCACAGAGGTTGATTACTGATGAAAATGCAAACTCTATGACTCGACACCTTGAGATCATCTATGAGATTCTTTTAATGGGCAGAGCGAAACGGACAAGATAATTGAAAGGATAAAAGATAAGATTGATGCCATTTCCGAAATCATAAAAAACTGAGCTTCAAAGATAAATTTCACTTATATAATGGAAAAATTGGAAGAGAAACTTTCGATTCTGCTTGCCATGAAAATAACCCAAAAAAAGAAACAGCTTGAGATATTTCTCATCAATAAAACATGATGATCTAATATCCTTCCTTCGATTTCATATGACCTCATGATGCTCCCTGATCCAACCTTGCTCAGCAAACATACAAGCATGGAACAATATAAGGCTTTCCTCAAAACTTACCTAAGCATATTGACTTCCATTGAATATAAAATCAAAAACTTAGATATCTGGTATGTGGGAAACTCGGAATCGGTGGAAAGGAAGAAATCTAGAATGGATATCCTGAGAAAGATTTCGGATGTGGTGTGAGTTGAACTTCACTACGAGGCCTATATGCAGATGTATTTCAGATCCGTATCAATGCTGGATGAGATGAATGCGTCTCCTTGATCTACCGTCAGGCAATTATTTTGAATAACTGAGGTTTCCTCGGTCATAAAAAAGCAATATTTTATGGAAACCTTGAGGAAACTTCTTGAGATGAATAACATGAATCCCAACGTTATAGAAGAGAAGCTTTCTCGTCTTGATAGGATTCTTCTGTATCTTTGACTTGAAATGGTTCATGAGACAATGGTAGACTTCAAAGAACTTGATAATTCTGATTTCATAAAATGTGTCTATCTCCCTGTTTCTCTGCAAGAAATTGAAGAAGAGCCTATGAATGATTGAAAAAAACATAAGCTATTGACTTCTGACCAATTTTCTGAATCCGCTAAAGTCAAAGAAGCCATACAATCAAATTTGGAGACAATATATTCTTCCATAAAATCCTGATCTTCACGGGCATTCGAATATATAGATAAAGACAATTTCCTTTGTTTATTCCAGGAATCGATTGACGATACTCTTAAATTCCCAGCGTTTAATGATGATGTATCTCGGAAAATCTGATGATCCTTGCCAAATTGAAAATATGAATGATGAAGTTTTCTATTGGATCAGTGAAATTGTGCTCCGATGCTCAGGCTTGATATCCTGCTTCAGCTTTATAACGGTCTTAATACATGAGAAATCAATTTCTCCATACCTCAGAACATTGCGAATATGAGCTACCAGAATGCCGATTATACGGGATTCATCAATAAGGAAATCTCAAAACTGAACCAGATAGTCATTTATAACAATAAATTCTGAAAGGATGATTTCGTAGATAAAGTGCACCTTTTGATGGCCAAGTGAATATGAGTCTCAAAATTCGATAATTATCTGTCACAAAAAAGATTCTTAAGCGATCCTAAGAATATAATTTTCGTCCTAAGGCTGATAAAATCTGATTTAGACGCAATAGATAGGCAATCTGGGAATATGTCATTAAATATGAATATCACATATCAGAATGCAAAGACCAAGCATGATACTCTGACAGAGCAAAAAAACAGCCTGATGATATTAAGGAACAAGCTGAAATTCATCCTGAATAATGCGTATGGTGACAATCCTGGCATAATTCTTGATGTATTTAATATATTCTGAATAGAGAGCAAGCGAGACAAGGAACTCGTCATGTCTTGTCTGAAAGACATCGCGGATATGAGATCTCCTGAGATAATAAACTATGAAGCAGCTATGAATATCTTGCTTGAAGGGCATATCAGAAAATACTCAAGATTCGAGAATAGATCAGATCTCTGAGGTTATTGAATTGGTGCTGAGCTTGTAAGCAGATTCGATCTGGAGGATTCATTTGGGGTTATGCCATGAGAAGTGCTTATCGAGATAGCAAAGAATCAGTTGGCTCAAGTAAAGAAGAATCAGAAAAAGGAAAGAGATTTTTTTGACGGACTAGATATGGCAATGTCAGAAAAGCAGGCAAAAATGTTCAAAGTGCTAATTCATTCGCTCAGATATGCGAATTATGCAAATATGCTCGATTCTATGAAGGCTAAAAGCCTGATATACAAGATAGAGGAAAGGCTGAATGCGTATCGTGAAGATTCATATTCTGGCCTTAGAGGCCTTTAAGAGTTGGGAATTTTCTAATTCTTTTGGTGCCCGGAGAGGGAATCGCCCTCTGGGCCGCCCTCGGCCAGAAGCCAAATCATTGGCTTCTTAAAATTACTATCGCATTTTGCCTCACGTTCGATTCCTTCTCAAGAACTTATGAAATCAAAAACCCCAGTTTTTCAACTGGGGTTTTAAATTTCATTGGTGCCCGGAGAGGGAATCGTCATTCCCCTGACAGAGACGCCCGTAGGAAGTACTCTTGGGGTGCGGGACAGGGTCGGAAGCCAAACCCTTGGCTTCCTAAAATTGTTTCACAATTTCACCCTTCCATTCGATTCCCTCACCAGCCTACCAAGAATTAAAAATCCCCGTTTTTTCAAACGAGGATTTTATAATTCTTTTGGTGCCCGGAGAGGGAATCGAACCCTCACTCTTTGCAGAACGGGATTTTGAGTCCCGCGTGTCTACCAATTCCACCATCCGGGCGAATTTTTAGAGTCAAACCATCTTATAGAAATATATCTTCACCGAAACCCATACAAGATAGACTAGAACAGAAGGGAAGAGGCTGAATATCCACCATTTCGTATATTTCCTGACTCTTGAATAGTCTTTTTTGACCTTTCATAATGATCATAGGATCAGAAGCGCAGGCACAAGGCAAAAGGTAGGTATGAGCAAGACAAATAAGAGATTCTCCAAAAAACTTATCACGAATACTATATGCAATTCGAAAAAGTTCTGTAAAGATAATAATATGCCGCTCATGATTCCGTTTTACAAAAATAGCTTGGATACTTTATAAAAAAAAATTAAAAAGTCAAAAAAATTAGACTTTCAAAGCTTTTTAGCTATTATTGATAAGTTATTTTTTACGCATATCCATGAGCGAAGCTTCTCAAAGAGTAGTAGATTTACTTATAGAAAAATGATTTGTAACACATAAGCCGATATCTTGAAAGTTCAATCCTAGAGTAAGCAGGGCAGTTATGAAATTCATGTTGAAAGTAGATAAGGCGACAAAGGATGCCTGAAATAGCAAATTAAGATATTGAAATTAATATAAAAAAATGAAATTTGAATTAGATAATCTGGTTGAAGAATACCATAATCTGGAAAGGGAACTGTCCTTGCCGGAAGTTTATAGTGACCCGAAAAAGCTGAAAGAGCTTATGCAGAAGAAGAAAAATCTGGAGGATACTGTGATTTTGTACAAGGAATACAAATCAACGTATGCTAATTTCGAGGAAGCAAAAAGTCTGCTTAAGACAGAGTCCGATCCTGAAATGATAGAGATGGCAAAGGAAGAATTAGCATCAAGTGAGCAGAAAATATCAGCTTTTGAAGATAAGCTTAAAATAATGCTCATCCCGAAAGATAAAAATGACGAAAAGAATATAATGCTTGAAGTAAGGGCGTGAACTTGAGGTGAAGAGGCGGCATTATTTGCCAGAGAGCTCGCAAATTCATATATGATATTCGCAAAAGAGCAAGGATTCCAACTCGAGATTCTTGATGAATCACTTAGTGAAAATGATTGATACAAGGAAATAATCATGAAAATCAGCTGATACGGAGCTTATTCAAAATTCAAATTCGAAGCTTGAGTCCATCGCGTGCAGAGAATCCCCGAAACTGAAAGCAAATGAAGAGTGCATACTAGTGCAATTACTGTTGCAGTACTTCCAGAAGTGGATGAAGTCGATGTTGTCCTTCGTGATGAGGATCTTGATATCCAAGCGTGCAGAGCTTCAGGAGCAGGTTGACAGCATGTCAATAAGACAGAATCAGCTATTAGGATAGTACATAAGCCATCAGGACTCTTCGTAGAATGTCAGGACCAGAGAAGTCAGCTAAAAAATAAGGAAAAAGCAATGCAAATCCTTAGAAATAGGGTACATGCGATGGAAGAGGAAAAAAGATCTGCAGCGATTTGAGCCGATAGGTTGGCACAGGTTGGTTCAGGAGATAGAAGCGAAAAAATCCGTACATATAATTTCCCTCAAGACAGGGTCACTGATCATAGGATCTGAGAGAATTTCTCTAATTTACCAGCCATCATGATGGGTAAGTTGGGTCACATAATTGAGGCCCTGACAATTGCTGATCAGACTGCAAAACTGGAAGAACTCAATAAGGTATCTTCATAGAAAGTCATACTAACCGAATAAGATTCAAAAACCCCCTCCGATTTCGGAGGGGGTTTTGTTTCCTCCGCCTGTCAGAAAGCCCTTACCTGGCAAATTAATCCAATTTAAAAAATTCCTTGACTCCATCCTTCAGATGTGCTAGCATGTCTCCCGACAACGCAAAGCTCTTTTAATGAAGCTGTCAAACTTATGTTCATGCCCGGAAAGGACCCCTCGTCCTTACCGGTTTTTTTATTATTCCTTAAATTTCCGTCTATGCATATTAAAAAATGAAAATGATTCACCCTGGTCGAACTCATAGTCGTGATGGTCATCCTCGCGGTCCTCGCCATCATAGCCTTCCTGGCCTACACCAACTATTCCACCACCGCCCGCGACAGCACCAGGATATCCGACCTCTCCAACATCGCGAAATGACTCACCGTCAACGCTGCCCTAGCTAACAAGTTCCCGGTCCCCGACAAGTACATCATCAGGATATTCTCCTGATCCCTCCAGATATGATATCAGGGGAATGCCTGAGAGGGCACCATCAGGGTCGTCAACTGATCGGCCGATTGATTCAAGGATCCTCTGGACGATACGTACTACACCTACAACACCAATTTCACCCAATCCAAGTACCAGGTCATGGCCTTCCTCGAGAATCCCAACTCCCTCGTATTCCATCCCAACCCCTTCTCATGATTCGAATCGGCTTCCGCCTTGGACTATTCCAACAGGTACCCTTATGTCAAATGAGACGGCCTCTGAGTGATCATGCTGAGATCATGAACTTGAACTGACTACGGCTTCTGAGGCTGAACGACCTACACTCCCATACAGGATGTGGAATCCCTGCGGACAGCATCATGATTCGACATCACCGACCCTACCGCCAACACATGAATGGTCGCCGTAGTCACGAACGCCCCCACTGCGACCTGAGTCACGGTGGACTGACTCATATGATATACGAGCACTTGAACCACTGTGTGAACCTGAAGCAGCACCTGAACATGAACCGGATTGCCTGAGGCGCAGCCCTCAAGCACGACGGTATTCACGAAGACACTAGCAGTCGGATCGGCACATACCTGTGCCATAAAATCTGATTGAACCGTCTATTGCTGGTGACAGAATATGAGCTGACAATTATGAGACTGATATATAACAACATCCAGAACAACCGCCATTCAAGTGAAATGAGTGTGATGAGCTTGAAACCTTACTTGAGCATCACAGATTGCTGCTTGATCAAATTATAATTGCAGCAAGATTTCAGATTGAACAGTAAGCTGCTGGTGATACAATACAAATGGTCAGCTATGAGATAATTCTGTCAGTCAAAGAAACACTCCTGTGAAGACTGTTTGAGAATGATGAACCTGAACTATTCTTTCGGACGTATCCCAACTTACGGCAGGATCTGCGCATACATGTGCGCTAAAAAGCGATTGAACAGTAAGCTGCTGGTGATATAATAATAAGAACCAGGTCTGAGACGGTTCGGCTACATCAAGGAGATTCCCTGTGAAAGTCCTCTGAACATGATGAACATGAACAACACTAGGTTGAATTTCTCAAGTAGTTGCATGATACGATCACACATGTGCAATTCAAAACGATTGAAAAGTAGTTTGCTGGTGAAGCAACAATTATGGACAATTGTGAGATTGAACGACCGTACAAAAGAATTATCCTGTCCCTGTCACTTGATTGACAGATGCTGTTCAGATATATTGAGGATATCTCTTCACATGTGCGCTAAAAAGCGATGGAACCGTCTATTGCTGGTGATATAATAATTATAGCCAATTGTGAGATTGAACGGTCAACAACCAGAACACCCCTATCCAATCCTCAGTTTCAGGCGTATCTAGGATTACCGGCTGATGGTATAGCATGTGTGCTCTTAAGACAGTTTGAACCGTTTATTGCTGGTGATATAATAACCTATGACAGCTATGAGATTGAACGAATGTCCAAAAAAATAGCCCCGTTCAGGTTGTTGGCGTTTGATGAACATGAAACCTTGCCGATGCAAAAGATATAGCATGAAGCAATGCACATGTATGTGTGCTTAAGACTGACAATTCAGTATATTGTTGGGGGGATAATAATTATTGAGATCTTTGAGACAATTACAATGTCGCAAGGTATTATCCTGTTCAGGTCGCATCTATATCGCCGACTTTTACGGATGTAGCACAGATAGAATCAGGATGATTCCATTCTTGTGCCACAAAGGCAGATTGAAATGCGTATTGCTGGTGAGATGATTTTTATAGCCAACTCTGAGATTGAACTGCTGTCAGCAGGAGTTCTCCAATACGCGTAGGACTATCTTGAATTTCAAAGTTATCCTGATGATATAGGCATACTTGTGCCGTTAAGACTGATTGATCAGCATATTGCTGGTGATATAATAATTATTGAACGATTTGAGACGGAACATTCTCAAGTTCGGTTTATAAGACAACGCCTACTCTAGTTTCGTGATTGTCTTGAATGTCTGATGTTTCAGCAGGATGGATGAGCACATGTGCTCTGAAGAACGATTGAACCGTCTTCTGCTGGTGAAGCGGTTCAAGCTGATTATTATGAAATTGATTAACAACACAGCAAAATTCGCCAGTCCAAGTAAAATGAGTAGGCTGAACATGAACTTTGTCTTGAATCACACAGATAGACGTATGATATTGACATGCTTGCGGACTCCACACTAGCTGATCAGTATATTGCTGGGGATCAAATAGCAGCGGTCAGTTATGAGACGGAACTACGACTGCCAGAACTACGCCAGTCCAAGTTAAGGTAAATGCAAGTACTTATCTATGATGAATCACGCAGATAACCGTCTGACAATCTCATACATGTGCAACTGCTTCAGATTGAAATGCATACTGCTGGTGATATAATTCAAAATGACAGCTATGAGATGATTCGATTATAAATAGGAGTTATCCTGTTCAGGTTTCCGGATTAAGCTGAGTCTCACAGATTACATCCAATATGTACAGCTTTCATACTTGCGCCAAAAAAACAGATTGAACCGCATATTGCTGGGGCGATAATTCAAACGGACAGCTATGAAACGATTCCACAACAGACAGTAAGACTCCTGTTCAGGTTTCCGGAATGAGCTGAGTTTCACAGATATCGGCATGATGATATCTGAGCTACTACCATACTTGTGCGTCAAAAACCGATTGAACCGCATATTGCTGGTGAGGGAATGGATATTGAGAACTATGAGACTTCTATTTGTCGACAAATAGAAAAGTGCCTTATCAAGTCGTATGATTGCCTATGCCTTGGACGCTCAATTAATCTCAAAAACCCCTCCGGATTCCGGAGGGGTTTTTTTGATCATCATCAATATCATCTATGGATCATGATTCCGATTCTCTTTAAAAAATTCCTTGACTCCATCCTTCAGATGTGCTAGCATGTCTCCCGACAACGCAAAGCTCTTTTAATGAAGCTGTCAAACTTATGTTCATGCCCGGAAAGGACCCCTCGTCCTTACCGGTTTTTTTATTATTCCTTAAATTTCCGTCTATGCATATTAAAAAATGAAAATGATTCACCCTGGTCGAACTCATAGTCGTGATGGTCATCCTCGCGGTCCTCGCCATCATAGCCTTCCTGGCCTACACCAACTATTCCACCACCGCCCGCGACAGCACCAGGATATCCGACCTCTCCAACATCGCGAAATGACTCACCGTCAACGCTGCCCTAGCTAACAAGTTCCCGGTCCCCGACAAGTACATCATCAGGATATTCTCCTGATCCCTCCAGATATGATATCAGGGGAATGCCTGAGAGGGCACCATCAGGGTCGTCAACTGATCGGCCGATTGATTCAAGGATCCTCTGGACGATACGTACTACACCTACAACACCAATTTCACCCAATCCAAGTACCAGGTCATGGCCTTCCTCGAGAATCCCAACTCCCTCGTATTCCATCCCAACCCCTTCTCATGATTCGAATCGGCTTCCGCCTTGGACTATTCCAACAGGTACCCTTATGTCAAATGAGACGGCCTCTGAGTGATCATGCTGAGATCATGAACTTGAACTGACTACGGCTTCTGAGGCTGAACGACCTACACTCCCATACAGGATGTGGAATCCCTGCGGACAGCATCATGATTCGACATCACCGACCCTACCGCCAACACATGAATGGTCGCCGTAGTCACGAACGCTCCCACTGCGACCTGAGTCACAGTGGACTGACTCATATGATATACGAGCACCTGAACCACTGTGTGAACATGAAGCATCAATAGCGGTTGAGAGGGGGGTGAATCAGTTTCCGTTGCACCGGTTATCAATTCCCTGACTGCGGGTCAAGCACATACTTGTGCCATAAAGTCTGATTGAACAGGTTACTGCTGGTGAGGAGATAACTTCTTTGGGCAATTAGGAAATAATACGACATCAAGAAGCACTACTCCTTCTCAAATCGTGTGAGTCTGATGAGCTTGATATCTTTCTGGCTTAGCTCAGATTTCAACATTCAATCTGCACACTTGTGCAGTGTCCGCCGACTGAACAGCATATTGCTGGTGAAGCAATTTATATGGGAATTTATGAGATGGTACGACTACTGCCAGAAAAGCGCCAGTACAGCTTGGCCTCTCTTGAATAGCTCAGATTGCGCCTGGAGGATCCCATACATGTGCAGTCAAAACGGACTGAACTGCTTACTGCTGGTGATACAACAGTAACGGTCAGCTTTGAGACGACACAACTACTCAAAGCACGATTCCAATTCAGGTGAAATGAGTATGATGAGCCTGAAATCTTACTGGCATTGCTGAGATAGTCTCTGGAGGATCCCATACATGTGCCATCAAGACTGATCGCACAGTCTACTGCTGGTGATATAACAGTAACGGCCAACTCGGAGATGGAACCACAACTCAGAGCAAGACTCCGGTACAGGTTAAGGTATGATGAGCATGAATTACAGGTGTTGCCCAGATTGCGCTTGGCGGAACGCATACATGTGCGCTCAAGACTGATTGAACAGCGTACTGCTGGTGATATAACGGTAACGGCCAGCTTTGAGAAGGATCATTGACCTCAAGTTCAGCTCCAGTCCAAGTCAAATGAGTGTGATGAACATGAAATCTTACGGATCTGACCAGTTTATTTGCCAGCAATAATAATACTTGTGCAAAAAACAGCTCATGAGAAATGTACTGCTGGTGAATTAACACCAATCGCCAGCTATGAGATAATACCACCATCCAAAGCAATTCCCCGAAACTGGTCAAATCGGTATCTTGAGTTTGAGGACTTGCCAATGTAACAAAGATATCTGTTTGATATTCACATGCATGCTGAGTCGTCAATGATTGATCGGTATTCTGCTGGTGACTTAATTCCAACGGTCAGCTATGAAACAATAGCACAACTCTTAGTGGAATTCCCGTTAATGTCGTCTTGCCATGGTCAAGGAATTTCAAGGCCACCCAATTATGATTCGGATTCTATACTTCATGCGGAGTACAATCTGATTGAACTGCATTTTGCTGGTGAAACAATGGCTGGTGACAAATTTGAGACAATGCTGCCTCTTCTACAAACAAATCGCTTCCAACTCAAGTCGTATGAATCTGATGAGCCTGATTTCTTGGAGATATGTCTCAAATCACCTGATCCTCTAATAGTTCCTGTTCTCTCAAGTCAGATTGAACCGTATATTGCTGGTGATGGAACGGACTTGGAATGCTAGGAGACAATACTACAACGCAGAGAAAAGCTCCGATTCAGGTAATGTGAACATGATGAAGCTGAACAGTCTTAACTTGAATCACTCAAATAACATGATGAAATACGCATCACTGCGCACTGAAATCCGACTGAACAGCATATTGCTGGTGAGAAAACACTTATGGTAGGCTCTGAGATTGAACTACTACCCAAAGAAGAATACCTGTCCAAGTGGTTTGAACATGATGAATATGAACGACATTAACGTGAATCACTCAGATTTCAGCCGGAGATACTCATACTTGCGCTCTCAAAAACGATTGAACAGTGTATTGCTGGTGAGAAAATCTTTCATGAAACCTCTGAACCAACAATACTACGAATAGAAGCTTCCCTGTGCAGGTGCTATGAACATGATGAGTATGAACTACACTGACGTGAATCACTCAGATATCAGCGGGCTACTACAGCACTTGCGCACTTAAATCCGATAAGACAGTCTATTGCTGGTGAAGGAACAGTGCAGGACAGATTTGAGACGGCTCAACCACACAGAGACTGATACCGGTCCAGGTCAAATGAGTCTGATGAACATGAGTCCTTGATGATGTTGCACAAATAGACGGTTATATGTCAATAATGTGTGCGGTTAAGACCTCTTGAACATTATTCTGCTGGTGATATAATTATTATGGCCAATTAGGAAACAATTCCACAACGAATGAATTGACCCCTGTGCAAGTCAAATGAGTCTGATGAACTTGAGTCCTTGATGAAGTTTCAAAAGTTGAAGTCGCATATACGCATAATTGTGCGCTCAAGACAGACTGAAAGGTATTCTGCTGGTGAAGGAATAATAATGGGCAGCTTTGAGACAATACGACAACAGATAGCCTCACTCCTGTGCCGACAATGCAATACTGAAATACAATCTGGAACACATTGAATTAAATATTTCTTAAGTATACAAAAAACCCTCCTGGAAAGGAGGGTTTTTTCATAATGAGTTGTGTATGTTATTTCACTACATTCGCAATATTGAGGAACGGCAGCATGATCGCCATGATGATGACTCACACTATTGAACCTATGAAAACGATTATCATCGGTTCGAGCATTGTCGAGAGATTCTTCACCGTATTATCGATCTCTTTGGTATACCTTACCGAAGTCTTATGGAGCATTACCGATAAGGATCATGTCTGCTCTCAGATTCTCACAGCGGTTGATATCTCTATGGGAAATGCCTTATTTTTTTCGGCTACCGCTTTTTTTTCTTTTGCACTCATGTTTCATTGCTTATCAAGGATATCCACTCACATCGATGAGCTTAATGATTGTCCCAGCTTGACTTCTTTTGAAATGACATCGATAGCATTCGCATAGAAACTATTGCTCATGGCATTTCTGATTATTAGGAGGGCCTTATTTATTATTATTCCCGAGCCCAGCAGGGTAGACAGGAAATCTGCAAAGTGAACTAATGTCTTCTTTCTGATTATCTCACCGAAAATCGGTATTTCCAAAATATTCTTATCGACTGCGAATTTGAAGGCTTTGAAATATCTGTATGATTGTGAGATTATAATGATCAGTGCGAAGATTCCGATTACGACATAGAGGAGATTATTTACGAAGAAATGCGAAGTATCGATTACTGCTTGGGTGAGAGGCGGTAGGTTCACATTAGATTCTGCATAGATTCATTCAATTTTAGGTATTACATAGGTCATGATTATGCTGAGCATCACAAAAGTTATTATGATGATTGCGACAGGATAAATAAGAGCTTGACGCACTTTTCTAATAAGATCGTATTCCTTCTCTTCTTTCAGAACTATGACTTCAAATGCTCGTCATATCTTACCTGTGGCTTCTCAGGTTTCTATCATCGCCGCATCGAAGATGTTGAAAACTCAAGGCAGCTTGAGCGCTATCTTGAAAAAATTCTCTCATTCTCAGATGTTTGATTTTATGAAAGATATTATCGTATCGAGCCTTTTGTTCTTTACTTGAAATGAGATAATATCAAGAGCCTGCATAACGGGAATTCCGGAATTCAGCAGGCTTCATAAATTATCTAAAAACAGTATCTTCTGCTTTTGGTTCAGTTTCATTTTGGCAAAAATAAGGCATTTTGTCAATAATACCATATTATTTAAAAATTTGCAAAAACAGGAAAAGCTATATAATATGAGCCATTAGAGATAAGGAGGCTTTTCTGCTCATAAATCCTTTTAATTTTAAACTTATTTGAATATGTTTTGACTTTTTAATGCCCAAAAGAAAGATTGAGAAGAGAATAAGGACTCTATAGAGGTAGAGATAACAGATGAGGAGATAGTAGAGGAGGATGTATGACAAGTCGCCCTTGATATCCTGGAATTGGACGATTTCATAGTTGTGATCGCACCTTTGGCATGAGTAGACATAGATGAGATAGATATATCTGTTGCTAGGAACATATTGACGATTTCCGGAGAAAGGAAACAGCCCGAAATATATTCCGAAGCATGAAAGATTCTTGTCCAAGAATGCTTTTTCTGACCTTATTCACGTTCCATAATCCTTCCTGAGAACCTTGCAATGAACAAGATAAGGGCAACCATGGAGAACAACCTTCTCCTTATAGAAATACCTAAACTTCAATTTCCTTCAAAATCTATCAAAATCGATAAATTGGAAGGATAATTAATCATCAATGAATATGTCTTTTTTTAAAAAAAACGATAAAAAGGTAAAGCATGGCATCAAAAGAGTAGATGCTATTGTAACTTGACTTGTTTTGGGTTGAATTGTTGCCTCAGTATATGGAATCAAAAAATATGAGGAAAAGCATCACGAAGAAATAAAGTCTGACGATAAGGCAACGCCTAAGAAATCCATCTTGAAATCTCTGATTTTCTGAATCAAAGACGAATATTGACCTAAAAAGCCATCATTATGGAGAAGAGTCCTGGCTTTCCCGTTTATCGTAATAAAGAGGTTATGAAAAAAATAATTTCTACGGTACTTTTCATACTTTTATGCTTCTGAGCTGCTGAATCGGCTATTGCTGCAGCTGCGGATCTGCCAGGAAAGGATTGAGTGCTCGACTGTTTCCAGAAAGCAAAAAAAATTATAGAATGAGATTGAGACGGTGCGATTAAAGAGATTTCCTGAATCCCGAACCCGCTTAATACATCCAAGAATCTTGTCTGCAAATGAAGCACACTGGAAAATACCTTGTATCAAGCCACTATAGATGTTCTTTTCACTCAAATAGACCTTAAAGTCGAAAAATACCTCAAAACTCTGGTTTGAACAAAGAATCCGATGGCTTCTCTGAACGACTTGCAGAAAAAATTCTGAATTTCATGAGAGGCATGAAGTTTTGATCAGATGTATTCTCATGCATGCGGCAAATGAGCTCGTGATTACATGCTATCGCTTACGAATATATCGCACGAGAATATCACATTCAAACCGAATTGTGAAGTAGTCTATAAGCTGAAGCTGCAATCCTATTATGACGCTTGAGAAGTCATTATCGCAAGAGAAACTGAGAAATCATACCAAAAATCAAAAAAAACATTCATGTCTTCCATTAAAGACAAATATAGGGATCTTCTATTCAAGCTGACAGTCTATCTCGGGCAATTGAAGGTAATGGATGCGAAATGGTATACCAACACAAAGAATCCTTGAAAATAAAATCGAATCAAAAATGTCTCACTCAGAAATAATCAAAAAATATTCCATAGTCGCAAAAAAAAGCTTGTGACAGAATTTTCTTGTCAATGATGCCATACTCGATAAGATCGTGGATTTCATCGATCTGAAGTGAAAGGATATTATCGAAGTCTGACCCTGATATTGAGCTTTGACCGAAAGACTGGCAGACAAATCTCCGAATAGGCTTGATCTCGTCGAGCTCGATAAGGCCATGCATTCGATTCTGGAAGACCGCCAGAAAAATGGCGATTTTAAAATAAGCAATTCAGCTCTTGCCATACATAATTCTGATATCCTGGAATTCGAGCCTCAAGATACACCCTATATCGTGGTAGCCAATATTCCATATTACATCACCTCTCCCATACTGACTCATTTTTTCTACAAGGTAAAGAATCAACCCACAGAGATGCTTATCCTTATGCAAAAAGATGTCGCGGATAAGATCAGAAAGATCAATTGAAACAAGCAATCGGTGTTGAGCTTGAGTGCAGATTTTGCATGCTCAGAAATAAGAGAAGTCGTACGGGTCGCAGCGGCAAATTTCATTCCCGCTCCGAAAGTAGAATCAAGCGTACTTTATTTCAAGCTTAAAGAAAATATCGATAAAGAAAAAGCCAAGTCATTCATGAGAATAGTCAAGGCCTGATTTTCAGAAAGGCGGAAGAAACTCTCATCTAACTTAGCAAAAAAGAATATCCTAGATAAGGAAATAATAAAAAAGAAATTCGAAAGATTATGACTTGATGAGAATGTGAGGGCAGAGGAATTGAATATCGGGCAGTGGCTGGGGTTACTGGACTAATTATTTCGCGCTCAAGAGATTTTGGATTATTATAAATGCAGTAATCAGATAGGCTAAATACATCATCCATGCTATCTTTATATCCTTATAAATCTTCAGATTTTCGAAAATTCATCCGTCTTTTCACTTATAGAATCAGATTATTTCGTGCACCTCACTTCACTGTAAAGGCATTGGCAGGTATTGTACTCAAAAATCTTTATTTATTTTCATGATTCCGTCTTCTGCCAAAATCATTCATTGTTTAAGCTCTCCGACTTTGATTATACTTGTGTCCAGTTCTTCAAGAATTATTTCAGAAAGCACATTCAATAGTCTATAGAAAATGAATATTCAGAATATGATCGCAAAATTATAAAAATCTGATTTTATCGCTATATATATCGTTCAAATAATAATTAAAAATATGCTTATCAGATTGCTCCTATTCAATTTTGATATCATAGGGGTGGCTATGAATATTAAAATAAAAGTCAATATGTATGCATACTGTTTTTCAATATCGACAAAATCGAACAATATTGAGATGGATATATAAATAAGGAATAATGATCAGATATCAATAAGCCTAATAGCGTTCTTCAGGTCTTCCTTATTTATTTTTTTAATTGACGATCTGAGCTTCTTGAAATTATAAAGCAAGCTTCAGGTAAAAAATAGGAGAAATATCAAAAAGAAAGTGAACAATAGTATATTCATAGGATATCATGAGTATCAGCTTAAAGATGATATGATCAGGGTGTTCAATCAAAGCAGGATGAGATATTTTCAATCTCACGCTCACCACTTAGCATTCTTGTAGAATAAGAATGAAAAAAGTATAATTACCCCAAGTCATGTTATATTTTGCCCGACTTGGAAGAATCAATTTATAAAAAAAGAAAGAATAATTGAAAATGATATTGAAGAATAGATGAATTTATTTTTAATCTTTCAAATCTTCATATCTGTTATCACTCAGTATAAAGGAGAGAATACAAGAATGAAGATCATAAGATTGAACTCACTTAGAATTTCATTGCTTTGCATTGAGTTATAGTGGTTTTATTATATAATTTATCACATAAACTCAGATTCTTTGTTGTAAAAGCCTCCCGTATTATCATTCTATCATAATCAATTGAAAGCAGATTAAAGCACCTGTCTTGATTTTCCTTTGTTGTGAATACCTTGCTGCAGATGCTGATATCTTTATTTTTTGTTACTATAGGAGATATGCAATCCACTATTTTTCATAATTCATTAAGACCAGAACACAAATTATAATTGTTTGTTGAAATTGCGGTTTTAAATATCTCACTCTCTTTGTTAACTTGAGTGATTTCTGTTTTAAGGATTTCTGTCTTAGATACGCATGTTTTCTTTAAGTTCAAATCCGAAATTATGTTTTTGCAAGCCTCTTGATTTCATGAGTTAAGCGCATTTCTATAAGTTATATTATCCTTGCATGTTATTTGAAGCTTTGAATCAGCTATGCTAGAACAGTAAACAATATCCAGCTTAACCATGGCTGTTTCGTAATAGAATTTATCCTTACAATAACTTTTCAGAAATTTCAGTGCATCACATTGCCTTATGTTAGTAAAAGTTGAAATCGATGACTTCTCACCTTCTTTCTCACAAATTTCTTTTGCTGCAGCGCTCTTTATTTTATCGCATTTTCAAATTTGCATATAATCCGCATCAGTGAGAGGCTTTTTTGAATTAATTCTGATTTCCTCTTCTGCATTATCTTTAGCGTCCTTGTCAACTACCTTTTCAGGAGAAACATTAGTCGATTCAACATTTTTCTTAATTTCCTTTTCTTGATTTAATGTATTGTATTTCACAATTGAAAAACCGATTACAAAAAGAATTATTATAGTCAGCAGGACAATGAGTTTATTTTTCATGTTAATCTTGTATTAATATCTTGAAGCAGTCTAATTAATTTCCATTTTTGTTCAAGATGATATTCTTTAAAATATGAATATCATCTTGAACCGATTTTAATTTTTTCAAAATCAATAAGGAGGATTATTGATAAGGTTTGCGTCGTATTCTATAATAAGAGGCGCATTAAGATTGGCTTTGGTAGGTTTAGGCAGTGTTCATACAGTGCTTCAGATTCAATCTTTTCATATGATTGTTCATCAGGCAATCTTAACTGCGACCTTATCGATTCAGAATGGTACTTTCGAATCTCACATAGGATTAGTTGAAATACCATACAGATCTTGACTTACTCTTGCATATCTCCTTAGATAAATCAGGTCATATTTTTTTGCATTGTCTTTATTGCATCCACTTAAATATTCATCAGTTCAATAAGGACATATGGCAGGCTCCTTGATACTTCATCAAACCGTATTTCTAGATGCGATGCTTCATTTCCAATATAGCTGGTTCAATAGGCTTGACTCTGTAATATTGAGTCAATCGTATATTTTATTAGTGTCTGATTGGCTAACACTTACAACAGGTCATTCAGAGTAGACTATTCAGGCCATATTTGTAATTTTTTCACTTACGCGCAACTGTGTTTCCCCTAATAATATTAATCATAAAACAGCATTATTTGAAGAGTATGCGATGTCGCTCTTTATGATAAGTTTTCAATTTTCTATAATGATTGTTTTCTTAGAGCCAAGATTGCATGCTCATCAGCAATCGATTATCACATCTGTGTTATTGAAATATGCGATATTGCCATCTTCTAAAAGCAATCATTTTCAGATGCTTTCAAGGCTGTTTATAGTAGCGGTTCATCCCACAATGGAGTCAGCGCTATCCTTCCTATCCTTTCATGCTATTATTTGAGCCACATTTTGATTTATATTTGTCTTCAGATCATATAATGTAATTGCCGAGAAATCATTGAATTTTGTCTCTGCACTGGAGGTTGTAACAGCTCATTCAGCATTTGTCAGCTTTGAAACATTATCAGTTTGAGAGATTCATCTGATATCCACTTCGGCAAATATTATATCGCTTTTTGTATTATAAGTCACATCTTTATTGATTGCCGTAGCTCATTCTTCTTCAATTTCGGTTATTTTATCATAATTTCATAATCAAGACTGAACAGCAGGCAATTGTACTAATTTACTTCAGATTGAATATCTTAATAAAGAATACATGGCTACTTTTGTATTTTCATTCGTAACTCATCAGATTGACTTAGGCGTGAATTTGAAGTTATTGGTTTGTGAATCGCTATAACTTCAGTATCTTAAAGTTTTTTCTCAAGCAGCTCACCATATTCCTCAGATATTATTTGTTCCTAGATAATATTTTGATCATTCTGGAAGTATGGTAGTTTGAGCAGGAGATGTATATGAGATATTGTTAAATCAAAGAAATAAGTTGTTTGTTATCAGCCTATTTTCATATTGATGACCGATTACTTTTAGATTTTTAGCACTTCATCTTATTAGAAGATTCTTATCTTTTGATTCGATTATAGGAAATATCTCATTAGTTGTATTGATTGAGAATGCAGGAGTATATTCAAATGCAATGCTTGCAGGAATCGCTTCTAGGGAAGGAATCGCTCAAACTGAAGTATATCAATTTTTTGAATTTGTCTGCAGGCTAAGGCTGTTGATTGAGATTTTTCAAGCATCAGTCTGATACATCTTCTGAGAAAGCGCATCTTTATATTTATTGTCTGTAGGAATCAAACTTTTTATATCAATCTTTATGATTCATAGTCAGTAATCTGAAGTGTTGTTTCCAGTAAAGATGAAATCATGATATATTCAAGCCGTAGTTCATCATGCCAGAGTTTTGTTTGTTCAATCCCAGAAGCTAAAATCTATAGCGTCTCATAAGCCTGGTCAAGCAGAGCTTATCTGATCTTTTCACATCGTATTTGCAAATTTAACCCTTGTGACCGTTTCCTTGACTCCAGGGACTGGTACGACAGAATTTCAATACTTATCTTTCCAACTGACAATAACATCGTTTTTATCCTCATTGTCCCCGATTTTGGTCCTATCTCCCGCATTGGATGAGAACGCAGTTCAGCCTTTTGTAGTGGCTGTCGGATTTTGTTCATTCGCTACTATTTTAAATTCATTATCTGGCAGAGAATAACAATTATCTACATTATCACACAATCTATCCGAGCTTATATTTTTATTCAATGCTTCAGACACAATATCAATTTTATAATTTCTGATACCATTTGAGGTGATGTCATTATTTCAAGTGTCAACATATCTGAAATCATGTTTCAGTACGGTATCGGCGACATTGGTAATTCTTGATGAGTAAGTAGATCATCAGCTTTTTTTAATGTCTTTTGTCTCCTTTACTATGGGATTTTCAATGTAGATGCTGAACTTCCTTAATCCTGATCAGTTATCTGCAAGCCCTTTAAATAACAATTCCCTATCATCATAAGCAGCCAAATATTTTATTGTATTTCAAGAAAATAGGCTTTCCATCGTGCCTGCTCAGAAATTTCAATTTTTGAAAGTGATACTATCTTTTGTAAAGTCGGGATTTGCTGCATCTGGCTGGAATTTAACTGCAGTAAGCGGAATGCTAGGCGATCATGCTACATCTTCAAATGTTGCTGTCGAGTTTGCATTAATTGATACTATTGATTCATTCAAAGCATGATCTATGCATTTCGTGTTTCCGGATAGGGTCATATCAGAATTGTAAGTCTTCAATCAATTCCAGTTATATGTATGTGTGAAATCTTGCGCTTCTTGAGTTGCAGTTCATACAGGGTTATCTATAGTGGCTCATGCTCATATGGTATCTTCAAATTTTATTTTTGATATTCAGCTTCAGATTGGATTATCTTTGGATTCTATTCTGGCAGTGAACGATCAACTAGGAGAATCTTTACCTTTATAGTAGAATATTCAATTATGGTAATACTGATTATTTGATTTATCAGCCTTCAATGTTATATTTTCTAGCACACAAGTCGGAGGAGTCGTATCTATCTTATAGGGTCCGATTTTAGTATGTGCGATTTTATTGCTACTGTCATTGTAGGCTCAATCTGAATACGCCGAAGAGGTTCAAGCGACTCAACTATCTCTGGATCTGAGCTCTAAATAATATTCTCAATCTGACAAATCATTGAAATCAATGGTAGCTTCACAGGGCGTGGCTTTCCAAGATGTTGCAAAAGGAGTGTTATTATATAGTTTTCATACTATCCTATAATCACATTTCGCAAATCAGGAAATCTCTTCTGTCGGTCATGTTGCAGTATAGGCGAAAGTGAATTGGGAAGATATCGAAAATAATACAAAAGCACCCATTGATAGTATGATTTTTCTGAGGGTTGATATATTCATAAAATAGTTATTAATTTTATCTGCATAAATTAAATCACATTATTTTAATCTTGTCAATTTTATCTAAGATGTTTAATGAAGTAAGAAAACTCATCTGCATATTTCTCCTTATCCGATAATACTCTGAAAATCATATCAAAATAATAAGTAAAGAATTTGCAATGATCATCATTGTTTTGGTTGTAATATATGTTTCATTTTGTCATATATGAAACTACAGGGCAAACTCAGCAGAATGGCGCGTAAGCACAAACATCACAAGGAAGGCTTTCAATTGTTGATGCATCCATCATTATTCAAGTCGTTTCGCTTTGTACTAGATCTTTAAGCGAATCATTGATGGTTCAGAGTTGAAATACGTCGTCCTCTATCATTCTTCATTCATCACATGTATACACTTTTCAATCATGATTATATGCAATTTGTGAAATTCCTGCTCAACAAGGGCTTCGCAGATCGACATAATTGATTTTATCCGGAGTTATTATTTTTTTGATTGTAATTGAAAGAAATACATCCAAAACAAAGATTCATTCCTCCTTATATTTCCTTAGAAGCTCTTTGAAATATCCGTCAAGGAAGACTTTGTAATCATCAAATGAATATCCAAGGACATTTCATTTATTCTCTGCTTTTCAGATTGTATTCATTCTCTTAAGGAAAATGCTTTCAAATCAGAATTCAAGATAGGTGTCTATAATTTCTTTTGCGAAGGGAAGGCTCTTTTTGGTGATGACTCACATGGCTCATCTTAATATGCTGATTCATGTCTCTTTTTCTTTTTCTCTGATCCTCAGGATATTTTCAGTTAGAAGTTCGTAGCTCGAGGAATTTTTTCATCCTGACATCACTCTATTGAAATCATGTACATTTTTCGGTCAGTCAAGTGATGTGGAAATGCTTAGATTCGGCAAGGTGAATAACTTTTCCAGTATCTCATCATTCAGCATCGTAAGGTTAGATACAAGGGCATATCAGATGGTTTTTTTGGTTTTTTTATTAGCTTTTTCGGTATATTTGATTATGTGCTCTATTATTCAGAAGTTTGAAAAGGGCTCTCATCATTGGAATTCTATAGTGATATATTTTGAAGGGGATTGCAGAATTATATCAACTGTTTTTTCAGCATCTTCCTTTTTGAGCTTAATATCATCATTTTCATAATCCATTGTAGCTCAAGCATGGCAATATTTGCATTGATGATTGCATCACTTGGTCAATATCATTATATGCAGCGTCGGTCATAAGAAGTTTATTCAGAATCTATGCCTATAACTTTCCACGAATTCAGATTCATATCAATCGTAATTGATGAATCATCTTTTGAATAAATCCTTATATAATTCGCTATCCTCAGGGATTTTCCCAGCTATATATTCATTGAATTCGTCTTCTTTCAGTAAAATGGATTCTCAAAAAACAGTCGTGACAAATATTCTTCCGTCAGCGAATTTGTTGAATCTTATATGCGGCAGGTGTTTTTTGTTATTTGTCATAATTAACTGTTCATAAAGCTTTTGAGATTATACTTTTCCTTAATTCTTTATTTTGTTCTGCAATTTCAAATCTCAGTGAGTTGAAAGCCACATCTTTCGCAATGGCATTTACAACTTTTTCATCCTGGGAAGAAAAGGAAATAAGATAACTTTCTCAATCTTCTTTAATATCATATTCATCAGCATCTAAATTAAGTCAAAGCGTGAACAGGATGGCTTTTTTATTGTATAAAGACTTAGATAGCCTTATATTTTCTTTCATCATAAGTTTGGTAAATGTGCACTCATAAATATACTGCATTTAATTATTTATTCAAAAGTTTTTTACTCATGGTCATAGTTTTGACTAGAAGATGCAACAGTAATTGCTGATATTGCGGCGTGCATAAAAAAGATTCATTCGGATTTTTTTCATCCTGATTTCAGATTGATGATTTTCTTGATAAAATCGAACTTTTGTCTAACTTCAATTGAGACAGAGAGATGCGTTTTTTCTGATGAGAACCGTATCTTGAAAGAACTTTATTGGAATCGATGATAAGTGCCGCAATTTCCAGAGGCCTTTCTTTTAAATATGCCATAAATTCAAATTGAAAGCTTCTGGATGACGATGCTCTGGATTTTATAGAGAATAATCGGGTAAAGATAATATTGAGCTGCAATTGAGCATTGCCATCGCATATCCTGACCAGATGATGAATTGAACCGAGTGCCCTTAAGCTATACGACACCATATCAAAAATCTGTTCTCGTGATATTGATTATCAGATAAATTTTGCCGTCCTTCCTGCAACCGTTGAGAAAATGATAGAAAATATAAGGTTTCTCTATTGATTATGAGTAAGGAATTTGAATATTCTGGTTTGATTATACATATGATGGACAGAAGAGGGGATCGGTGTACTAAAAGAGAAGTTCAATGAGTTATCCGGGCTGCTGAAGACGGAATTCTCCTGATTGGCATTTGCAAACCATTCATTTTCCGGACAGATTCCTCTCTTCAACAGTGAGGCGGTAATCGACTCAGACGGAGTTGCTTATCCGAATATGGTAATACTAGAGGATTTCTTCAAGGAACATAAGGATAGGATAAGGATAGCTGATTTCAAGGAGGATAAAATCAGATTTATCCAAGAGCTTGAAAATGCGGATGGTGAATATTTCAGGATTTGCGAATCATTCATCAAAAAGATTATCGATAATAAATTCGGGAAAATCACAAAAGTGGATTATACTGCAAATGAGGCGTTATCTGATTTTTTTAAAAAAATATAATGAAAGTATTGGTACCGGTTAAGAATAAGGATTTCTGAATTAAGCTCATAGACGCTTGAGCTCATGAAATCTATTTTTGAGTGGTCTCTAAATCGTGGCAGGAATCTCATGAATTCACCTCTATCCTAAATAGGAGGGATTGAGCATTGGCCAATGTACAGTCAAATTCGGATGCCATAGAATTAATGGAATATGCTAAGGGCAAATGAGCCGAAAGCTATATAACCCTAAATAATTCTCCGATTGTAGATGATGCGAAATGAATATATAGGGAAATTGAGAATATAATATCGCTGAAACCAGATGCGATAATAGTGAAAGATATTTGAATTGCCAGCATGATAAGGGAAATTGACAGTCAAATCCCTTTGCATTGCAGCTCTCTAAACCAAGTGATAAATTCAAAAGCTGTAGAATTCTGGTTAAGGAATTTCAATATCACAAGGATGATTTTTCCGAGAAATATAACCATTGCCGAGATAAAGCGCATAACAGCTGATTTTCCCGCATTAGATTTTGAAGTCTTCATAAAAAATGACTGGTGTTACAATACTGATTGAGTATGCTCTTCGCTTCATTTGGAGTGACTGAAAAGGTGAATCCCTTATGTCTGCAATCGTGAAAATCTATATGAATTCAACGAGAAAGCATATGAGGAAGATTTTAAAATAATATTGTCTCGCGAATCCGACTGCAAAATGTGCCTGTATTGACACCTTAAGGAAATCCCCAATCTGGTATCTTTGAAAATAGTCTGAAGGGAAAAGCCTTTGATTGCCCTTTTGAGAGATTTGAACTTCATCCTTAATTCCATAAAATACGCTCAGCTTACTGATGACGAAAAAGAGCTTGTGGACTTCAACATGAAATTGCACAGCAAAATAATCCTATCCTGATGCGCCTGAAAAAATTGCGAATATTACAAATGATAAAATGGAAAAAGCCTATTATATAACATATCTGACAGATCTTTCCAAAGACTTCAGTTCGATCGGCAGACTTTATGTCGGGGATGCTTATTGCGACAAAAATTTCCTTAGCGAACTGGAGGATGGTGCTGTCATCGATTTTCTGAAATCATCGCAAAAAGATATTACCCTAGTCACGCCCATGGCTTCAGAATTGCTCTTTGAAGAGATAGTCGGGAAGATTGAATATTTTATTTTAAATTTCGATTCTGAAATCGTGGTCAATGATTATTGAATCCTCGAATATCTGATCGAGAGGGGACATCAGAAGATAATCTGGTGAACTATGATGAGCTGACAGGACAAGGATCCGAGTTTGGCGATTTTTGAAAACTCAAATCTGCATTCAAGATTGGCGATAGATAACAATTGCTACAAGAAGTACTTTATGGAGATCGGCATCACGCAGATTGAAATATTCAATGTACAACAATGAGTAGGGATCACCAATCTGAATGAAATAAAAATCAATCTGAATTATCCGAACATCATATTCAGCGCCACCAGATATTGTCCCGCAAAAATAATCAAAGATTCTTGAGGAATCCCGCATATTCCTGAAAGCTGCGAATGATGCAGAAAAACCGTTAGTTGTGCCGGAAAATTCGATCTATATATGATCGATAAGAAAAACCAGCATGATAGAAGGCTGGATAATCACTATTATTGAAATAGGCAGATTTACAAGAATGAGACACTTCCGGAAAATCTGAAAATTTCTAGATTAATCTTTAATCATGACTTATTGCCAAATGGATTATAATGAAAATTTCTCGAAATTCTTCGAGAAATTCAAGAAAGAATACATACGATCCGATGAACTTGGCAAGACGATGCTCCTTGATATCGCAAGGGATTATGTAGAGAAAAACAGGGATTTTGTCATGCATCATCCGCTTATTTGATACTGGAGGAATTTTGAGAATTCTCACTGATACACAAAGGAAATGCTATACAAGGAATATAGTTGAGATAATATAAATTTATATTTCCATATTCCATTTTGCGTTACGAAATGCAGCTATTGCAATTTCCATATAACGATCTGAAATAGGTTTAAGAAGCTGCACGCTATTAAATATTTAAAGAAAATGGAGGCGGAGGTCGATTCATTTTTGAGCACGGTAAGCAACTTCAGTGTAAAAACAATTTTCATATGATGAGGAACTCCTTCTTTTTTGGATGATGACGAATTGAGAGCCTTACTTGGTATGATAAAGTCCAAATTCGCTTGAAAATGGGCTAAAACCGAATTTGAATATACGATAGAGTGCAATCCTGAATCTGTGACAAGGAGTAAACTCCGCATATTCTCAGAATTCTGAGTCAATAGGATTTCCCTATGAGTGCAGAGCTTCTCGGATGAGGTCATTAAAAACATCAATAGGACTTATACTGAAGAAGATATAATTAAGACTGTAGCCCTAATTAGGGAAGAATGATTCGACAATATGAACATCGATATGATGTATGGGCTTCCATCACAAAATAATAAGATCATGAAGTCTGATTTGGATAAGATAATCAAGTTAAACCCAGAGCATATCACATATTATCCTCTTTATAATTACGATGAATCGACTTTGAGCAGAATCTGAAAAAAACAATATAATATTGATGAGATTTATGATTTCTATGATGTGCTTGCAAAAAAAATCATAGGAAATTGATATGTCCAATATTGAAGGGAATATTTTGCGAAGAATGAATCGCTAATTCATCATTATCAGAATAATTACGTTACGAATAAGAAACTTATCTGATTCTGACATTCTGCATATTCTTTCAGTGGGAAATTCGCTTTTTGCAATACGCATGATTTCAAGCAATATATGTCATCAGATAGGCACATCAGGAAAATGTTTGAATACCATGATAAATACTATGACGAGAGATTGTTTGTCATATGAAGCAGGAATCTGAAGATAGACAAGAAGTTAATCAGGAATATCGATTACATGAGGTCAAAATTGGAATTAGCATTTATGTTGGGATTCATTGATGAGAGAGATGAGGATTTTATTTTCACGGAAAAGGGACTCAGATATCAGGAAATATTTACACATACTATCCTGTAGAAAATGATTAAGGCGTGATTTTGTACAAAGCCATAGAATAGGTTTCCCTATGCTAGAATATATTTGTTCATTGTCAATACCTAATTTGATTGTCAAAACTCATTAATACAATATAATATGCCATATTTTATTTGAAGTCCAGGATTCCTAAAGGATCTTATATGAAAATGTTAAAAATTTCTAATTAATGCATAAAAAAGCTAAATATTCATTATTGACGATAACAGCATTGCTTACTGCAGTAATAAGTTTATTCGTTTATAATGATTTGCTGCTAAAAAAAGAAATAGATGATTTCAAATCAATTTCAATGGATAAGCTTGATTTGAAAATATGCGATAATTTGACTGATGCCGCAATCAAGGATAAGTGTTATGATAACTATAATTCAATAACTGCATTTAAAAAACTTGATTATAATTTATGTAATGGTATTCTAGACAAAGATTTGACATATGCCTGCGTTAGGAACATACTTTTTTTCAATGCTAAGAGAGATAGGTCAGAGAACCCCTGCGAGGTTGCATTATTGAAAAAAGATGATCGTATCACATGTAAGGATTATGTAAAACTGGAGAATATGATGTCATGATGAACTTTACTTCCGGATTGCTCAAAAATCAGTACAACAGAAGTTGCTCTGGCTTGTCAAGAAACGAAAAACATTTTAAGGAATGATTAATTTATTCGCAATAATTATTTATACTTATGGTAAAACAAAATAAACTTATTTTATTGCTTATTCTGCCTTTAATTTTCATATCTTGCTGAAAAGATCAGGAAACAGATAAGTCTGCGGATGCTGCGAAATTTCCAATTACAGAGAAAATGACATGACCCAGTAATCTTAATGATGCCCAGATTCCAGCCTGATTTACTGAAACTTCAGATATTGAAGAAAGATTCAAAATAATATCTTCTCAATTTCAAAACCATAGCGATCTTATTAAATCAAATCAATATAAGCTATTCGTCGATTATGTATACGAAGTATTTGATAAATATAAGAAGCTTGAGTGAAATAAAGAAAAAGAGCTCGCTTATTTGTTTGATGTATTGATTCCAAAGATAGTGGTTGTAGAATGGGTCAAAACAGGGAAGATAGATGACGAGCAGGCAGAGCTTATAATTCAATCTATAAAAAGAAAAGATTTCAATAGCATAGAGGACAAAAGGCTGCTGACTGAAAAATTCAAAATATACTTAGAAGAAAAAAACTATAATCCATTTGTCAAAACTCTTGATTCCGCATCTATCACTAAGGCAAAAACAGATTCTGAAGAGTTTAAGAAAATCTTTCTTGATCCTCAGGAATGAATAATCTATAAAGTTCTACGGAATAGGTATGACTGGAATAAGACTTGAATCTGATTTAAGCCGAAAGAGCTGGAAACAGAATTTTCAACGTACCTAAATTCAAAGCTGGAGAATGTTTTTAAAATAAGCTGAATAGAGGAAAAGGACATCATTGCCAAAGCATACTGAGCATATTGATATGCCAGCCTCGAGGATCAGGGGAAGGACATATTAAAAGATTTTAAATCGATGGTACAGAAATATGAATTAGACGGAAAGCTTCCATTAGACAGATATTATAGGAATGATGAAGAGAGCGATCTATTCAAATCAAGAGAAATAGTCGATAAATATGTTTCAGATTTATCATGATGAAAAAAAGAAGAATTTGAAAAAGATTTGAAGGATTTCAGGATGAAGATGTACCTGCTTTCTTTTTTCTGAAAAAATCATCCTTCTGATGAACAGTGACTTTGGTCATCCATGGATAGGTCGGATTTTATAGATCCGGTACTTTGAAAGTGAGTTCAGAATCTCTTTAGGGTGTCCAGATATATTTCCCCAGAACCTGTAAAGGTCAATCTTAATCAGGAATTACTTAAATAATTTTTTTATGAAAAAATCTATAAAACTACCGATAGCCATTATTTTGACATTAGCCATAGCTTGAGCTTCTGTTTATTACTATATTTCATCAAATAAAAAACAGGAATTCATCTGAACATTGATTGACGAGACTTCTTATAAGGATGAGCTAGCTAAGGCATGAGACTCTGAAATTAAAAAAGCATCAGTGAAAGTTTCTGCATTAAGAGAGAATTCGCTCAAGCTTTTTTCAGCGAATATTTCAGCCTATTGCTATTCTTTTGCTGATAGCGATATGCTTGTCATGTCAAAATACTTCAAGAATCTGAAAAAAGATTTTGATAAATTATTGAATAACGAATATAAAACATCTAAAAATGCTCTTTTATATATAGATATGCCAAAGCTTATATATTCGTCTTGCGATAAAAGGGATACGCTTTATAAGGAGAGATTGATCTGATACCTGCAGACGACAGGAGATAATTTTTATTTAGCAGATAGGAAAAGGGAAGATGAGAATGTAAAGAATTTCATTGCAAAAATTGAATTTGAAGATGATAATGTTGATCTTGCGAAACTAAAGGATTCGCCAGAATATTTCAATGATATTTTTTACAATAAGAATCTTGATAATCTTTTCAGCCTGTATTATCCTTATTTTGAAATGACAAAATGAGATTTTAAAAGATTCCTGTGAAAACCTTTAAATTCATTGGAAGAGGATAATTCAAAAAAAGAAGAGGCTTTGAACAGATTCTATGAAATCATCAAACCAATGTGATATACAATTCAAGATTTCAGAATCATGTCATTAAAATGAAGATGATTCAAATCGAATGATGAGCTTGTGAAAAGCATAATTTCAGATTACGAAGAGCTCGATAAAATTATAAAGCTCGATAAATATGTTGGCAATGAAACAGCTTTTAAGACTACCGTGGAAACAGGATCTTACAAGAAGATATTTGAAGATGCCAAAGCAAAGGATCTAGTTATCTCCATAAGATCAAAAGTTCTTATGTATTCTATTGTATCATGAGATTATGCTGATTGATATAATGAAACTTGGTCTTGAAAACAATTCTTCGGTGATGAAAATATCTGAAATAGCATAATAAGATTGAATATCCTGTCAGTTTTTGCCGATTAATGATTGACAATAAATAAATTATACTGTATTATCTATACGTTTTTAAAATACTTCTTTATCAATCATTAACATGAAAAAATCAAAAGACCTCAGAACTTTCCTGAATGAAGAGGATTGAAGAACAATAAAGAAAAGCCTGCTCATCGCCTCGTTATGACTCGTAACATGATTCCTGATGACTAATTCGATGGATGCCTGACATTCTAATTCGCACAATAACTCCAATGCTGCAAGCAAAAAGATCTACTTTCAAGGGAACAACGAGGATATACATGCCAGCTGATTCGTAGATCCTAGCTCGCACTCTTCAACTCACACCAACCATGCCAGCCACTCTTCGTATTAAATTATCTAGCCTATCATTTAAAATGTGTAATATGAAAAACTTTATTAAGATTTCATGTCTGCTTGCCTTGTTTTTTCTGTTCTCATTGAAAGATGCGGCATATTCAGCGAGTCTAAACATCAGATGATATTGAGTATCTTATATTTCATGGGGAAGGGATATCTCAGGGAACTGCGGAGCAAGCAAGATACCGGTCGATCCATATTTCTCATACAATAATATCCTTAATCCGAATTCATTCTCTAGGACATGATATGTAAAATGTTATACTCCAGACTGAAATGCGCCTGTGATAAGCATTTCTACCAATTGATACGAACAGTGAAAATGGACTAATGCTTGAGTTGTATTAAATGTCTCAATAAAGGATAATCCTTATGTTATTCCGAATCTGGCTCAGAGTTATCCGTCTCCATGAATCAAGAATTCATATTATACAATTAATTCAAAGGCACCGATAGACACCACGGGCGTATCTGATTTCGTCATAAACTTCAACGAAGAATGACAATACCTGGTATCCTTCTATGCGGAAGACAGATCCAATCTTTTTTCCAATTGAACGTTTTCATCTAATGGCAATATCTCTAAAAAAGATTTCATTGTAAGGATAGATAAAACAGCACCCGTATTCAGCATATTGCCATCCGCTTCACCTGATTGGAAGAAGGAAAAGCCTAAAGTATCATTCAAGATAGAAGATAAATACAAATGAAAATCATATATAAGAAAAACCTTCAGCTGCTGACAGTTGTCTGAGAATTCACTATGGTCTGCTCCTGCAGATCCTGTGACATGAACTTTTGAATGAAGCTGTCTAAAAGCAACAGATAGCGATTGTCAGCTTGATCAGAATTTCTTGCCGAATCTATCATCTTGTGATCTTAAATGCAAGGAATGATATACAGAATATCAAGGATCATGCTTTAAATCAATGGAAAGCTTTTCTTGTACTTCTAGCAAGCCCCTTCCTGCTACCGCTTACATCCTCAATAAATTCGATCTTAATGCTGTAGTGCAGAACTTTGGCTACCAATGAAAGGTTTCCAGATATGATAGCCCAGAATGAGTTGATCCGAACAATTGAAGCTTTACTTCCGTATTCAGCAATTGAATTTATGACCCTTCATTAAGCAGCTGCAGTTATAAATGTGACGACAGCATGCATGTGGAGAACTTCACTGATTGAAAGAAGTGCGTCAACAATATGGTGATTGCATGTTGCAAGAAGATGCCTCTATGACAAGTACAGGAAGCCGCATGAGCAATCCAGATGGACTGTACAAAAAGCCCGAGCGTCTATTGAGTTGTGTGAGATACTGTTAAAAATCCATGGTATGCTGCTTGTACGCCAAATCCAAACTGTAACAACCAGTTAGTAAAGGATGTCCTTTGAAGATGGGATTTCGCTACAAATAATTGGATCTTTACTGACAATGTGACGACATGATCTTACTGAAACACATGTTGATACAACAGTCTGCCTAATTCTGACTGAAACACTTGTAATGACGGTTTCTATATAACTTGACTAGTATCTCAACCTAAATGCGAGAGCGTTTCTATTTGAGAATATTGAGTATGATGAACATTGATCAACTGACAATTTTCACCGATCGCATGAAGCCCAAGCAATTCGCTTTGAGGTTGAAGATTCAAATGTACCAATAAGCCTTCGAATTCATACTATAACTGAAATTGAGGATGATCGAACGATTGTCCATGGAAATGCGATGCATGATATGTGGTAAGCCCAAATGGAAACTCTTGCATCCAAGATAAATGTAAATGAGATCTTCCATCAAACGCCTCTTCAAATTCACAACAATCAGCAGGAAAGGATTGGATATACGATGCTTCTCCATGATCAAATGATAGATGTACGTTCAAATGCGATGATGGCTACAACTGGAACGGTAACAGCTGTGTCGCATGTGCATCTTGAGAGACTTGGGACAGCGGAAGCAAGAGCTGTAAGACGACCGCCATTTCTTGTACTTCTGCACCGGATATTGTTTTATCAAACTGACAAACATGGAAAGCATGTAATGTCGGTGCAGGCATTGTCTGAGTCTGAAATACATCATATTGAAATTACTTCACTTTTGATAATGCATTAGTGTCTTGCCCTTCATGATATCATCTTCCAACTCATGAAGAGTGGCAATCGGTGTATGCATTATTATGAAATAATTTGCTTACAAGTCTTAATTTGCCTTTAGCCTGACTTTATGACAGTGCATGAACTGCTTATGGCATAGGTAGTCAAGCGAGATATCGCTCATCAACATCAATCAGCGCTGCAAATGACTATAGCTTTTATTCTGATTGAACTGTTTTTTCCACTGATTCTACAAATTCCGGCTGAGTTGGTAAAACCGGTAAATTATCTGTAAGATGTCTTAAGGATAAAGTTTTTAATGTCACTTGAACGACAACAATGGCCAACACCAATGCCCAATTGATATGAGAAGGCAATAAGGTATGCCTATATGGAGCTAAGCTTTCAAATGCCTGAGCCCAAGAACTCAAAGGCTGTCTGACTGTGGCCTGAGCGACAAGCATTGCTTGAACGACAACAATGGCCAACACCAATGCCCAATTGATATGAGAAGGCAATAAGGTATGCCTATATGGAGCTAAGCTTTCAAATGCCTGAGGTCAAGAACTCAAAGGGTGTCTGACTGTGGCCTGAGCGACAAGCATTGTCTGAACGACAACAATGGCCAACACCAATGCCCAATTGATATGAGAAGGCAATAAGGTATGCCTATATGGAGCTAAGCTTTCAAATGCCTGAGGTCAAGAACTCAAAGGGTGTCTGATAATAAAGTAACTTAAAATCAACTAAAAATCTCCTTGGAATTCCAAGGAGATTTTTAGTTGATTTTTCACGATAATCAATTAAACTTAATTAGTTAATTTAATAAACCCGAATATGTCATTATTCAAACTCGTATCTCAATACAAGCCCATTATCGATCAGCAGAAAACTATTGATTCCATCCTGACCTGAATCGAAAAATGAGATGATAAGCAGACAATATTATGAGTGACCGGCTCATGAAAGACTTTTACGATGGCGAATATCATCGCCAAATCATGAAGGCCCACTCTGGTCATGGCCCATAATAAGACTCTCGCTGCCCAGCTTGCTCAGGAATTCAAAGAATTTTTCCCCGAAAATGCAGTTCATTATTTTGTTTCCTATTATGATTATTATCAGCCAGAAGCATATGTTGCCAAGACAGACACTTATATCGAAAAAGAGGCAACCATAAATGAAGAGATTGATAGGCTGAGGCATGCTGCGACTGAGAGTCTGCTTACCAGAAAGGATGTCATCATCGTTGCTTCTGTAAGCTGCATCTATTGAATCTGAGAAGTCGAGGATTATACCAGCCAGATTCTCACGCTTGAAGCCTGAAAAAATTATGAATTCGATAATATCCTCAATAATCTTGTGGCATTGCAATTCAGGCGGGCCTGAGCTGATTTCAAGCCTGGAACATTCCATCTAATGTGAGATACCATAGAGATTTTCCCTTCTTCCAGCGAATCGGTCTGGACTCTGGAATTCTTCTGAAATGAGCTTGATAGGATTGCGAGAAGGCACCCGCTGACATGAGAAGTATATGAATATCGACAGAAGATCGATGTTTTCCCGGCGAAGCACACGGTAACCACTGAAAACAAGATTCAATCGATTGTTCCGCTTATTCAGCATGAACTCGAAGAACGGCTTAAAGTATTTTATGAAAGAGGTGATCTGGTAAAGGCGGAGAGACTGAAGACAAAAGTCGAATATGATATCGAAATGATGCTGGAAACAGGATATGTGAACTGAATTGAGAATTATTCGATGTATCTTTCTGGTAGGAAACCAGGCGATACTCCATCTACGCTCCTAAGCTTCTTTCCTAAGAATTTCCTCACTTTCATAGATGAGTCGCATATGACCATACCCCAGATCGGGTGAATGTACGCTTGAGACAGAGCAAGAAAAGAGAGCCTTATCGAGAATGGCTTCCGTTTGCCTAGCGCATTTGAGAATCGTCCTTTGAAATTTCCAGAATTCGAGAAGCTCACTTGACAGACTGTCTATGTATCCGCCACTCCGTCAGATTTTGAATTGAAAGAGTCTGCCAGGGTCGTTGAGCAGATTATCAGACCGACCTGACTTCTTGATCCGCTTCTCGAGGTGAAAGACATGAAATTCATGGTCGATGATATAATGAGGCACATCTCAGAAGTCAAACAAAGGAATGAAAGGGTGCTTATCACAACTCTGACTAAGAAATCTTCAGAGCAGCTTGCTGAATATCTGGCTTCAAATTGAATCAAGGTCTCATATCTCCATAGTGAGGTTGAGACACTGGAGAGGCTTGAGATATTGCGTGATCTGAGAACAGGGAAGATAGAGGTGATAGTCTGAGTCAATCTGCTGAGGGAGTGACTTGATCTTCCAGAAGTTTCATTCATTTGAATTATCGATGCTGACAAACAGGGTTTTCTGCGTTCTACGAAATCGCTTCTGCAGATAATCTGAAGAGCAGCGCGCAATGTCAACTGAACTGTTACGATGTATTCACATGGAGCGAGAATATCAAATTCGATGCAAGAAGTAATAGACATCACGGAGAAAAGGCGAAAATTCCAAGAGAATTACAACAAGGAATTCAATATCGAGCCAAGGACCATATTGTCGAAGATTAAAGAGCTCTGAATGACTTGAAAGAAATCTTATACTATTGAAAAGTGAGAGAACCTTACATCTAGGATAAAAAGGCTTGAGCTGGAAATGGATATCGCTGCCGCAAACCTGGAATTTGAGAAAGCAGCTGAGATAAGGGATTTGCTTATAGAAATGAAAAAAGCCAAAAAAAGATAAATCGAAAATAAAGATGCCCCGACGGGGCATCTTTATTTTTTTCTTCATTTTTTCAATTTTTTTCTTCATCTTAAAAAATATCCTCCGCTTGTTTAGATTTATTTTTTAGATGATGAAGCTGAGATATCCGATTTTCTTCATAATATTTTTTTGCTCGTTCTTCGTCATAGTGTTCGCTGAGAATTTTTTCATCACATCACTTCTGCCGAACACCGATGACGATGCCAATTTGGAATACGTAGAAATCATCAACTCCAGCCAGACGCAAGTAAACATAAACTGATATGTCCTTAAAGACAAATCAGACAAGTCCTATACTTTCCCTGAAATAATCCTTCAGCCCTGAGAATCAAAGAAATTATCAAGGATAGAATCAAAGATCATCCTCAATAATACCGATGAGGAATTATGGCTTTATGATGGCAGCGGGAATTTGATCGATAATTACACGTATTCGACGAGCATCAAGAATGTTCCGATAATAACAGGGCATCTTCCATCGATAATCATAAGTCCGCCCGAACCGCTGCCTTCTAATACAGAAGTTTCCGATTCGTGAGCAACATCAACCTGAGCAACTTCATCTTGAGAGATCTCAATGCCTACAGAGGGTAACAGTTGAGCTGTGCTTACTGATTCTGGGGCAATATCAGGCACATGAACGGATCCGGGAGTCCAGCTTGAAGCTATGAGGCTATATTATTCAGATACCGATTCAAACGGCAGAGTAGACCAATTGGAAATCGAATTCAATGAAACGATTACCGGATTTCTGGTAAATGCAAATCTTAAGCTTTATTCGAATTCAGGATGATTATCCTTATCGAAAATAGATTTGTCTTCTGAAGTGTCATCAGGAAGCCATATGTCTGGAAGCATCCTATATATCGACCTCATAGAACAGGATAATCTCAAGGCCGAACTCCATGTCAATAACTCAACATCAAGCGACCTCAGGCTGAAATCATATTCGTGAATCGGCATTTTTGATTTATCTTGAAATGAGATGAAGCCAATCACGCTCACATCTTCCTTTTCCGATTACAAGAATGTCTTTAAGAGGGGATGATCAGATTATCCGATAACAGAAACTGGTGCGACTTCAGTTTTAATATGACCTATTCCAGATTCTTGATCTACATGAAGCCTATTGCCACTTTTCATTCCTGATATTTCAATATCGCTTCAGCAACCGAGTTATGTCATCAGATCGGAATTAGACGAATCCTTATATTTGTGCGACGACATCCATGATGATTGCAAAGCGAATTTTACCATTGAGAATTCTTTTTCGGGAATTGCTTATCAAAGCAAGCTGGGGTGCACGATGAGCGTAGGAACCTGAGAAACGATAGACAGTTGCAATCCTTCAACAACGGATTTCTGAAGCTGATTGACCCAGATTGAATTCAGGATATTCGAAAAAGCCGATCCTTTGAATTTCAAAAGTCAGATAATAACCATTTCAAATCTCCCGAAAATCAGAATTGTCCCCACGCCAGTCATTACGGTGCAAAGCTGACTCAATTCAGAAAACACATGCAATAAAGTCGAGTGCAGCGTGAATTTCACCTGAGACAAGAGTTTCATTTCTCCTGAGAGCAAATATTCTTGCCTTTGGGATTTCTGATGATGAGTTTTTGCAGACTGAAGCCAGAATAGCTGCAACCCAAGCTATATCAAGTACAGGCCTTGAATCTATATCGTCAGCTTGAAGATTTACGAAAAATGAAATGAGCCTAATTATAAAGAAGCATACCTGAGAGTAAGAAATGATTATTTTTTCGGTGCCCCATTGAACTCATCCGAAGAAACCGCAAACACCTGAAGCATCTTCAAGATCAAGATCGAATGAGCCATAGATAATGAATTCAAAAAACTAGAATGAAATTCGCTTTATTGTTCGTCATATGATTTTTGCCCGGTCAATTTCTCAGTCGTGAACACGGCTTCCTGAACCCTAAAAGGCAAGTTCTCCTATCTCTGGGATTTCGGCAATTCTACAACATCAGATAAGAAAAATCCTCCGACAGTGAAATACTCATCCGGAACATATACAATAAGATTGAAAGTTTCCGACATTATCTGAAACAGCCAGACAGATGTTTTCCATGTCTTCTATGTCCCCAAAATAAAAGAAATCAAACCAAAAAAAGAAAAATCGAAAGAAAATCTTGAAAAAGATGAATATAAGGAGTTCACGGCCTTATTCAAAGAAATGATGAGTGTGGTGCAAGAGGAGATGGAGGTTGAGAAATTACTCGACAAGCTGCTCGAGAGAACCCAGAAGGAAATTGACTTCTTGAGCAATTTCAAGCTTAAGCTCCAATGAAAAAAATCAAAAAACCTATACTTTGCAAAGAATGATTCGATAAGCTGCCGCACCCGAAAATCATGTTCCATAAACCTATGACTCGAGGTTCCTAAAATCGAATGATTCAAGTATCTCTGGGATTTCGGGAATGGTCTGACTATGACATGATCGAACCCGAAAACATTGAAGTACGTTCCATGAAGATACTCTGCGAGCTTGAGCGTATTCGATGAAAATGATAAACCTATCATGAAGAAGGATTTTAAAATCCAAGTCTCAAAAATCCCTCCTGCAAAGAAAAAGACTAATGCAAAAAAGAAAAAGAAAAAGCCGTCGGTAAAACAGAATAAAATTGAGATAAAGGAAAAGTACAATAAAAAAATCCCCACATCTTATTTGGGCATCATGAGCGGGAAAGGGCTGATTTCATCTGTATTTGTCATCCTTAGCCTTGCGTTGCTTTTTGTCTACCTAACCAGAAGAAAAATCACTTAATCTGCAAATAAAGGAGCTTCGAATAATCTTTTTGGCAATCAGGGCAGACTGATTATCCCATCAATCCTTTGCAGATTATATGAAAGCAGGTATCACAGTTTCAATTGTCATCTCTCATAAGCATGATAGTACATGGTCGTAGCAAGATGCATATAATCATCTCAAGTCATAGGATTGTGCCTTTTTTTGCTGTATTGGAAGATGTATTTTATCAGGTTGATGTCTCCGGCGCATCTATAATCAGCCTTTTGCTGGTTAAGAAAGTCTTGGGTATATTGGTTGATGGCAACATTTCACATCAGGAACCTATGTATTATTATTCATAGATAATCACAACAAGGCAGCATACTTTCTGAAATTTCACCCTTTGATATCAGCTCATTTCTGATAAGGTTTTTCAGTGTTATAAGAAGTTCGAATTCTGTTAGCTTGATCAATCAGGATGAACTGATCAGTTTTGATACCTCGGCTTTTACTCGCATCATTTCGTTAACATATTCATTCAAGGTTTTGTCATTAACCTCAATAGCCTTTCCCCCTTCTATTTTTTCAAGCGCTGAAGCTGTTGTGAAATCTAATATTTGTGCCATTTTTTCATTGGGTTTTAATATTATAATATATACGCAAATATTTTTCTTTGTCAAAACAATTGACTATTCCTCCGATTTAATTATAAGTCATTATATTAACACATTAGTTTTACAACAATGAGTTCAAAAGCCAATAATCTTCCTGAAGCTGAAATTGTCTCCAAAGCAGCGCCCTTATCCGCGTTAGACAAAAAACGCCAAAAATATGCAGATAATGTCGAGAAACTCAGATCGGGTAAGGTGAAAAGCATTCCTTTGCCTTCTCTATGAACTGTCAACGCGGCAAAACAGGAAATCTTAGAGCAGCTTGACAAGATTGTCGTATGAAATCCTGAAGCGAAAAGGGTTCTTATGGATATCATATGACTGAAACTGTTCTCTGATATTCCGAACACCGAATGAGTCTTGTGAATAGTACATCTTCTGGGTTCTACTTGAGTCGGCAAGACTCTTATAGCCAGAGCTTTAGCAAAAATACTTCTCTGAAGCGAGAAAAGGATTACGAAAATCCCCTGAGAGCAATATATGCTCCAGCATATGGCTGCAAGCCTCTTTTCTGCGCCTCCATGATATATATGACACTGAAGTACGCTTCCCAAGCTTTGTGATATAAATCTGACAAAGCATTACGAGACGGCAAAGAAAAAATGAGAACTTCATCCTCTTGTGAGATTGAAAGAAGGGTTTTTCATATTGGTTCTAGATGAATTCGATAAAATGCATCCCGATACGCACCAATCGTTCTTATGAATATTCGAAGACTGAGAACTGGAATTGCCTACTTGAAAAGAGGATAATCTGGCAATAAAATATTCTAAGATTACATTTTTCCATAACTGAATAATCATAATCACCAGCAATACCGGAACGAAAGCTGCAAGGAAAAAGATGTGATTCTGAGCGGATTCCGCAAGCAACAGAAAGCAGATTTTCGAAGCTGCGCTATCGGATAAATATTCAGAAGAGCTTTTATGAAGAATAAATAGGAATACGGTCGTTCTCGACGATCTCACGACAGAAAATGCAAAGGAGATAGTGAAAAATAGGGTAGAAGCAATCAGTACAAAAGAACTCAAGGCGTATAAGAATATAGTAACGGTATTTACTCCTAGGCTAGAAGATTATCTAGTTGGCAAGGGTTTCAATCAGAGATTTTGAGCAAGGCAGCTAGTAAAGACTGTGGAATATGAGGCTCTGACCGAAATAGAAAGGGCAAAATATGAATGACAATTTGAAAACGTTACCTTCCCTGTTATCTTAAAGGCAGACTGGGTTAATGGAAAGACCGTACTTTCTCTTCAGTTCGATGAGAAAAGGACTGCAATCGAGCTAAAAAGGGTTCCAGCAGTCGCTCAGAAAGTCAGGCAAAATGCCTTTGAGATCGTAAAGCAATGATATCTTAATATTCCGCTTCATAACGGTTCACTACTATGAACCTACGAGCAATTCTCAAAAGCTCTGCTCAATTATGTCAAACTTCAGAAACTAAGGGAAGAATGCTGAGAAGAATTCGAAGACGAGATAGAGATGATGGAAGAACATCTGAAATCTCTCTGATTCACTAAAAATGACATCCACTCACTCAGAACTAAGGCAATGCTCAGCATATTGGAAGAACATTTCGCTTTCATAGACGATTATTGCGGTCTGGAGCTATCTGTTGCTGAAGAAAAAACTCTTTTCACACCATATGACTGGAGTGTGATTAAGAAGATATCGGAAAGGAAATATGATGAAATGCTGAAATTGGATTCCTCAGTCTCACTGGAATACATAGTGTCTGAAATAGAAGACATCATCTGTAAGCTCATGGGATTACGATATCTCAGTTCAGCACAGCTCATCGAGCTAACAAAGCTCATCCATCACCACCACATCAGCAGAAACATCAAAAAATAATATTCTCTTGATTTGGACGTTTTTTACGGTAAAATATGTGCGCATATATTTTAAAGCACATAAATGAAAATGACAGACAATGCACAGTACATACAGGAAATAGAGAAATTGAAAAATTCTTGAGACTACACAACTGCAAGAGAAAAAGTTCAAAAATATCTAACAGCATATACAGATGATTACAGGCTCTACGAGGAGCTTGCGGATATCTACTTGTTCGAAGGTGAAATCGAAAAAGCTGAGCATGCAATGCGCTTTGCGCAGAACCTCAACCCGGAATCGGCAACTTGACTTTATCTGTCAGGTTATATATACATTTCCAAATGAAGTTTTAAAAGATGAGTTGAACTCCTAGAGAAGGCCAACGAATTATTTCCGAATAATCCTGAGATCCTGAGAAACCTCGGATGGTGATATAATATGACCAGACAAGTGAAGAAATGAATCACAATCTTAAAAAGAGCCCTTAATCTTGCATCTGAAGATCAACTGATAATGGAAGATCTTGGAGTTGCGCTTATGTGAGATTGACAGACCGATCTATGAGAATTCTACCTCCGCAAAGCAGGCAGGGAAGATAAAATCAAGGAAATGAGAAACTATCTCTAAATTCCACATAAGATAAAAATCATAATTACTGATACTCCAAAATAATTGAATCAGGACTTCAATCAATATTTGCTATTTGTCAAGTCGATATGGTAACAAAAAATACCTATTTATTTTGCATAATCCGCAATAATATGATTTAATGATAGAGATAAAATTATTTTAATACAAAAATAAATAAGAAAAACATGCTAAACAATCTTCTTGCCTATTTCAAGGCAAATAAAAGAAAAATAAAAAAGCATTTTCGCACCGACTATACACGTCCTATCAAAGATAAGGTTCATGATAAGGTTATAGATATAAGAATTGCATATCTGAAAACTAGACTTTTCATCTCACAATTGCACAATCTGAGACTGCTAGGAATGTTTATCGTTATGTTCTGGTTTTTCAGGGATTTCGCTTTTGCCGCAGACCCGAAAGTTACTGATTTCACTTCCATAATGATCGACTTCCTGAATTTCTGAATATGAGTGATGACCTTCTGTATCTGACCGCTCGTTATGCTTGCTTGATGGCTTCTTTCTCCTGATTGGACATACTGAGAGATTTTCTGAATGAGGAATGTTTTCCATGCCTTATGGGTAACCATCTGAAATATAGTATATGTTGCATTTGCATTTATCCTGATTTACATCGCTTTCGTCAATATTTTCTCAGAGAAAAAGAGCTCTTTCCAAATTTCTCAAGCATTGCCAAGGCTAATCGTAGGTATTCTGATAGTGCCTTTTTCATGGTTTCTGGTCAGCTGAGTTACCAGTGTCGCATCAGTCCTTACTGCTTCTGTCATAAGGCTTCCCATTGAGACCATCAACACGTCCGTATGATGAGACCCTACACATTTCATCAATCAGCCCATCATACCGAAAAGTATAATATATGATCAAAAAAGTACAAATACGGCTACTTGAACCGTAACTCAAGGCACAGGAACAGGGGCTCTAAAGATAAGCTGAAAATTATCTGCAACCGATTGTGATCAGGATAAAGCAGGGTGCGTAAGCATAATGAGCATATTGACTTGACCTAAGTGATCGGTATTCAACCTCTTGTCCGCATATGCGTACTGAATCTTTAAGCTTCCGGAAACACAAAAAATAGATGCGACCCAAGTCGATTCTCTTAACACGATATTCGATCTTTTGCTGAAATGATGATTTTCAATAATCTTCTTCCTGGTTTTCTGAGTGCTGCTACTTGCGATAATATTCGCGTTATTCAGCAGGATGGGGAAATTGTGGCTCTATATAATCTTCTCGCCCCTATTTGGACTGGCGTACTTCTTTAAGAGCGAAGGAAAGCTCTGAAAAGAGTTGGAAAAATTCTCAATCATGTGAATGATATCACTCGCCATGGTCCCTGTGTATGTAGCTGCTGCGCTCTCATTCTGATTGGTGTTTCTTTCGGCTGTCCAGAGCAATTCACCATCATCTACTGCAGGTACGCTTGTATCTGATGTTGTGATAATAAACGATAAGGGAGGCACTGAACAGGATTTTGTATTCTGAGAAGTGACTTTTACAACCAAGTGATTGCTTTCTAAGTGAACTGTGTCCACATGAAACTGAGTGCTTGCTACTTGAAAATGAATTCTCGGTACCATCATAATAAACTTCTTGGCATTATGAGTTCTGTGGTTTGCTGTCATGGCAGCACTGTGAGCTAATGAAATCACAAAAACAGCCGTTGCACCATTTGAAAAAATGTGAAAAGATGTCTGATGACTTATCAAAGATGCACCGAAATACGCACCGATTCCAACTCCTATGTGAAAAATGTCTGCCGCATGAATGGAGAATTACACCCGTAATATAAAATCAGAAGTCGATTCGCGAGCGCTTTGAGATTCTGGAGCGAAATGAAGAGAATTCGGAGATTATCTTTCTAATAAAATATGACTGCCGCTTAGTGATGTAAGTAAATCCGTTTGAAATCTGAATGACGCTATGAAAACAGCTTCGTATAAAAATGCTATACAGAACAATGCTACAGCAGATATTAAAGATAATGCTTACAAGGCTTTTGTATGAGCAGCCTGAGTAGATGCGGCTACAGCCATTAAACAACCACAGATTAAAGAAAAATTAATTGAAGGAGCAAGAGAAATCTATGGTATAACAGATGAAAAGAAATTGAACGAATTAAAAAGTGCCAAGACTATAGATGAATTTGATGCAGCATTTAAAAAAGCTATAGCTGACAAAAGAACAACAATACAAAGAGATAATATATCTGATTTCATTTGAACATGAACGACTGCTGAAGCTCCAAAAGTTCTTCCTAAAGTTGAAAAGGTTGAACATAGCATTGTCGAAAAAACCTCTTGAACGCCTGCGGAAATCAGATTAAAACTCGAAGGAACGACTGAGCATAAGATAATACCTCTTTCAAATGCTGCAGAAATAGCCACAGGCAAAGCAATAATTATTTCGCCTGAAGATAAGTCAGCACTTGCTTGAATCATCCAGGAGATGGATCCCAAGAAGGCATCTGACCTATTGAAAAGCATGTTTACTTGAGTAGATGACTCTAAAATAGCTGAGTTATTGACTGAGATAAAAAAAGCATAATAAACATAAATTAAAAAACCCCGAAAAAAATTCTTCGGGGTTTTTTGTAGGTCGTTTTATCGTTTATTTGCAATATGGGGCTTTTTGATATAATGTGCAGACTGTAATATGAAATATTGATATGAATCAAAAAATAACTCAAGTGCTTAAAGAATTAAGGGAATTCGGGCTGGCTAATGAAGTGCCTAACATAACAGATGAGAATGCGGAATTCCTCATGAATCTCGTGAAAGAGAATAATATCAAGAATATGCTGGAAATATGAACTGCGAACGGATTCTCAGCAATATGTTTCGCTTCTGTACTGTCAGAGCAATATTGACATATTACGTCTATAGAATTCTCTTCTTTGTCCCATGAGCAAGCTATAAAGAATATTGAGAACGCTTGACTGCAGGATAATGTTACGCTCGTCTTATGACAAGCCCTGGATATAATTCCGACTCTTGAAGATGATAGCTTTGATTTCATTTTCATTGATGGGATGAAAAGGCGGAGCAAGGATTTCTTGGAATTATCATGGCCAAAAGCAAAATCCTGAGCAATCATAGTAATCGATGATGTCATAAAATTTAAGCACAAGATGATCAGCCTATATGAATATCTTGAAGAGAAGGGGATATGATATGAGGTGCTTAAGATAGATGCGGATGATGGGATAATGATAATAAGAAAATAGATTTTTTTCTTTGACAATTACATTTATTTATTTATAGTTTCTTTAAAATCTAAGTCATCACCTCAGAAACTATAATGAATAAGCAGAATAGTGATAATCCGCATTTAGGAACGAATAAAACCATATCCGATATTATGAACAGCTCAAATCTTGAATTCACAGCAAAATATGAGACTGCAAAAGATAAGATTAAGTTGACTATCGATGACAAAAAGAAAAAAGTGAACATTCTTCTCGGCAATAGGCAATTTCTCAACATAAACGACTGAAACATGCTCACGCAGAGATACGTGGATATTTTTTATACGAATACCCTAGAATTCATGCAGGCGCTTAATAATTTCCTCAAGGCACACCAATTCTATACGAAACAGCTGGTAGATGACGAAATGATGATGTCGAAATTCTATCAGCTTATCTGAAAAAAATGATCATGGATAAAGAAGCTGAACAGATTCCTCGGCGAAAAATCATTCAGAAGTGATATCGATGAAATTTCTCTTTGATATGCCCTTATAATGAGGATATTGAGCGAGGTGGACACTATCATTTCCTTTTATGAGATGAATAAGAATACAACAAAAGCAAAATGAATCCCAGAATTGCTAGAACTGCTCAAGGATATGAGATATTCTTTCTTGAATATTCTCAGAAGTCAAAGGAATTATCATAATACAATCTGTTCCAGGTGAGAGGAAAATCTGTGAATTGCAATTGAAAAGATGAGCGGACTTATCTAAATTCGGGATAACAGATGAATTGGGCATATTGCTCTGAGTATTTGAGTTTTCAGATTGAACAGTATCGTCAATTATATAGCATTCAGTCTTCGCCCGATATCTTAAGGTTTTTTATATGAAAATCATAAGCCCCCATGCCGGAAATATCGAGCTGCTTATCTGATGGAACATATATCTCCAGGTCTCTGTCCAGGAATGAAACAGGCACGATTGAATTGAAATTCTCATTTTTTGCAGATAAGGTCAATGCTCCGTTCTCTATTGTCCAAGTGAGCGGGTTCAATTTACTCAGGATTTCTTCTCATTTCTGGTTGTTCTTGGCTCTGATCGAATCATCGGATTTTATGCGGATATCAGAATCTGCTGATTTGTAGAGGCTTATTCAGACTGAATTTCATATGAAAGGCCGTTTCATTTTTTTGATTGCAGGATCTGCATTCAGTTTAACCTCACTTCAGGAAAAGGAAGTTCAAGAAAATGAGATTTCACTTTGTTTGGAGTACTCTTGAGCGTAATTTACGGCAGTCTCAAAGAATGCTGACATTATGCCGAATCCTGATAAAGCGACGATAGTTATTATGGATAAGACGATCTTTGCTCAGACGATTCATTCTCTTTTCAGGATTTTTGCAAGGGATATTATAGAAAGGATGAATAGTCAAACTCAAGCGATAGCAAAAAAGAAGAAAGCATATTGCGGAACATACTCAAAGATATTCTGATTATCAAGCACGAATCAGGCTCTAAGCATGCTTCAGAAAAATAGGATTGCCAAAGACACAGCCATTATGAACATTCATAATAAGAAGAAGAAAATGGCGGAGATTATCTTTCATACCAGATTGAAAATGGATTCAAGTATGCTTCATATTTTTATTGTGGCTTCTTTTATATTGCTTCATTGAGCGATTTCTGCTATCTTGTCGGTCGCATTTTTTATGTTTTTCTCGATATCAGCCCTATCCTCGTTTTTGTTCGGAAGGATAATCGCGAGAATGATATAGATAATGATTCACGTTCAGAAGAAGAATAGCGATCAGATGAAGAATATCCTGAACCAGATAGGATTGATTCCGAAAAATTCTCAGAGTCATGCGCATACTCAGAAAATTATTCACTCGCTCGGATTCTTGTAGAGGGTTTTTTTCAACGAGTTTTTGATGTCTGAGGTGAATTTGTCTTTTGGTCCGGTATGATTGCTGTAATTATCATAATCTCTGAAAATATCTTCACTCTCTCAGATTTCATTCACAGTGCTAATGACATCCTTCTCGGTTATTATGGAATTCGCCTCAGAATAGCCCACGAACTTTTCACTTATGCGCTCTTCGATATCTTCATAAAGTCAATATTCCAGATTGTGCTCAGTGATGTATTTCTTAGTCCTGTCAAGATAGCTCTGGAGGAATGTATGCGCTCAATCGGGAAGCTCGAATTCATTTGAATTGATGATTATTTTTTTCATAGTTTTATAATTAGTTGATAATCTGATTGATGGCTTGTGATAATTCCTGCCATGCCGAGTCCATAACTTTTAAAGATTCGAGTCAATCTGGGGTTAATTTGAAATACTTCCTTGGCGGTCAGCTTTTTGACTCGATCCAATAGTAGGAGATGAGTCAATCAGTCTTAAGTCTGCTTAAAAGGGGATACAGGGTACCCTCGACAACAATGAGCTTATTCTTCTTAAGAGTTTCAAGTATATCGGAAGCATATGCCTCTCACCTTTTGATAATCGAAAGAATGGCATATTCAAGTATTCATTTGCGCATCTGAGTAGTTATCTTGATGATTTCTTCGTTCATAAGCAATAAATAGTACTATGTAATACAAGGTAGTATATTTATTAATTTATCGATTGCAAATATTTTTGTTTCAAATTAATAAAAACTAACAATTGACAAATGGCAACTATTCCTTATTATCCAAACTACTATGACAAACGGATCATTAACACCTTCTGATATAAAAACACAAATGCCCTAAAGGAGGGACACTCGTATGAAAACTCAAAAAGCAATCGACTTCAAGGGGATTTTGGCTGTCATCCAGGATATCATCGCCTACACAAAGGGGATGAAGGTCAAGAAGGAGGACGCAAGCGACGGGGAAGAGAGGGAGTTCCAGATTTCCGACATGAGCGTGAGCTGCATTTTCGTTGAGCGCATGTTCAACAACTTCCAGAACGGCTTCATCGAGGAAGAGGATATCTACTCGGTCGAGGCATCGATGCTCGTCTGTCTCTGGTTCAAGAACGGAAAGAAGGTCTATAAGGAGACCTACGGCAAAAACGATCTGCCTCTCCACCCGGAAAACATGAAGATCTACCTCAAGGGGACGATTTATTCCTTCGTCCACTGCGCCATCGACAGCTTCTTCATCTCCAGAGTCAAGGATAACAAGTATTCCATACTGCCCGAGTTCAAAGGTGAAGTCTATTTCGATAAGACCAAGCCGATAAGAGGCGTCTCACAGAGTACGCTCGACATGATCGCGGCAGAAGGGAAAGCACTGTACAAGATACCCAATGCCATGTATTCCGAAAACGAGTGCGTGGTCATGAAGAAGACCAAAGTCGTTGCCGACACGAGCGGAACGGCTGTAATCGAATCCAACGACTACTGCACCCACTACTCCTTCGTCCAATATCTGACCGCGAAGAAAACCATGCTTACGCCGACCGCCGTGAGGCTCTATAAGTCCGAAAGTGCAATGAAGAAGGACTTTTCTACCTTCAATGCCGAGTTCCGTCAGGTCCTCGACAACATCCACGATTATGTGATGATACCTTCTGGCTGTTATCCCATCCTCATGGATCCGGCAGCAGTCCACACACTTTTCCACGAGGCTCTCGGCGCCCATATGTTCTCGGGCTCCTACATCGCAAACGACATCTCCATGGTATTCAAGGACAAGATCGGCACCAACCTGGCTCGCTATAACGATCGATTCGAAGCGTTCCGGGATATGTCCATCTACTGCGAACCGAACAACAAGCGACTGGTTGCAAGCTACATGTACGACAACGAGGGGACCAGATCCAAGGATGTCTGTCTGCTCAACAGAGGAGTTGTCACCAGCTTCCTCACCGACAGGAATTCATCCGAACGCCTGAATCTCGAACCAGGAGGGCACGCTCTCGCAGAGACATTTTACGGTATTACGCCTGACGGAAGGCCGACCGCCCGACCGCCTGAGCCCAGGGTATCAAACCTGAGGATCAAGTCTCATGTCAAATTCTCATTAGAGGATATGAGGCAGCAGATAGTGCAGCTTTGTGAGGCCAAAACACTTCCCTTTTATCTGGAAGTTTCATCAAAGAACGGGCAGGTGGATGTCGAGACCGGCAATTTCGCCATGTTCCTCGAGAATATCAAGGTCTGCTACCTTGATGGCACCAAGAAGAATGTCCTCGGCGGAAGCCTGACCGGAGACCTCTTCTCGTTCGTATCGGCAATCAAGGGTATCTCGAGCACTTATGGAGAAGACATCGGGATGTGCGGCTCTGTATCCGGGTTCGTCCCGACGCACGGCATCACGCCCTACATGTGCTTCTTCGGAATCAACTTCGTGCCCAACAAGCCGCCCGAAGAGAAGCTGGACTACGACCTCGCCAGAGACAAGGCAGTCATCGCTTAACGAGTTTTCATCAAAACAACGAGTGAAAAACCCCCACCGAGCAATCGGTGGGGGTTTTCATTTTGTCTTTAGAAATTCTTATGGAGTTCATTTACGACAGAAAGCGTTTCATTATCGTAATATTCTAACATCTTCCCCTCTCTTGCATTATCATCTGATTCATAGATTGACTTGATCGTGTCCAGGACTCATACAAGATTCCTGAGCAATGTCTTGAATCTTATGATGACATCATCTCAATCTAGATTGAGATTTAGGCAATTTCTCTCACTGTCATATGATAACAATCAACAATCGCACATATGGTGCATCAGTATCTGAGATGTGTATACATATTTCCTGAATTGCGAATCTTTCATTCTGGAGATATATCTTGTGAAATCAAGAGTAAATGAATACATAAGCCTGCTTATTTCTCACATTGTGAGCTCTTGATCAGATTCTATGTATTTATCATAAAGGTGGAGCCAGTAGAAGAGTGAGGCCTTGGTTTCCTCCAGTTTGGAGCTTTTCACTCAGAAGGCAGAATGCCCATATTCATGGTATGTGGTTTCGATTTGAGTTCATTCGACTATTTCAGGTTTTTTTTCTAGCAGAAGATCAGGATCGATGCTGAATACCTTCGCTATTTTCAGACGATATTCATCGAAAGTCTTCGGGAATTCTCATTTTACTATTCATATGAATGTACCGAACCTTTGTCTCAATTCCATGTCATTCGGGAATGATTTCCCTAGAAATTGCCCATATGAAGCTCCTCATCATTTCAGAATCTCTTCCACATAAAATGACTTTATCTTATCCATTCAATAAGGATCATTATAATATTTTGCCGAAAGCTCGGAGAAACTGGATAGATCGATGCTTATTTTTTCCCTTAAAAGGACGATGAATTCGACATCTACGAAATTCCTATGAATGTAATTTTCCATCGGAGCCAAGAAGACAAGCTTTCAGTCGCTATGCCAGGAATGCAGCTCGCTTTGCTCTGCATCTATCCAATCTTTGTAAATATGGCTTCACTTCAATGAGAGTGTAGTCGCATCTAATAGATAACTTCGCATATTGTCATCATTGATGCTCATGATGTTCTTAAGGATAACCTTAGAGGAAAGCAGGGATTCCTTATAAGAAATCACCGCATCTCAATCTGGTATTCAATAATGTATTTCATTTTGCAGATCAGTGGCTGAATATTTTAGAGCAGCCTTTTTATATTCCCTATATAATGAATCTTTCCATTCGAACACTCAGCTTCCGATGAGATTCAGGATATCAGAAAGATCTTCTGCAGGAAATCCGAAATTTCCCCTTCTGATGCAGTCTGCTAATATTTCTTGATATAGGGACTTTTTCCTTTCTATGAGATCCATCAATTGGTCTCTTTCTTGGTCGGTTCAATTGAAAGTGGAAATATTTGATGTGCAGAATGAATCTCTGAATTGCTCCTCTTTGAGGTTGAGGTTGTATTTTTCAATAAGAATCGAGCTCAATGCGGAATTAGCCAATTCGTTGAATTCTATGAATCTGTCCAATCATACAACTCTTAACGAGAGAATATCATCAAATTCCTTACCAAGCAATCAGATAATATATTGCTTTATATCCAAGTGCATATTTTCTGAATTTTCTTCCGCGCCAACTTTCTCCCTTTCATCCTCTTGAGGTCATGTTTGCATATTCATAGATATTTTTTTTAATGTTACTTGTGATTTATAATGAAACTGAATAATAAGTCAATTATAATACAGATAAATGGCATTGAATTAAAATAATAAAAAATATAATGAAATTAGATTTTCTTAGATTTTTCAATATTTTTCTATTTCCTTCCCTATAAAATAATTAAGAATATGATATTTTCATATTCTGAGTATACTCTATATCTAATAATAATTGCGAATGATGATGAATTTGGAGCATACGTTGAAAGACGTATTTAAACTGGAACATTTCCACGAGTGACAGAAAGAAATAATAGATAGCGTAGTAAACAAGAAGGATACGCTGGTATTCATGCCTACATGATGATGAAAATCACTGACATATCAGTTGCCGTGAGTGGTAATGCCCTGATTGACCATAGTCATATCTCCGCTTATATCTCTGATGAAAGATCAGATAGATAAGCTGAACGAGCTTAAGATAAGAGCGGAAGTCATCAATTCTACAATATCGCAAAGCGAGCAAAATCAGATATTGAACGAACTGGATTCGACTGATTTTTCTGAATCAAATCCTATAAAATTCTTGTACATAGCTCCAGAAAGACTTAATTCTGAAGCTTTTTTGAGTATCATAAACAGGTGCAAAATAGCACTCATTGCAATAGATGAAGCACACTGTATCAGTCAATGGTGACATGATTTCAGGCCGAGCTATATGAAGATCAAGGGCTTTCTCGAAAAGATAAAACAATGAAAGGATTTTCCTATAATGGCACTCACTGCAACTGCGACAAAAAAAGTCAGAGAAGATATCGTCGACAGATTATGACTTACTGATTACAATGTATTCACTAGGTGATTCGACAGGAAAAATATCATAATTCTCGTCAGAGAAATCAGCGAAAGAGACAATAAATTGGAAAAAACGCTTGAAATAATTTCAAAGACCCCTTGATCGGGAATCGTCTACTGTTCAAGCAGGAAGACTGTAGATGAGGTAAGTGACTTCCTCAAAAGCAGATGAATCGCTTCTGCAATGTACACATGAGCCATGAATACTGAAGACAGGGACAAAATCCAGAATGATTTCATGAGCTCTAAAATAAAAGTCATCGTTGCAACCAACGCTTTTTGAATGTGAATCGACAAAAAAGACATCAGATTCGTAATTCATTATAATCTCCCATGAAGCATTGAGAGTTATTATCAGGAAGTATGAAGAGCATGAAGGGATTGACTGAGATCTTTTTGAGTTGTCCTCGCGAGTTACTGAGACACCAAAATCCAAGAATTCTTCATAGAGAACACCTACCCATCAAAAAATGAGGTTCTTGATTTCTATGATTATCTCTACAAGGATTTTGATATCGGCGGCTGAAAGGGCGAACAGATATTGAAGACTCAAGCTGTGATGGCTAAGGAATCAAAAATCAGCTCTGATATGAGAGTATGAAGCATTATTAAGATATTGGAAAAATATTGAATCGTCACAAGATGATACAGTTCCGAGTGAAATGAAGAATTCAGATGAAGATGATTGACATTATTGCAAGGGAAAAGAGCCTCTTCAGGAGTCCTTATCGATTGGAAAAAACAAGAGCTCCTTAAGACGGAGGCGTATTTCAAGCTGGAGCAGATAAAGAAGCTTCTATTCTATCCTGGCTGCAGGAAGAGATTCATCCTTGATTATTTCTGAGACGAAGAAGATCTATCGTCCCTTGGCGACAATTGCTGAAAATGTGATTATTGCATAGACAAGAGCAAAATGCTTGAATGAAATATCGAAAATCCGGTTAATCTCTCTGTTTTTGAAATAGTAATGGATGTCGTGCAGAAATTCGACAACAGATTCTGATTGAATACCATTGCCAAATTCCTGCAATGAAGCAAAGACGCAAAACTCATAGAATGGAGACTCGATGAGGATGATAAGTATGGAATCTTATGAGAATATTCCAAAGAGCTTGTACAGGCTGTGATCGAGTCGCTGATAAGCCAGAGTTTCATCGAAAAATCATTCTGACAATATCCGCTTCTTTCTCTTACTCACAAATGACAGCAGTCGCTTAAATTAGAGTGACTCCTCATAAATGAGGAAGCTTTGCTGCAAACTTTTGTAGCCATGAGGACCAGATGAAATATCTTCAAAAAGATAAAAGACAAACTAAAGATATGATCAGGCGAAAAGCCTAGAAAATCATCCCAAGATACTTATTCGGAAACTCTATCCTTATTCGAAGCGGGCAAGTCAATCAAAGAAATCGCCAAAGAGCGTGAAATGTCAGCAGTTATGATAGAATGACACATTGTAAAGCTGTTTGAAGACTGACGGATAGGGAATGATGAATTATTGAAGCTCGTCAATCCTGAAAATCTTGAAAAGATCAAGAAATTCATTGAGCCTGAGATGTTTGCTGAAAATATCAAGCTCAAGCCGATCAAAGACAAACTGGAAGATTCTTGATGTCCGGATGTCTCATATTTTGAGATAAAGGCTTACATGGCAATGCGTGAAAAGATGTAGATTCATTAAAGATCATCAAAAACATCCTGCTTTGAAGCAGGATGTTTTTTTATCTTAAGATGTTTTTTCTTTTGTACTTCCTTTAAAACCCATATTTAATTAATGATTAATGCAGCCCTCACCCCCTAGCCCCTCTGCCCCAGGGCATACTCTCTGGCTCCGCATTCCCAGATTGCCCTCACTCTCAGCCCCTCTCCCTATGGGCGAGGGGAGAGCGTCATTAATGCAGCCCTCACCCCCGACCCCTCTCCCTAAGGGCGAGGGGAGAGCTTGTCATTTCGAGCGCAGAGAGAAATCCTTTAATGATAATTCATCATTCAAAAATCCCCCTTCATTTCCCCCTTTGTTGAAAGGGGGTTGAGCAAGATTAAAACATCATCCATCTTGTCATTCCCGGCTCGATCGGGAATCCACCTCATTAATCATTGCACGTTCATCATCTTAATCCTTATTCATTAATGATATCAACATCCGACTTTTTTATGCAAAAAAGTATGCAAAAAGCATTGGGGTGGGAAATGCTATCTTGAAGAATGTCGCAGATAAATATATTTCGCGTACGGTTCCCGCCCCAAACCCCGCTATCAC